>NZ_LR701551.1:0-65490 GCF_902498795.1 Hoeflea sp. EC-HK425
GACGACAGAGGCCATCCTCGGCCAGCAGTCCGGGAATTGGCCGCAAACCCGGTCCGCTCAATGAACGCGAATTCTCGTCGATCTGACGCTCAAAAGGGGCTGTCCGCCGGTGAAAAACGAGCGACATCGGTCATTCACTCTATAAGGAACATAACGAACGATAATGCAACATTATCATTCATATTCACCTGAGGACAGGTAGTGCGGTTTGTGCTGAATATGATGGCTTAAACTGCACACACGTTGTAGTGTCGCCGGCATGGATTCGCTCGCCGTCGCCCCTGCTCGGACCAAACTGCCGCTGGCGAATTTACCGGCCTGGGCCTTGCCGCGCGGCCGCGAGCCCACGGAAGCGGACGCCGCCTTCGCCGCCGGCATCGCTCTGAAGTCGCTGGATGATCTCGTCCGGGCCGAACCGGTCTGGAGCGGCTGCTGGCGCTCCCGTCAGGCCCTGAAATGCGCCGCGGCGGCGGTGCGGCTGATGGGCCGCAACGAGGACGAAAAGGCACTGCGCGACGCCGTGCTGCTGACCGCGGCTGGTGACGATCCCGGCCCGGCCGGAAGGGTGTTTCTGACCTACAAAAGGCTCGCGACTCGCAAACCGGGGTTTTCATCGAAAACCGTCGCCGAACTGGCCGAACTGCTCGGGCTGTCGTGGGACGATGGATTGGCCGCCGCGCTCGACGACGCCGATGCCGCGTTCCAGTCCGGTCGGCCAGCGCCGTTTGCGGTGGCGGATCTGGTGTCGGCAATTGTTGCCGCGCGCCCCGACGCCGGGCCGCTTGTCTGGGCGCTGGCCGACATGCTGATCGCCGCGATGCTGAAATGGGAGCGTCCCGTGCCGCTGCTGATGGGCGAGCGCTACAGGCCGGCCTTCCGGACGCTTGGGGGCCGGGGACGCGTCCGCCCGGGCGAGCCCGGTTTCCCGCGCGCCGTCTGCCTTGCGCTGGTCGAGGCGACGGGCAGCGCCCTGCGCTCGGCGAGTGAGATCGCCCGGAGGGCGGACACCCTTGTGACCGTGGCGCCGAAGGTGCGGACCAAGGGTGCCGGCGCGGTCATCGCAACACTGCTCGAGGAAGACGCCGTGCCGGCGTCGGCGCCCGGCGCCAACCTCTCCCGCTGGGCGGCGACCCGGCTTTTCGAGCGATTGGAGAGTTTTGGCGCCGTGCGCGAGCTATCCGGCCGATCGTCGTTCCGAATTTTTGGATTGTGACGATGACCGGAGCCGGCGTAGCAAAGAAAACCCGAAAAAGGACGAATGTTGCAGCCGAACGGCTGTTTGATAGGGAGTTGGTGGATCTGCCGGCGGAATTGCGTTGGCGAGAATGGATGATGCGAGTCGAGGCGGTGATCTTTGCCTCGGCCGAACCGGTGACCCGCGATACGCTGGCGCGGGTGGTCGGAAAAGACTGCAGCATCGACCTGCTGATCGACGACCTCCAAGACGAACTGCGCGAGCGGCCCTATGAGCTCGTGTCCGTCGCCGGCGGCTGGCAGCATCGAACCCGTACCCGTTTCGCCGACACCATTCGGGCATCCACCGCGCCGACGCGCTCGGCCGCCGCGGCGCTGTCGGAGTTCGAGGCGATGGTGCTGATGGCGGTTGGATATTTCCAGCCGTTGACACGCGGGGAGCTCAGCAGGATCTTTGGCAAAGAGGTCAGCCGCGACACGATCGGCGTGCTGCGCAACGCCAACTTCCTCGCCTCTGGCCCCCGCAGCCCCAGGCCGGGGGCGCCCTATACCTATGTGACGACGAAGCACTTCCTCTCCGCCTTCGGCATGGAAACGCTGCGCGACCTCCCCGACATCGAGGCGCTCGAGGACGCCGGGCTGCTTAGCCGGAAGGCCGATTTGGTAGCAGTTTTGCCGGCCGAGCAGGACAGTAACGAAGAGTAGGGGCGAGCCAAGCGCGTTGGCTACCGCGCAAACGCCTGAGCCAACGTGCCCTCATGCACCACCTGAGGGCCACGGCCCTCCGCCCGCAATTCAATCGCCCGGATGATCTTCAAGCCTTCGTGGCTATGTTTCCAATCGCGGGAGGCTTCTGCTGCGACGCACAGATAGTGCGTGTTCCGGCAAACGTTACCTTTGAACTCACCGCCGCGGTCGGAAATCATTCCTTGGATTGCCTTACGTGGGCCGAGCGTGAATTTCCCTGTTAGAACGAACATCCGTTGATCGAAGACGACGTCGTTGTGATCATTTAGGGCACCCTCGATGACGCCTACATTGCCGAATGTAGCGATCCCGGTGTCAGTGGCACTATCGCCGACCAGATGAGTGATCCATGTGCAAATGTCGTCAGATTCGTCTGGCGTAATCCGCCCGTCCGCTATGGAGCGCTTCACGGCATTCCTCACATTACGCACCCGCCGATCCGCTTGAATGCGCGGATACTCGTCTATCCTCGACAGTAACCGTTCGGCCTCCTCGGGCGTTATGTAATTGTCACAGGCGATCCCGGCACAAAATCCGTAAAGCTAGTTGATTTCGTCCTTTTCACTCTCAACGACAAAGTCACGAGAACGTACATCCACGACGCTCTGAATGATCTCGTACACTTCCCTGGGCTCATTTTTCCAAATGCGGAGGTCTTCGATGAGTTCGTACGCATCAGGATCATGGAGCAATCTAAGGAAATTCTCTGCCTCCACACTTAGCGGTTCGAATTCGGCAGTTTCGACGTCGTTGCTCGCCAAGATTCCCTTCAGAAATCCCAGCCAGTAGCCGAGCGCCTTTCGATTATTCGCCAGCGCGTGAATTCGGCCTAGTTCTGCTCCCTCATGTTCAAGCTTGTCCTTGCCCGGCTGTCGTGCGTTCACCGTAGAATCCCCCATTGCAAAGCACCGTAGATACAACCTATCAACGAGGCTGCAAAAATGCCAGAACCGAGCGAGAGATCGCAAGATTGACGGTGGGTGGCAGCATGCGTCTCGCGCGGTTGATTTGGATTTTTGGATTGAACGCGGAATCAGGATGCAACCATGGCAAAACCCGGATTGCATCTCGAAAAGTCGTTCTGATGCTGTAAAACAACGCGATGATCAAGGCTGAGAAGATCAACATCGATCAATTGATGCATCGGTCCGCCATGGAGGAGCCGTAGCACCTCTGACAATGCCAACGTGGCAGCGATGCAGCCCACAAACGGCGCACCGATGGCTTTTCCCGCAAGCAGCGTCATTCCACAGCGGTCGAGCACACCGTCCGCCATAAGCTTGGCATAGGCGGGCCGGTCCTCGACCTTTTCGGTCTTGCCGTTTTGCTTCCAGATCTCCGCGGCGGGGCGGCGACCAGGCAACACGTGGAGCCGCATAGTGCGGAAATCCCGATAGCCACGGCCGAGCCCGGCTTCAACAATCAAATCGAATCCAACCTGATCCAGGGCTCTCCGGCCGAGGCCGTTATCGACCCCACAAAGCGCCACCGCCGGTTCATCCGGCTGACGCTTGAAATCTGCCGCGAACAAACGTTCCTGCAGAGAGGTTGTGAAGCCCCGTTGCTCCGCCCATGTCGCCGTCACCCGCGTCTTCTTCTGGCCGACCATGGTGACGTCGGTAAGGATGGAAGTGCTCGTCGTCGACTCGGTAATCACGTCGACATCCTGAAGGACAAGTTTTACCTCTGAGGGGTCCTTATAGGGCAGGAGGCCAAGACCCCACAGATAGGCCTGGCCCAGATGGCCGAGGCCGATCAACCACAGACGAGATGGCAGGTAGGTCAATGCCGGTTCGCTTCCATCCGATTGTAGCCAGTCCACGTCCGAACCGGGGCGCCATAGCGAAAGCCCAACCGGGCGCCGTCCGACCGCGGACGAACCGCCACTGGCGTACAGAAATGCTTCGTTCACTGCCAAGCCCGCTGCAAGCATTCCGGCTAACGGCATAGAGGTGCCGCCGGTCGGACGAAGCTCGGAGTGGATCGGCAAGATGCCGCCACGCCAGCCAGCCGTCGCTGTCCGGATGCAAAATCCTTTACGCCGCTCACGAGCAGCTCCACCGATTACGATCGTCGGTGTGCCGTCTGCGATGGCGCCAGATGTTCCGCCCAGTGCCTTCACAGCATCGGCCACCGTCCGCCCGAAGGGCATTGCCGGCGACAACGGCGTGTCCAGCGGTCCGCCAACCGAAACCCCGCCCAGGAATACCCGCAGACCAAGTGCGACGGTCGTCAGCAACGCGGCCTGCTGTACCGGGTCGGAGGCTGTGGCATGATCGATCTCAACGGCCAGCCTGTAACCTTGAAACAGGGCCTTCGCTTCCTCGACGCTGGCGGCTGTGCCACTGTCGATCGCATGTTTAACCAGCCGGTGAAGGGAGTCTGCCGAAATCTGTGTGGTCATGATGCGTCCCTTGTTAAAACAATCCGATATGGAAAAAGCTGCGGCGCTCCGAAGTTGGCACCACCTGCCATTGCTTGCTTCCGAGATAACGATAGATGCCGATACCGGATCGCGGCTGAGCGCCAATCGCAAAGTCCGGGAGGATCAGGGCGAGATGGCCGGCACGCGAGATCATGGGATGATCGCGATCGGAATTGCTCTGCCCGGAACCTAGTGGATGGACATGGACATCGGCCACGACCGTGAGGCCGCGCGCCTTGCAAATCGCCCAGAGGTCACTGAAATACCGGCCATTGAAACGGACGATGCCGGTGTCGAGCGAATGTAGATCGAGATCGTCGTAGAGCACGAAATCGACGATGTGGGCTGCTCCGCCCTCGCGATACCCGAGGAGGAAGGCGCCACTCTCGCGGCTGCGATCACGCCCGCGCTCGCGCAGCCTTGCCTTCAGGCGGAGCCACAGGAACCAGGAGCAGGAAAGCTCATGCCGCGGGGCGAAGAGGCGGCGTATAGTCGCGCGAGTGAAGTAGTTCATGAACAAGCTCCAGATATTGCACGATTCCATCGGCGGGGCGCCAGATTTTCGAGGGCATTTCGGAACGCCAGTTGTCATGACCGACGAAGCTTTCGCGATCACAGGGCAGGTAAAGGGCAGTGCCGCCCTTCCAGTCTGTGCGGAAGACTGCGGACACGCGGCCACTCGGGCCGCGCGGCCAGAGATCGAATGCAAGGACTTGGTTGGTGCTCATATCCCAGGGGCCGCCCGTCGGCGGGCTCTGCGGATAGCCGGCGCAGTTCAGCCGGAGTACATATTCCCGACCATCCTTGGCGTTCACGACAATGAAGGCGAACGGCCAGGTTACGGCAATGTGCCGCCAGCGGCCTTCTGCCTGGCCGAGCCGGAACGTGGCCTTCGCCACGTCCGCCTCGAAGGCTCGCTGATCGGGGCCGATCATGCGAAGCCCTCCGCCGCACCGTTAACACGTTCGTCGGGGACGAGATCGAAGGCGAGATTGCAGATCTTGCTTTCGGTCAACGACCCGATATGCGTTCCGGGCGCCGGGCGATCATGCGTGCTTGCGATCTGCAGCACGTGTTCACCGGCTTCGTCCTCGGACATGCCGAACTTCTTTTCGGCCGCCCAGCGCTTGACCCGTGCGACCGTGGCGCTCGGCGGAAAGCGGCGCTCGACCGACTCACCATTGAACGTGACCGTCACCTCGACATGACGGCAATGGTGGACGTGGACCTTGAGCCCCTTAGGGCTGGCGCGGTCCTTGACGAGGATGGATTCGTCGAGCGGCTCGTCCTCATCTTCGAGGAACAGCAATGCGCCGTGGGTTGCCCCGTGCTTCTCGATGAGGATGGTCTTGAGGGCGGCGAACGCCGTGTCGGGTTCGATCTCGATATGCGCGATCTCGCCGATGCCTTCGCCCTGGTAAAAAACGTCGATGAATTTCATGTCTGCACTCCGGGGATCGAAGTGCGAGGCCCTATTGCCTGGCTTCGTCCCTTACCTCCTTGATCGCCAGCAGAGGAGGAACCCGGAAAGCCAGAACGAAATTTTTTAATCGAGCTTCAGCGGACCCGGCGGCGTCGCGGCGCAAATGAAGAAATGTGGACACCGGGGGCAGGTTATCGCATCGGTCTCCGTGGGAAATGCACCCGCGGCGATGCCGGCCAGCATCGTCTCGCTCTTTTTTTGCCGATTGCTAATCTTGGTCGTGCTGATCTCGACTCGCTCTTGGGTTTCATCGGTCAAATGCAACGCGTGAACGACAGCCCGGCCACCGAACTGGCTACGGGCAGCAAGATGGTAGAGGGTGTATTCGAGCCGGTCGTACTCGTCACTGCGTCTGTATCCGGTGCGAACACGACGGATGACGATTGTGCCATCGGGCAATTCGGCCACTTCGTCCGGCTCGACCAGCACACGACCGTCATTTGGAAAGTCGATGGCGAGGGGTTGCGCGTCGCCGAAGCGATGGCCAGCGCCGGCTTTCAGCAATGCACCGATCAATCTCGATGCAAGTTTCCGGTAGTCATCGGCGAAGGCGTGATCGACCGGCCCTCGTTCCTTCCAGATCGCCTCGAATGCCGTTTCCGCTTCGGCAAGACTTGGCTCTCCGGCACGTCGAGTCTCGGCAAGCCAGCGCAGCAATTCATAGAGACAATCGTGGGTACGGGAAAACGCCGTGGGTTTCCGAGCGCCACCCAGGCCCAGAACGTGCGTATAAAAGAACCGCCGCGGACACTTTTCGTATGAGCCGAGACGACTGTCCGTCAACACCCAGTTCGATGGCCAGGAGATTGCGATTGGCTCGGGCTTTGGCGCATCTGGAGGAAGCGCAAGTAGGGGCGGATTTACCACGTTCATTATGAGCGTAGCAGGAAGCCAGTCCAAAAACGGCGAGGGCGATCGGCCGTTTCCATTTCGTTGCTTTCGCGCATGATAGAGACGGAGATGAGTTCGAGCGCGCGACAAAGCCACAAAAAAAAGACATTGCTCCTCGTCCTCATGGGCGCGCTTGGCCTCGTCAGCGGGCAAAATACTTCCGACGCTGTCGATCATGCCATTGGGCGGTGGGCAACGTTGGCCGCGGTTCGAACTCGGGAAACTTGCAACCGTCAGTCCCGGCACATGTACACCTTCGAATTCGAGGCCCTTGCTGCCATGAACGGTCATCAGACGAACCGCGTCCAGATGCAGTGCTGCGGCAGGAACCTGTCGCAAATCTCGCTCTTCCGCCAACAGAACAAGCTGGCGGACGCGGTCGAGCGTTCGCTGAATCGGGAGGCCAGCCCCCACGGGGCTTTGCTCCCGTACGAAATTGAGGAACTGCCACACCGCCACCGCGCGCATTCGTTCGGTTACGGAGGTGGCCTCGCCCAGCTGCCTTGCCAGATCGGTACGATCGAGAAGATAGACGGTCAGAAACTCCCAGGCACTCATGTTCGAGCGAAGTGGTGCCAAATCGGTGGCCAACCGGGCAATCCCAACGCGCCCTGAGGCTGATAACCCTGGAGCGTTAATCGCCTCCGCGAGGCCCGCCAGCGCGGGCTTGCCAAGTGATCGCAGATGGCGGCTGAGACAGTGCGAATCCTGCAGCCTTAGACCATACCGAGTCATGGCGCCGACGCGCACCAATGCGTCGCCGAACGGATCGACGGCCAGACTCAGCAGCGCCAACAGGTCACGAACCTCCTCCCGCTCGAACAAACTTCCGAGATGAAGGACGGGAATGCCGCGCGCCTCAAGCGCCGATGCGATCTCATTCAGCCGGCCGTTGGTTCGACATAGAACAGCTTGATCGCGAAGTTTCACACCCTCTTTTTCAAGCTGACGAATGCTGGCTGCTACCCCTTCCGCTTCGTCATCCAAGGTCTCGAAGCGCCGCAGTTCGGGGCGGCCAGGGCCTTGACCCCGGTTAGCCTCCAATGCGAGGGGCAGCATGCCCCGTGAGGCGCCCATGTGCGGGGCAACGGCGACGAAACTGCGCACGATCTGTTCGGTCGAGCGGTAGTTGACGCCGAGTTGATCGATTACCGCACCGGGGTAGTCCGTGGCGAACCGGACCATATTTTCCGACGAAGCGCCCCGAAAACGGTAGATGGATTGCCGCGCATCACCAACGACCCAAAGGCGTTCACCGTCTCCGGCGATCATCTTCAAGAGACGCGCGCTTGCGCGGTTCACATCCTGATATTCATCGACGAGGACGTGACGATGACGAAGCTGAACGCCGATGCGAACGGCCTCATCCGCCTCCAGCAACTGCGTCGGACGCATGATTAGATCGCCGAAATCCACGCCGCCGTGCCTGCGCACGGCCGCCTCGTATAGATCGTAGACATCCGCAATTTCGAGGCATTTCGCGGCAGCAATCTTTGCATCCTCGTCGCCACCAGCATCCGCTTCCATCGCCTTTGCAAGTTCGCGATAGCGTTGTGGACCGACGATTTCATCCTTGGCGCGGGAAATTGCTCCGACGATGTCACGCAAGACCATCGCGGGGTCCCAGAGGTTCCGGTAGTGGACGAGGGGAAGCGTCGGCAGAATGTCTTCAAGTACCTCGATCGCATCACTGCGATCGAACAGCGACGGGTTCGGCGCAAGCCCCAGCTTGTCGTGATAACGGCGCACAAGATCGAGCCCGAACGCGTGAAACGTGCCGATCCAAAGTTTCGGCGCAGCATCGGGTGCTACCGCAGTCAACCGCTTGGACAATTCTCCCGCAGCACGGTTGGAAAATGTCAGGATGAGGATTGCCGCCGGATCAATGCCCTCTGCCAGCAACGACAGTGCGCGCTTGACGAGCGTTCGGGTCTTGCCGGTTCCCGGTCCCGCCTGCAACTGGAAGGGCTTTTCGCGATGCACCGCCGCGCGATCTTGAGACGGGTCGGGCTTTCGTGCCGGCGACTCGACCTCCACTTGTTCCTGCTCGGTCTCATCGGCCACTGTTGGCAGAAGCAAGGCATCGAGCACCTGTTGCCGGACCAGCGCGACAGGGAGCTTCGTTCGATCCGCGATTGCCGCGGCCGCCAAATTGTCTACGGCATGTAATTTGTGCGCGAATGCGCGTGGCAGCAGAAGTTCTCGGGCGTAGACATTTGCCTGTAGTTCGCGTCGCTCTTTTGCACCGTAATCTTCGACGCGTTGAAGTCCGACAGGGGCGGCCTCGGTGCTCCGGGAAGGATCGATATCCGATGTCGCGCAGGTCGCCGAGCCGGCATGAAGCTCGGCATGTCCGAGTTCGTGCGCAACAAGCAGCGCGCGCGTTATCGGGTCACCTTCGTCCTCGCAGCAAATTGTTCCCCCTTGATCGTCGAACAGCGCTTTTGCGCCCTTCAGTGCCGGGTCGCCTCGCGGGAGCCAAACGAGTTCCAGATCGCGGTGCGAAACTGCCGCTTGAACAAACGCAAGCAGATCGAACGGATCTTTGCCCTCCGCAAGCAACTCGCCGTGGAGTGTCGCCGCCGTGGTCCTGATCGGTTCGAAATGGTCCATGCGTTCAAAGTCCTAACAGATAGGCTTGCTGCTCCGGCGTCAGGCCCGAATTCTTGACAGCCTCATCAAAGCTCTGCTGCGCGCCGGTGGTTGGCTTGCCATCGGCTTTGAAAAACTGACCTGTTGGCATCGGCTGCCTTCCCGCGAAATGAGCAACGACCACGTCCAGCGGCGCTTTCAGCTCGTCGGCGACCCGTGCTCGGATGCCGGGCGGGATGGTGTCCGGATCGATCTGGCGATCGCGTAACTTGCCGACGAAAACGGCATTTGCGTTCAGTCGCGTGGCAAGGCCACGAAACTCACCACGCGATAAACCGCTGAACGGGTTGGGCGCGTCGGGGACGGTTGCGGGCTCGCTCACCGCCTTTGGTCCGCCGGTCGTAACTGCATGAAGCCGGTTCTGGAAGTGGCTCATCGCCCTGCTGACGGCGGGGCTCACGATCGTCGGGTCAATTGCCGTTTCCGTTGCTTCAACAGCGCGATTGCCGCGCAATGCGTCGACGGCAAGAGCGATGGCGAATTCGGTGAGCTCCGCGCCATATTGAGGATGCTGGCGAACGAGATCATCCAGCAGCCTGGCATCGGGGATTTCCTGGGCCGCGGATAGTGCGTAGAAGGCCTCCCGCAATGCGCGCGGGCTTGCGTTAAGGGTCTGGCTCATAGGTCCTCCTTGAAACGGGAAAGCTTCGCGGCGGCCCGTGTCAGCCGGTTGCGAATGGTTCGTCCCGTACAATTGCATCTTGTTGCAGCCGTCTCTTCTTCGGGATTGTCGGATTCTTCCTTGTAGCCGAGGACATGGACAAGCACGACGGCATCTCGCTCGCCTGGTGGTAGCGCTTCGATTGCCTGCAGGATTGGCTCGCGATCGGCATCCCATTCCTGCGTAGGCAAAACCCTGAATGCGTCCGACACCCTGGCAAACGCATCCTCGAAGGCATCGGGCATGCTTTTTACTTCAAGCTCCGGCATTTCGGCAACTTCTATGGAACGCTTGTTCCGCCGCTCGGCACGCCTGATGGCATCGATACGCAGTGCTCTGAATGCCTTGTTGAACTTGCATTCGTAGAAATCCAGTTCGTCGGGAAAGTCACCCGACCCGTCCATCACGAACAGCTCCGTCAGGTCGTCGAGGATTTCCTGTCGAAGGTTTGCGGCGTCCGGTATTGCGCCATCCGCGACCGTAACCCGAAGGTTGGCTTCACATCTGCCGAGCAATATGGGTAAGACCGCGGTCATCAGCGCCTGGTTGCCGGAACGTCGTCCCTCCCGAACGAGATGAACAAGGCATTCGGAGCGCAGATGGCCGGGATCGTTCCGATCAGTAATCAGCAGACGCCGCCGCAGATCGGTGGCTGAAAGCTGGACCGCTTGGTCGATCTGGGTTTCTACACTCGGCGGACGCGCATAGAGTACTCCATCCGATTCAGTTTTCAACGGTCGAGCCATCTCACCCCCTTGCTCAGCGCAGCAGCGGTTCGCGAGCGGTCATCAGAAGCGCTCAGCCTATTAATCGCGGCGGGGCGAAAAACCCGGAAAGCGAATTTAAAAAATCTTTCTCGCCCGTTCTTTCCCCGGCTGCGAGCGCGTCGAACCCTTGCAATTTGTCCCGCCAAATCAAATCTCCGACCTAGTCTGACTCCTCTTCAGACGCCGCGATGTTTATCGAATAAATCGACGGTGTCTCGATCCCTGCTCTTGCCCAGGCTTTCCCCGCGATGGAAGCACGGATGCTTGATTCGAGTAAGACCGTCCTATCCCTCGAAGCTAGCGACACCGAAAGAATGATCTTTCTGACACGCGCCGACCGCTGAAACGCATACCGCATCGAACACAGCGGTGAGAGCATGAGAAAACGCTGCTCTGTCAACGCCGCCGATACAACCGTGGCTTGACCTGAGAGCCCGTTCCGGTCAAACAACCGGCCGGCCCAAGGCCACCGCGAACTGTCCGGCTTCGCATCGGAATCACCGTCCGTCATCATTGGAATACGCACTGATTCGTTCGCGCAAAGTCTGTAATGTATAGGAGGAACGGACAACGCAGGATAGCGCGAAGCTCGGCGCAACGGCCAGAATATAGCTCGCGTCGTAAAGGCCGGTTTCTCGATACGTTGACAAAATGAGATGTGGTTTGTTCGTTCGTATCCCATCAAGGCGATGCAACCAAAATCCAGCAGTCGATACGTCAACTCAGCCGCTTCTGTGTACCACGTCCTGAACCCGATGATTTTAGACTGCCTTACTCGTCGACCAAGAGGTGCGCTCCGCGATGAACTCCGCGAACGGTTTGACGTTCATGTGGACGCTCGCCTGTTCAAGGCCAGCCAAATAAGTTGACCGATCTTCAACCCTAACCACTGTCCATGGAAACCCACCAGAGGCGAACATGGCGTTCATTAGGAAGCGCGCCATCCGTCCGTTGCCGTCAGGATAGGGATGAACATAGCCTATCAACCAGTGGCCAAGGACTGCCCTAACCGCTGGTTCGCTTTCCTTCTCCAGTAGGCCGAACAGGGTCTCCATTCCATCCGGAACCGCTTCGGAACGCGGTGGTACATGCCATGATCCGCGGAGATATACAGGGTGGTTTCGATAGCCCGCGAGGGCGCTGGGTTTCAGGATACCTGCGGCTACGGAGGGGCCGAACAGTTCGCGGTACCAATCCCTATGTTGCTTACGGACAACGGCTCCCGCCGGTGCACCGCGGAGAATCTCCGCAACAGATTCCTTTACGCTCTGAAACGCCTGCCAGTAACCGCGTGCTGCCAAGGCGTCGCGGTTTTGCCTATCCTGCTGATTCACGTCCGGATCCCACGTACCAGCGCGCACGCGATCAATGAGTTCCGGAGTAACGCTGTACCCTTCGATCGAAAGCGAGTGGTATGCGTCGTTCTTGTATATATCCTCGACCGATTTCATGAATTCGGTGGTGTCCGAGGGAAGCCCGGGGGCAGCAGGAAAAACATCAAGGACCGCCTGACGCTGGCTTTCCCAGATAGCATTGAGACGGGCCACAATGGGAGATCCACCAACGGCTAAGGTGGAGACTTGCTGGTTTTGATCGAACGGGTCGGTCTCTCTAACGTCGTACATCGCGCCTTTCATCGTTTTCAAGATATCGTCGGCGAACTCGTCTTTTCCTACGCGCCGAAATGCCCCGGCCAGTCGGCCGGCCACGGCCGAATGCCCTCCGTCGAGCAATCTACCGAGGACTCCCGACACGTCGCGCACGGATTTCAGCACGACCTGGGCTTCGATAGGTGATCTTTGGAAAAACGCTTCAGCAACTTTCACCAGGGCGGCGTCCGCAGTATAGAACCTCAATCCGTTTTTCTCGACGAGATCAACACGCGGTGGCATTTTCTTGGTCTTGAGATCGTACATTGATGTGCCAAAAAGCAGTGATAGGTTGTTTCCCGTTGCCTTTGGACTGTTGACAATCACCTGGGGCGGAATCGCCGTTGCATCTGCGTGGAGTAGCATCGATTGTTCCGGTGACAGATGCCATTCCTGTCCAAAGCGGTCGTTGCAGTAGAGGGAACAGAACTCCCAGAATGAAGCGTACCAAAGGGTTGTGTCGCCGTCCTGGGACTGGGGTCCCGTTGACATTTGCCAGCCGCGGATGACCTCTTGGAGAAATCCGCTCCGTGTAAGGCGCTCTCGGTGTAGTCGGCTGAACTCGTCGGACTTGAATATTCGACGCCCGCCATCCTGCAATGTTTTGAGGGCTTGCAAGGCGTCAGCCAACTTTTCATTTGGTGTAGCCATTCTAGGTTCTCACGACCTCGTTCTTCTTGTGCGACTTTACAATGCGGCATCTCGATAGGCCAATTGGCCGTATCATTACACGTTTTTGCTGTCGTTTATATACGCGTATTTAACGTTGATTCAAGACGCGTTTAAATTGACGATTCGATAAACGTTTTTAATGATGCGTCATTATACGTGATTGATGCCGTTCGCTATCGAGTTTTAAATGGATAGGTGTGTGCCGAAATGTCCTTCGGAGCCCGAAAGACCGGCAACAGCAACAGCGTCACGATATCCGCGATTTCGGCAGCATTCGCCACCGGCGCGACGACGGCAAACTTCCAGCCTATCCGAGGCCTTCGACGGATTCTGAATCCAACAGGATCATGGTTGCTTGAACACGGTCCACCGGAGGCGGTCCGTTCCTGCTCTCTGGTGATGGCCTCCTGGTCCGGCCCCGGATCTCCGTCGATCAACCCACTGCGGGGTCGGCTAGCAAGCTGCCGCCACTCGTGTCGATTTACACTTCAAACGGTTCTTCCTCAAAGTCTGTGGTTAACAGAGTGTTAGCGTCGCGGTCGCTATCTGCGGTGATGCAAACGAAATCAAAATGGTCGCCCGGTCCAGGGGTCAGAGTTCTGGGTATCACCCTTCAAGATGAAGAAAATTGGATTGTTTCCGCTGCTGCGAAACCGATCGGCATCTGCCCGGATTGCGGTATGCGAAGTCGGCACCGGCATGGCTGGCACAACCGCTGCCGAGACCGGTAATTTCACTGGGGTTACGCGGCACGCAGGAGGGGCGGTTTTGGTTTGAATAGCGGTGGCATGTTCGCTTCAGGCTGTCGAAAAGGTGCTCGCAATCGATCGCGAAGTTCGCCATTTGCCTCCGCAGTTCGAACCTGCATGAGCATATTCGCGCCGTGGAGCAGGTTCTGTTGCAAATTTTTGATATGGCGGAGAAAGAACCGTTTCGGATATGAGGTCAGAAGGCATCGGCCAGAGCGTGGAATTGCTCAGCAAGCGATGGGCTGGGGTTGTAGGAATATCTGCCTTGTCGCTTGCGCATCATATGAACCATTTTGAAGACCGCCTTTGCGACAGGACGCGACGTTCATCGAGACCAAATCGCATACGCAAGGGCAAGTACCTCAACAACCGGATAGAACAGGACCATCGGCGCAGCAAACGCCGGGTCCGCTCGATGCTCGGCTTCAAGTCGATAGCGAGCGCCCGGATCATACTCGACGGCATCGAAATGGTTCATATGATGCGCAAGCGACAGGCGAGGTTACCTATAATTCGCGCCCCTCAATAGCTGAGCAATTCGAAATCCTGGCCGCTTGATAGCCGACCCGGAAGCGTCCTGTCGCGATCAGAATTACGGTTTGCGACAGAACCCTCCAGCGCACGATTCAACCAGAGACGAGACTGACCCATGTGTTGGGGTCATGTTGCGATTGGCGCTTGAGGAAATAGAGTTCTGCTTCTTTCCAGAGCAGAACCCGAGGTTCAACGTTGTCCAGAACGAAATCCCCACGGTCTGTGACAACGGTTAGGACGGCATGTCCGCCACCGTTTGCGTCCCGTGCAACAGTCATGGATAGCGCGCCCAGCGGAACTCCACGCTGATTTAGGCGTTTGCGCTTTTCCAGTGCGTAGTCCTCGCAATCGCCTACATTGTCGGGATACTCCCAACGCTCTTCAACCCCGAAAATCTCGCTGTCGGGCAGAGGAGCAACAGCTGTATTCACATCGTGGTTGGTCTGGATGATGTCCTTCCAGAGTTCGCGTGTCAATTCGACGATCTGGCCATCTGCCGGGCGGTCACAGCGATCGGCGTAGCGCTGGCAATAGTCATAATAGCCGATAGGTATTGTCGTTCTGCCGAATGTCTCCATGTTTGCGGCGCTGGCGGGCTGCGTCGGGTTGAGATGGAGTGCATTGGCGCCGGCGGCGCCGCAGGACAAGGCGAGCGCAAGCGCCGCAATAATTGACTTTCCCATGTTGAACCTTTCCCCAAAGTTGATGGAAAGACACTACGAGAAACAGATAAAAACTGGGAAAAATCAAAGACTTGGATTTTTCTCAAATGCGATTCAAATGCTGCATTAGCAACACACGATTTAGAAACAATTGGATAGCTGAATCTTTGTTGACTTGTCCGGTAAAAATGGTGGGACTTTCTGATATCGCTGGACGCGACAGAAGGACCCAATGGGAAAACGCGAGAGACGGACATTCACCGATGAGTTCAAGCAGGAATCGGTGCGGCTGACGGAAAGCAGCCGCCCCACGCTCCGGTGAGGTGATGGACGATTTGGGGGCGGATTATCCAGTCTGACGCGATGGAAGCGGCAATATCAGGAAGCAGATCTGCTGGCCGGCCCACACGAAGATACCACCAAGGAACTGGCACGGTTTCGCCATGAAAATAAGCTTCTCCGCTAAAAACGCGAGATCCTGAGGCGGGCAGCAACTTTTTTCACCAAGGAGGGACGTCAACAAGGTTCCGCCTCATCGATCAGGCGATAAAGGAATTCCCCCTGCATCGCCTAAGCAATGTCCTTGGCGGCAACTTGAGTGGGAATGGCCGTCCCGCCAGCCGCCGACAGGGTGAGGACTTGGTACTGTTGGCGCATATCCGTGCGCAGTTCTCGACCTCCAGCGAGACCTACGATGCACCGTGCATGCATGCCGAACTCTGGGAAGAAGGTTTCGATGTCCGGCGTCATCGTGTGGCCCGACTGATGCGCGACAATTTCCTAGAGGTTCTGCAAAATCGTCGCTACAAGAAAACGACTGACAGCCATCACGGTGGCCCGGTCGCCGCTAATCTCTTCGAACAGGACTTCGATCCCAAGGGCTCCATTAGAAGTGGGCGCCGACATCAGTTATGTCTGGACGGCCGAGGGCTGGCTCTATCTGGCGATCGTGCTCGATCTCTACTACAGGCGCATTGTCGGCGGGGCATGAGCGACCGGTTGAAGAAGGACTTGGCTCTTAATGCGCTGCTGCGCGCCATTGCCCTGCGCAATCCGCTACCCGACCTGGTCCAGCACACCGAGCGCGGTAACCAATATTGCTTGCACGACTACCAGTGGCTTCTGTAGGCGAAGCGGATTATCCCGTCGATGAGCGGCAAGGGCGATTGCTACTACAACGCGATGGTGGAAACAGTGTTCAAGACGATCAAGAACGAGCTGATTTGGCGAACCAGCTTCCAGACCCGAAAGAGCTGCGGTACTGGCCTTTGGCCAACATATCGAAGGCTTCTACAATCCAGGTCGGCGACATTCCGCATTGGGATTCAAATCGCCAACCTCATTCGAGGCCGAAATGGCCATCACAGAATGAAAGCCTCTCCACACATTCCGGGCAGGTCCAATTTGCGCGGCCGTTCTCTCATAGAGGAATGAATAGATGGGGTGGTTGCCGCCAGATTGCTGCTTTGCTGAGACATTGTGACGCCGACGAGGGATTGGCTTTAATAATTAGTTAAGGTTAACAAAGCATCCTCTTCGCGCAACGAACCAGGTTTGGAGAAGCAAAGATGCGAACAGCCGTGTGCCCTAAGCACTCCGCTTTGGCTTTGTTTTTCGTGTCGTGGATAGCTTTCGGTTTTGCGTCTCCGCCACACCTCTACGAATCAAGGGGTACGCAAATGGAAAGGCCCCTGGAATCCCGAACAACCCAGAACGCAGATCGTTTTGTATTCCTCGACGGTAGCGAGGACTATGGCAAAAAAGGCGCCCGGATCAAGCTGCGGGGTGCCCACGAGATTGGTTCTGCGACATCGGCGGTTTTGACGAAAACTTCGAGGCTGCCGCGCAGGAAAACGACCGGGCTATCAGCCGGGATATCGATCACCCAATCTGGCTTCGTGCCGCTGCTATCGGCGTTTGAACCGGAGTTCGGGGAACTTAGGCAAGGCTTCGAGTATCTTACAATGAGAGACGCTTCGGCACGTCATAATCCCGAAGATGACCGTTTGGCCGGTGTCCCGCCTGTTCTCGCTGCCCTCGTCACCAATGATTCCGCTGATGTTCTTGCTACGGCCTACGCCCCGACGGACGCTTACCATTCTCCAGAGGGTCCTTTTGATGCAGTGCTGGGAGGCGAAACAGACAGAGGTCGTTTTGTTCCGCCGGTGGCGGAAGGTGACCATGATTGGTTGAGTCAGCCACTCCCAGCATCGGTCTTCTCGGCTACTGAACAAAAATGCTTGGCGACCGGTATTTACTTTGAAGCGCGCGGTGAAGAGGTGAAGGGTCAAGCAGCTGTCGCCCAAGTTATTCTAAATAGAGTGCGCAACCCCAAATATCCCGGCAGCATTTGCGGAGTAGTGTACCAAAACAAGAGCTGGTTCAACAGATGTCAGTTCTCTTTCGCCTGTGACGGTATAGCCGATCTAATTGTAGACCGAAGAGCTTTTCGGCTCGCAAAAGACGTCGCGATGGCGGTATCTGCTGGCAAGATTTTTCTTGCCGAGGTCGCTTCGTCCACTCACTATAATGCAACCTACGTGAACCCTTCCTGGGCCGCCTCCATGCAGCGCATGACTCAGATTGGTTCGCATATTTTCTATCGGACGATAGGCGGCGGCTGGAGCTGATAGGCACCACGCCACCTTATCTATCCGTGCATTGGGGCTTTTCCGCTGAAGCCAAACTTCTCGATGATCAGAATGTTTCCGAGCAGGCGGAGGTGCCGCTGAATCAAATTCTGCCGTGGGCCGGTACGCGTTGGGAGTCTGGTGGTGCGACAATGGAATCGGTGGGAACAGAGAACGCCTGGATTGTCGAGCGGATCCTCGATCGCGGCACCATGGCGGGTCTATCGACTTACGGAGATTTGCGCCGCGTACCAAGCGGAGACGGCTTGTATCTGTTCTTGCGTCATGTTCTCGGCGATCTCGGCCATGACGTGCGTGTATTGAGTGCCGCCGCGCGTTCCTTCCTTCCAGAGATGAAGGTGCTCCGAGAGGTACCATTCCGGCTGGCCGGAGAGATAGGGATAATACGGGTTCCGGGCGCGGCCGGTGCCGCCGTGGCAGCTCCGGCAAGCGGGAATTTTGCGCGACGCGATGCCCTCCAGTGCGATGCGTCGCCCGAGCTCCAGAAGTTCATCCCGGCTGGCCGGAGGCCCCGCAGCTGCTGCCATCGGCACCGCGCTTGTCCCTGCATCGTCTTCGCCCTCGAGCACCCCTGCCTCGTCCTGCCGTGTTTCGGTGGGCGAAACCAGGGTTTCGACCGCATCCGCCGCGACCGCCGGAGGGGCGGATGCGGGCGCCTCGTCGCTCGTGTCGAAACCTGACGGGCCGCGAGCAGCCACGCCTTCGTCGCTGGAACCAGGGGGCGCCGGCTGCGCCGCAAAATAGCGCGCGAGTTGGGCGAGCACCTCGGTCTCGTAGCGGGTGGCGGGCGGTTCCATGAACCCGCTCTGGCGGTCGCCGCGCGCAAAGGCGAGCAGGGTCGCGTAGAGATAGGGCGCGGGTTGGCCGGCAATCACCGGAAAGGCGTGGCGGGCTTCGCCCTCTCCGCGGCCCAGCCCGTCGCGACCGTGACAGCGGGCGCAATCGGTGAGCGCATTGTCGACGATGCCATCGAGTGCGGGCATGGTTTCACCGCCCGCTTCGAGTTCGTCGTCAGCCAAGCCGCCGCCCAGCGCGAGGTCCGCATATTCGGCCCGGGACATTTCGGGAAGCGCTCGAAGAAACGCCACCTGCGCCCAAACCTCGTCCTTGCGGTCCTGCGCCGGCCAGGCCGGCATCCCCGAGTACTTGATGCCGTTCTTGACGATCCAGAACAGTTCCTCGTCGCTCCATTCGGCAACCTTTTCTTCGAGCCGCGGCGGCGAGGGCACCATCTCCTCGACCACCGGTGATTGCGGCACGCCGGGGGCGCCGTGGCAGGACGCGCAGCCGGTCGCGTAATGCCCGGCCGCGCGACGCACCAGCATCGGGTTGTCGAGGTCGATCTCCTCGGGCTTCGAGATCAGCATCGACTGTGTTCTGACAGCATTCTCCATCGTCCAGCCGAGGAACCATTGTGTCACCGACCAATGCCCGGCCGAGGCAGCGATCGAAACTAGGCCTATCCAGCCGACCATCAGCGCGCCCGTCACGCCAAGCACGGCGAGGCCGGCGAGCCTCTTCCAGGTGATGACGACGTTCAGATGCATGGTACCCTCCCGGGCGGTCGCGCGCGCATTACCGGCAGTCCCAGAAAACGAGGACCGGCAGCGTCTCGAAGACCACCGCGGCGAAGGAGAGCGCGGCGAGAAGCAGCGTCGAGAATTCCAGGAAGCGCTCGCGCGCCTCGGGCGTGTCCTGGTTGTTGCTGTAGCCGCCGCCGTCGGCGCGCCATTCGCGCCAGGCGCGGCGAGCTATCAGCAGGATCAGCAGCAGGCAGACGGCTGTGACTCCGGAAATCGCCATTCGCGTGCCGCCGATGTTCCTGAAGACATCATCATTCGGCGCGCATCTGTAAGCCGCCAGGAAATAGCTGAACAGGAAATGGAAGCCCCAGATGGTCGGCGCGGCGACCAGGGTCCAGAGGTTGTCTTGCGTCTTGCCGAATACCTGCATGTATCGCCCTCACATCAGAACGGGGAGATAGGCGAGCGTCCCCACTGTGACGATCACCGTGAACCCGACGAAGTGCCAGTAAAGTGCGACATTGAAGATATCGATGTCGTGTGCTGGCGTCATCCGCCCCGCCAGCGAGCGGGCGAGGCAGTATCCAAGCATGAGACTTCCCGCGACGCCGTGCGCGGCGGTCCAGATGGTGATCACCCAGACCGTCGCCGGATAGACGTGTGCCGTGGGGCGGAGACCCGTGACATATGGTCCCCAGAGGAGCGCCGCACTGGCGGCGAGGGCAACGAGCGCGCCTGCCGCCATGAGCACCCGGGCGCGACCGACGCGGCCCGCCTGGTTCGAAAGCCGTGCGCCGAGGGCCGTCGACCAGGCGACCGCGAAAAGGCCGAAAGCGACGCTGGGCCAGAGCACGCCGGGGCCGACCGTTGACGGCGGCGGGAAATCCGCGTGGATGGTGAAGAAGTAGTAGTAGCCGAAGACCAGGCCGAGGAATGCTGTTGCGTCGCCCATCATCATGATGAACATGGCCCACCAGCCGACGGAATGCGGCCCGGACTTGTAGAGCGGCAGCTTCAGGCCGAGGCCAACGTCCTTCTCCGGCTTCTCCGGGATCAGGGAGGTGCCGCGCCAGAGCCAGACCATGATCGAGATCGTCGACAGCCCCATCGCGACGATCGTCGCAGCCCACCAGTGGAAGGTCGCGAAGATGAACATCGCTCCGGTGAAGACCGCGGCGATCATCGGCATGAAGCTCGGTCCCGGTACGCGCAGGCATTGCAGCGGCTTGCCGTCGAGGACGGAGGTGATGATCGTCTCGCGCTTCATCTCCGCAGCGTCGGGGAGGTAGAACCTGCCCTTGTCGACGTCATCGATGAAGTTCGGCTGCTCCCAGATCGGATAGCGCGAGGTGACGGCCGGAATGGAACGGACGCCCCAGCTCTCGCCCGGCATCTCGACCAGCCATTCCAGCGTGCCTGCGTTCCACGGGTTGCGTTTGGCGTAGGGCTCCTTGCCGCGCGGACGCAGCACATCCCAGACGATGATCAGGATTCCGCTGGCGAAGACGAAGGCGCCGACGCTCGAGATCATGTTGGCGGTGCCGACGCCGAGACTTTCCGGATAGGTCCAGACGCGCCGGGGCATGCCGGCAAGGCCGGAGTAGTGCATCGGCAGGAAAGCAAGGTTGAAGCCGGCGAACATCAGCCAGAACGCGATCCGGCCTGGCCGGTCGGAAAGTTTACGGCCGCTGACCAGTGGCCAGTAGTAATAGACGCCCGCGACGACCGGAAACAGCATGCCGCCGATCAGGACGTAGTGCAGGTGTGCCACGACGAAATAGGTGTCGTGCGCCTGCCAGTCGAACGGCGCCAGCGCCACCATGACGCCGGTGAGCCCGCCGATCACGAAATTGGCGAGCGCCCCGGACACGAACAGCATCGGCACCGAGTGGATTACATGTCCGGTTAGAAGCGTCGCAATGAAGACGAAGATCTGCACTCCCGTCGGGATCGCCACCGCTTCGGACGCAGCCGAGAAGAAGCCGAGCGAGATCGAGGGCAGCCCGGTTGTGTACATGTGATGCACCCACAGCCCGAAAGAGATGAAGCCGGTGCCGACCGCGGCGAGCACGATCCAGGAATAACCGAGGATCGGCCTTTGCGCGAAGGTCGGCACGATCATGGCGACAAGCGCGATCGCCGGCAGGAACACGATGTAGACCTCCGGATGGCCAAAAATCCAGAACAGATGCTGCCATAGAACCGGATCGCCGCCGCGACTGGGGTCGAAGAACGGCCAGTCGAATAAACGCTCGAGTTCGAAGAGGATGTCACCTGCGATCAGGGGCGGAAAGGCGAACAGGATCATGCCGGCGACGACCAGCACATACCAGGCGTAGAGCGGCATCAGGTTGAGCCGCATTCCCGGCGGACGGCACTTCAAAGTGCCAACGATAAGTTCGACCGCCGCGGCGAGGGAGGCGATTTCAATGAACGACAGGCCGAGCAGCCAGATGTCGGGTCCGTAGCCCGGCGTGAATTCCTCCTCCGTTGTCAGGGGCGGATACATGAACCAGCCCGAACTCGGCGCCTGACCGAAGAAGATCGAGCCCATGACGAAAACGCCGCCGATGAGGAAGCACCAGAACCCGAACGCAGAAAGCCGCGGGAATGGCAGGTCGCGTGCGCCGAGCAACTGCGGCAGCAGGATGATCGCAACCGCCTCGAAGATGGGCACAGCGAAGAGAAACATCATCGCCGTGCCGTGCAGCGTGAACGCCTGATTGTAGAAGTCGGGCGTGACGAGGTCGTTCTCCGGCAACGCCAGTTGCGCCCGCATGATGAGCGCCAGCACGCCGGCAAACAGCATGAAGATGAAGGACAGCGCCGTGTACCAGATGCCGACTTCGGTGTTGTTGACGGCCGACCAGTAGCGCCAGCCCTTCGGGGCCGCCCAGACCGCGCGCAGCCGGTCCTCCTGCGCGCGGCGGACCGCTTCGTCTTCCTTATCGGCGAAAGTGGGTGATTGGTCCGTAGTATCGGTCATTCTAGCGTCCCCAGCCATTTTGCGATTGCGGTGATCTCCTCGTCGGGGAGCATCCCGAAACCCGGCATCTCCACGCCCGGCTTGAGGTGCTCGGTCGAACGGATGAACGCCGCGAAATTTTCCACGGTTGTCGGAAGCACGCCCGCAGCAATTGTGCGCCGGCTCGCCACATGGGTCAGGTCGGGTCCGACGGCACCGTCCGCGGGGGTGCCGCGCACGGTGTGGCAGGCGGCGCAGCCGTTCTGCAGGAACAATCCGGCACCGGGACCGTCAACCACTGCGGCGGGGAGCGCCTGCGACGCGACGTAGGCTTCGAACTCCGCTTGGGGCACAACGACGACGCGGAATCCCATATAGGTGTGGGCCGTACCGCAGTACTCGGCGCAGGCGCCGTTGAAGACGCCGGGACTGGTGGGCTCCAGCACCAGACGGTTCACCCGGCCGGGTATGGCGTCTATCTTCCCAGCGAGCGGCGGCACCCAGAAGGAGTGGATGACGTCGGGGCTGCTCAACAGGATCTCGGTGCGCTTGCCGAGCGGGATCCAGATCTCGTTCGCGCTCGGGACGCCGCCGCGCGGCAGGTTGCGGATGACGCCGGGCTCGCCATCGACGGCATAGGCCACCCGCCACCAGAACCGTTCAGCGGAGACGGCGATGGTGGGTCCGTCCGCTGCGCGCCGCAGTTCCTGCATCATCGTCAGACCCCACCAGAGCAGCCCCGCCAGAACCACGACCGGAAAGACGCAGCCGCCCCAGACGATCAGCCGAATGCCGGATCGGTCCGAATAGGGCCCGGACTTGCCCTTGACGGCATAGTAGCTGATGCCGATCACGACGATCCAGATGGCGGCGCCGCCGGCCAGCATGATCCAGAACAAGGTGAGCACGCGCTCCGCCTCGACTCCCGCCGGATCGAAGGCGGACTGCGCGCCCTGGCAGCCGGTGAGGGCGGCGCTCGCCAGCGCCGCCGCGAGGACCCCGGATCTCGTCATCGGGCGAGGCCCCCGGGTTGCGGTGTCAATGTGGTGGCGACGCGGCTGTCCGGCGAGCGCAGCAGAAGAGCTACCCGGATGACCAAGGCCAGCAGATACATCATTGACTGGACAACCATCATCAGGATGCCCGCGAGTTGCTGATCCTCCAAAAGCGTGACGCCCCAAGGGAGGCCGCGATCCAGGTAGCTTTCGTAAAAGACACGTGAGGAGAAGGCGAGCAGCGCACCCAGGATGAGCGAGAACTTGAAGTTCACAAAGAGAGCCAGGATCGCCAATCCGAACTCGTCGCTTCGCATGCGCAGGATGGCTGTCCAGAACACGAGCCCTGCGGCAAGGATCGAGCCGTGCATCAGCGAGTGCACGAAATCATTTTCGAGCGACAGCGCGATCGCCGCCGGAATGTGCCACAAAGTGAATACGAGCAGTTGCAGAACGGTTGCGACGTCAATGCGGGCGATGAATCCCCAGAACCTGCGCCATGGCTCCCAGCGGACAGCGTGCGCCAGCCCGCGCTGCCAGTCTCGCGGCAGGGCCCGGATCATCGTCGGAATCGGAAGACCCAGCACGAGGAGCGGGGCGGCCATCCCCATCAGCACGATGTGCTGCGCCATGTGGGCGGAGAAGAGGCTTTCGCCGATGGCGTCGAGCGGCCAGACGAGGCCCGCCCAGAGTGCGATCATCCCGAAAGAAAAAAGCCCCGCCCGCCACGCCGCCGTGCCGCGGCCGATTCCGGCGCGGCTCCAGGCGAGGCGCAGACCACGTCCGTAGAGCAACGCCGCGATCGCGATGGGCACCACGACGCTCGGCTGCAGCGACCATGCGGTCCAGAAGTCGTGTGGCGATATCGGTGTACCCTCGGTATGGGAGCGAGCGCTCGAGGCGACGATCGCCGCAACGCAGAAAATGACAGTGGGCCACGCTCCTGGCATATGTCCGTGTGAGGAGAGTCGAAAGGCTGCGACTGCCCTGGACAGGAGACAGGTTGGAAGCCGACCTGCGCGCTCACGGAAGTCGTGGGCACGGCAGGAGGGTGGCGGTCCAGTCACACCCCGCCTGCCCATTCCGCAGCCGCGTCCAGCGCGCTTGCGTCGAACCAGCGCATCTCGGCATGGGTCAAGGCCTTAGCGAAGGTGGTTCCCCAGTGCTGCCACGCCGCGTCGCCGACGACGGCGATGCGGGAGAAATCGTTTCGATGGGCGGTGTCCATCTTGAAGTCTTCTCGCATTGAAGCGAGGCCCGTGTACCCTTCGAACTTCGTCAAATCGACCACGAGGCCGGGCTCTTCTACAGATGCAAGTCGCTCATGCAGCAACGCGTGCATCCGCTCGAGATCGCTTTCGCTGAGCTTGCCCTCGCAGGCGATTCCGATGACGTCGTCACGATTTGTCCGGGTCTCGGTGAACATGGTCTTCCTCCTGTTCTTCGGGATTGCCGTGACCATAGAGGTCAGCATTTTCGTGCGCTCGGTTCTCATGCTCGAATTCAAGGGTGGAATGCGCGATGCCGAACCGATCGTTCAGCCTGTCCTTGATCTCGTTCTTGATATCCTCGATCCGCGACCACCCGTCCGCGGCGACGACTACGTGGCAGTCGAGTGCCGCCTCATGCTCCTGCATTTGCCAGAGATGCACATGATGCACATCTTCCACGCCGTCGACTTCGCGCACGGTTTGGACGACATCGCCGCCGTCGATCTCCGGCGGGCTGCCCAGCATCAGTGTCCGGACCGGATTGCCGATCTCGGTGAAGGCCAAATAGAGGATGTAGAGCGCGATACCGATGGTGATCGCCGGGTCGACCCAGCGCATGTCATAGAGAATGATGAGTGTGCCACCGATGATGACGGCGACGGATGCCAGCGCATCCGAAAGGTTGTGCAGGAACAGCGCGCGGATGTTCACGCTGCCCTTCTGCATCGAATAAGTGAGCATCGCAGTCAGCGTGTCGACCGCGAGTGCGACCCCCCCCAGGATGACGACCGTCCAGCCCTGGACCTGGGGCGGGTCGATCATCCGCATTCCGCCCTCATAGATCAGGTAGAAGCCGACAAGAATAAGCGTGGTGTAGTTTATCAGCGCCGCGACAATCTCGATGCGACCATAGCCGAATGTCATGCGCTCGTCCGGGGGGCGCCGCGAAATCTTGCGCGCGGCAAAGGCAATGACCAACGAGGCCATGTCGGAGAAGTTGTGCAGCGCATCAGCGATCAGAGCAAGGCTGCCGGAAAGAATTCCCCCGGCTATCTGCGCGACAGTGAGAATTCCGTTCGCCCATATTGCAATGGAAACCCGGCGATCGCCTGATTCTGGGTTGATGTGGGTGTGGTCATTGGGCATTTGCATACGTCCCGCTTTGCTCGATCACTGAACTGCTCTGGCCGGTCGATCCGCCACCGCTGGCCATAACTGTCTCCAGACCGGCGGAAACCAAGGT
This sequence comes from Hoeflea sp. EC-HK425, assembly GCF_902498795.1. Lineage (NCBI taxonomy): Bacteria > Pseudomonadati > Pseudomonadota > Alphaproteobacteria > Hyphomicrobiales > Rhizobiaceae > Hoeflea > Hoeflea sp. EC-HK425. The sequence goes on from NZ_LR701551.1 coordinate 25,675, forward strand.
AAAGAGAACGAATCCGCCGACGAAGGCCAGTGCCGAGAGGCGGTTGTCGCTCGCGGCCTCGTGTGCCTCCTCGAGCATGTCCTCGACAGCTGCGACCGACAGGAGCCCGGCGACGAAGCTCAGCGCGGCGTATTTCGCTGCATCCGGCGCGCTTCGCAGCAGGAACCATGCAAGCAAAGCCGTCCCGAGGCAATAGAGAGGGAATGACAACGAGACCGCGATCCGCCGCTTGCGCGACACGCCGTTCTCTTTGAGGTTTGCCACGACCGAGTATCCCTCCGGAAAGTCGGCCAGTACCTGCCCCGCGGCCAACACAACGGCAAGCGAGGCACCGACCGCAGTGCCGGAGCCTATCATCAAGCCATCACCGGAGAGGTCGACAGCTACCGCAACATAAATCATCCACATTTCAGTGCTTCCGCCGCTCTCCCGCGACGGCTTTATCTTCACGATCAGCGTTTCGGTGCCGATATAGATCGCTCCGCCTGCCGCGAAGGCGACGGCGATCCACCAGCCGGCGAGATTGTCGAGTGCTTCGGGCATCAGCTCGATCGCTACCACGCCAATGACGATGCCCGACGACGCATGGAGCGCCAAATTCAGAAGTCGTGGCGATGTTCGGACGAACTCAGCGACCATTGCGCCAGCAAAATTGCCGAGCCCCGGTAGGAGCGCGAGGCCAGTTATCAGCCATAGGTTGTTCACCACCGCTCCTTCACAATGCTGCCCTTCGCATTTGCTCCGTCCCGCGCACCCGCTTCGCGCGCATAGCACACTGAGGCGTCCTTGGGCGGCAAACTCATAGGGCGCGGATTTGTTCCATCGCATCGGAATTCAAAAAGATGCGAATCGTCCCCAGTAGCTGCTGCAGCGGAGCCTCCAGAAGAGTTGTCGCTTCAAAACCATGTGGTGATACGCCAAAGGTCTAATTTCGGAGTTCTGTGTCTTCTACCGCTACATTCGCATAACCGACGCTGTGGAATAGACACTACTACAGGCGGCAAAAACGGCTCCCGCGTCCACGGTGTTGGCCACATAGATAATTCTGTTAATTGGGTCACAAGGTTTTACATCGAACCATCGCCCCGTAGCCGGGTTTAATCCAGTTCGTGTTTTGGGGTCCGCAGTACCAGAATATCCAGAAATCTGCGAGTTGTTTAGCCCACCTGGGTAAGTCGAGGCCGCCCAGAATCTACAGCAACCCGTTGCGTTTTTGAATACGACTGGTTCAAGGTTCGCGCTATGCATCTCCTTGACCGTGATGGTGGTCTTCCATTTGCGTGTCTGTTCGAATCCATGTTGCAGAAACGGCTATACGCCGCCCACTGTCAAACACCAGAACCATGTCTATTTCAGTGAGCGTCTCGACGTTTCTCTTAGGTTCGCCCAAGGTGAGATATACACCGTCTGGTCTCATCAATAGCTCTGCACGACCCGGTATGGGAACCTTCCCGTAAACCGGGTCAGGCATGTCCTGCACCTTTGTCATCTCTGTCCGGCGAATGGATATCTTGCCGAAGGCATCACTCTCCACCGAAGCGAGTCTCACTGGTTCCCGTGTTCCGTTCCAAATGGTAAGAAATCCCGTCGTCTCCTGGACACCAATTGTCGGCTGGACGATCACGGCATGTTCGACAACGAGGTCATTGCTGGCATTCAACGAGATGCTGGTACCCGCAATCGACGGGACCACAAAAAAAAATAGACTTGCCGTAATCAAACAGAGTGCTGATCTCATGGGTTTCCTCATTCGAGCATGTCGGGCTTACCGATATCTTTTACCACGGATCGTTGCACATTCTTATTTCCCCTCGCAATGGTGCTTTCGCAATTCAGCCGCCAGAGGGGGTGAACTGATGGAGAAACTCTCATGATAACGCCATTGCCGAGAGCTTTTTCAATTTGCTTAAACACGAGATGACGAGACGATGAACTTACAAGGCCCGCGTTAAGGCCAGACCGGATGTGTTCGACTACATCGAGGTGCTCGACAACTCCACACGCAAGCCTGTCAGGAATGGGATGCTGTCGTCCGTCGCGTTCGAGCAGCAGCATAAAATGACGTCCAAGGGTATCTAGAACACTCGGAGCTGTTCATTCTGCGCAACCGACTTTGATTACATGTCCACGACCACCGTGCATTAAGCAGGCAGATCTATGTGAAGGGCAAATCTGATGGAGTGTGTAGCCCGTACACAGTGGGTTGGTTGTTTGTTCTGAGCAGATTGAGGGGGTGAAGTGACATGGACGGTATATCGGAGCTGATACGGGAGTACGGTCTGTGGATCTACGTCCTGCTTTTTGTATACTGCATGTTGAAAAGTGGTAGTCTGCCTTTGTTCGCGGGTTATGCGGCTCAAACACAAATTTTAGATTTGCATATTGTCTTAGTCGCGACTTTTGCCGGCGGGTACCTGGGTGACGAAGTACGGTTCTTCATTGCCAGACGATTTGGAGATGCTTGGCTAAATAGATGGCAATTTGCTCAAAGAGCGAGTGTTGTAGCAAGAGCTTTACTTGCAAAGTACGGTTGGGCCTACATCTTTCTTTACAGGTACCCCAAGGGTATGCGGACCATCGGCGCGTTGCCCGTCGGTCTCGGATCAATGTCATGGGGCAGATTTACGATTTTGAATGCAGGATCGGCCATGATTTGGACCGCCTGCTTGGTCTCGGTGGGCTTCGTTTTCGGTGCGCAGGTAGAAAAAGCCGTGGAAACAGGCTGGGGCTTTGCAAGTATTGCTTTTCTTGTCGCTTTGGTCGTCCTCACGGTTTTCGCATGGTGGCGGATGAACCAGATAGCTGTCCCAGTTCCAAAAGTTGAGGAGCAACCGACTTGACACAGTCTCGCTCGCTGCTGATCGCAGGGTCATTCTTCACGAAAACTTAATCATGGTTCATGTAGACAAATTGTATCAATGAGGCGAAAAGGGTCAGATGATACGCGTATTGACCTTCATTTCAGCATTGCTGCTGGCGCTTCCGGCGCTGGCGCATCCGTCCAGTGAGGTGGATTTGGTTTCTGTGTGCCAAAGCTTTGGTGAAGCCGTCGAATGCGATGAAATGGCCAGTGGACTTGCACTTGGTTCAGACGAAATCCCGCTGGGCGAGAAAAGCGGAAGCAAAGTTTCCGTGCACTGTCAGATGCACTTTGCAGTATTTGCTGTCTCGACTGTTTCAGCGAGTATGAACGAGGTGCAGGAGCATGATGCTAGCTTCAAAGTCTTGCTTCTCTTCAATATCGGATACGTGGTCCCGCGGCCACCAGACGCTCACGCTTGAATAGCCAAATGCGCATATTGCGCCAATCGGAAAATTCAACGACGTGAGTGTGAAACATGATTTCGAGAAGAGGACTGCTGTTTGGCCTTGGCGCTGGCCTTGCCACCTCCTGTGGGCTTCCTGCCTACGCCCATGACGAAAAGTATAAACTGGACGAGAAATTCGAGCCGCAAACCGTGCGCTTTAGCGGTTACGAGCCCGGAACTATAGTTGTCGACCCCAGCAACCATTTTCTCTATTTGCAGATGGGTGCTGGAAAGGCACGCCGCTACGGGGTCGGAGTGGGTCGCGCAGGTCTCGCATTCCGCGGACAAGCAAAGGTTGGTCGAAAGGCCAAGTGGCCGTCATGGACTCCTACGGCAAACATGATCAGGCGCAACCCGAAGAAGTACGCGCGCTTTGCCAAGGGTGTGCCCGGTGGGCCAAACAACCCGCTAGGCTCGCGAGCCCTCTACTTATATCGAGATGGGCGTGACACGCTCTACCGCATCCATGGTACTACAGAACCATCTTCAATCGGGCGTTCTGTCTCGAATGGCTGCATTCGCATGATCAACGAACATGTCGAAGATCTCTTTGAGCGGGTGCCGGTCGGCGCCCAGGTTGTGGTGCTGTAGAAGAAACGCCATTCTTCGAATCTAGATAATTGTGAGCCGCAAATCATCTCTGATTCTGCGGCTCGTTTCCCCGATGACGTTATTAAGCGAGTCAACCATGCACACATTCGTGAAAGATGAAAACACATGAACCGGCGTCAATTCATTGTTGGAGCAGCGGGCTCTTCAGTGCTGGCCTTGTCCGGATGCACAACCGCAACTCAGACCGGTCAGCTGGACGAGAAACCTTCGCCAAATCCAAAGTTGAGCAATGTACGAGCAATGTACGGGCCGATGCCCGGCGAACAGTTCCCCTTGCCTGCGATAGACATAGACAAGGTGCCATCAAAATTCTGGAGGCGGCAGGTGGATTTGACCAGCCCGTATCCGGTTGGAACGGTAATCGTCAACACAAAGACATATTTTCTTCATCTGATCCAGGAGAATGGAAAAGCCATGCGTTATGGCGTTGGCCTTGGCCGGCAGGGTTTCGAGTGGTCGGGTGAAGGCGTGATCCAATGGAAGCAGGCTTGGCCGAAATGGACTCCGCCCGAAGAAATGATCGCGCGACAACCTGAGTTGGCAAAATGGAGCGCCAGCAATGGCGGCATGCCGCCCGGGCTAAACAATCCGCTCGGCGCGCGAGCCCTCTACATCTTCCAGGACGGTGTGGACACGCTCTATCGCATCCATGGATCGCCGGAATACTGGACAATAGGTAAATCTGTGTCGAGCGGGTGTGTGCGCATGATCAATCAGGATGTTGTTGATCTCTATGGCCGGGTCACCAGCGGAGCCCGGCTGATAGTGATCTGACGCCAAAGGCAAGAAACGGAAATGATGCTGAAGATGATCGGGTCCAAGCGACAAACAAAACGAGGGTTTCGACCCAGCTTGATCGGTGTCCTTTTGGCGGGCGTGATAGCGTCTGGATGTGTGACGACGACGCTTGAGCTTGATGACCGAGGCAATATTCCTATCCCCCAAAAGACAATTGCGCAAATGCGGGAGATGGGCATGAAGCCCGCAGATCCGGTGCTGGTTCGCATCTTCAAACAGGAGAGTGAACTGGAAGTTTGGAAGCAAAACGCGACCGGCAAGTATGCGCTGATGAAGACTTATCCGATGTGCCGATGGTCGGGCGTTTTGGGCCCAAAAAAACTCGAAGGTGACCGTCAGGCACCTGAAGGTTTCTACACTGTGGGTCTAGGTGGATTGAACCCGAAGTCGCAATACTACCTTTCCTTCGATCTCGGCTATCCGAACCGGCTGGAGCGCGCAAAGGGCTATACCGGTTCGGCCCTGATGGTTCACGGAGCATGTTCTTCCTCGGGTTGTTTTGCTATTTCTGACGAGCATGTTGCGGAAGTTTACGCCCTTGTCCGGGATGCCTTGCGTGGCGGGCAACAGGCTGTTCAAGTCCAGTCGTATCCGTTTCGGATGACGCCAGAAAACCTTGCCGCGCGCCGAGAAGACCCAAATTTCGATTTCTGGATGGATCTCAAGGCCGGGTATGATCGCTTTGAAGTTTTGCGCCAGACTCCCCGATTTCAATTCTGCGAGGGACGCTACAGGTTTGGCGAACCCGTCAACGGCAATGTGCCCGCTAATCCGCTTGGACAATGTCCGGCATTTGAACCGGAGATCCAGCAAGTGGCCGAGAAGTCGGAGCGGGATATTGAGAGAATGAAAGAACTGCTCAGAGATGGCCAGAATGTCGGCCTTGCTTATTCGGATGGTGGAATGAATCCGATTTTCCGAAAAATTCTGGCCAAGAAGGGCCCGCAATATTTGTCGGAAATCACTTCATCGACTTCTGTCCCCGTTAGTCGGCCGAAAGCAGCGCTTGCCGATCCCTTCGGCGCTGGACCGAAAGCCCGCTAAAACAGGCGCGACAGAGGAACGATGATCGCCAGCATCACGGGTTGGTGAAGCAGATAGATCGGCAGGGTGTGGCGGCCCAGCCAGCCGAGCCTGGCGAAGATGGTGCTATCCGCACCCGCACTGGCCATCCTGCTCTTACTGATGTCCACGACCTTGGCGAAGCTGATGCCAAGAAGTGTAATGCCTGCCCAGGGAAACACCGGAACGAAATCATTGCTGAGAGGTGGGTTGGCTGAAAGGCCGATCCAGGCTAGCCAGCGGGGATCGAAAGCAGGCAGCGATAGGTACCAGGGAAGCGCCATTATCGCCAGGCCGGCAAACAGGCTGGCCAAAGCCGGGAGCCTGAGAAACATCACCCCGAGGAGACTTGCGACCGCGATCGAATGCAGGATTCCAAAGTAAACAAATGCGTTGGGGAATGTGAACCATGTCACAACGCTTATCGCCAAGGCCGCGACAACAATGATGGCCAACCGGCGGAAAAACGTCCGAGCTCTCAACTCTGTGCCATGCGCCAGAACCAGACTCACTCCTGTAAGGAACATGAAGCTTCCGGCCAGCAAACGCCCGAATGCGAGCCACAGCGGATGGAAAGCCACGCCCGATACAAATCCCGTGAATTCCAGATCCCAGACGAAATGGAAAAGAACCACGCCGGCAATTGCCGTCCCTCGTGCTGCGTCAACGGCTAGCAATCTGTTTTTTCTCATGCTTTTCAACCTCACCTTGTTCGCCGACCGTTAAGCGACGGATATTTCTGAACTCTCTCGCTTCCGCAGTGCATACATGCCAGCCCCAAGAACATTGTTTTCAGCGCCTTTCAGAACGGAGTGTCCAGCCGTTGTCCTGCGGCTGCCAGCGGCCACAGGACCCTCTCCCCCCAGCGCCATCGAAGCCCAGCAGGCAATAAGCCACCCATTTCAACCAGCGGTGCCGCCGCATGGATGATAAACAATCCAAACGGATTAATGATCCTTTTCGTCCTGCAAGTGACGGTGATCGGTCGCACAAAGCGAATGATCGCTCAACACCTCAATAACTCGGCAATCTGCAATCTTGCCACCTGCGCACTGCACAACCATGCGATTGAGTTCAACTTTCAGCGAGGCGAGACGTGCGAGGCGTTTCTCTATTTCCGCCAATTGAGCTTTGGCTATCGCATCGGCTGCTGCGCACGGCTGATCAGGATGGTCAGAGAGGCTGAGCAGATCGCGGATTGCGTCAAGCGTAAAACCAAGTTCACGCGCATGTCGGACGAAGGTTAGACGGTCAAGCGCCTTACGGCTGTAGAGTCTCTGGTTTCCAGCGCTACGCTCAGCCTCCGGCAACAAGCCGATTTGCTCATAATAGCGGATGGTCGGCACCTTGACCCCCGCCGCCTGCCCAAGTTTTCCAATGGTCAGCATAATTCTTCTCTTGAAGCTACAGTAGCTAGAGACATTAAAAGGGGTGGCTGACGATATCAAGCCCGAGAAACCCCTGTTGAGCGAAGGAAAAAATGTGTCGGAAACGGAAGCAAAAAAGGGAATCAGTTGCGACTGGACTGTATCTGGCATGGACTGCGGGTCTTGTGCGACGAAGGTCAAGGACGCCGTGGCAAGGCTGCCAGGAGTCACCGGCGTCGAGGTCGGCATTATGTCCGAACGCCTGCGCCTGACGCTGGACGAAGGTGAAACCGGCCGCGACAAGGTTGAAAGAACTGTTCGTGCGCTCGGTTACGGTATCGAACCGCGCGTCGCGACGGCGGTGCAGGACGAAGCTGTCGATCAGAGTGCAAGCTGTACCGGCCACTCCCAGGCCGGCGGCAAGGCAAAAGATCATTCCGGTCATGGCAGTCCCGGACACGTACATGACGATCCCGCAGATCGAGGCAAGCGGTGGTACCAGACGGCCAAGGGCAGACTGGTGATTTTTACCGCCTTGCTTCTCATGATAGCCTGGGGAGTGGAACTGATTGTGCCAGAGGTGGGAAAATGGGCCTTTGTCGCCGCGTGTCTGATCGGAGTTACCCCCATTGCCCGCCGCGCGTTTGTCGCTTTGCGCGTGGGGCAGCCTTTCACCATCGAAAGCCTCATGACGGTTGCCGCTATCGGCGCACTGTTCATCAATGCGGCGGAAGAGGCGGCACTGGTTGTTTTCCTCTTTGCAGTGGGCGAAGTCCTGGAAGGCGTGGCGGCAGGCAAGGCGCGCGACGGGATACGGGCGCTTGCCAATCTCGTCCCGAAAACGGCGCTTCTGGAAATGGACGGCGTCACACGCGAAGTGCCGGCAGCAAGTCTTGCTATAGGACAGATCGTGCTCGTCCGTCCCGGCGATCGTATTCCGGCAGACGGCGAGATCACAGAAGGCACCTCCGGGGTGGACGACAGTCCGGTAACTGGTGAAAGTGTGCCGGTGAACAAAGGTCCGGGCGATCCTGTATTTGCAGGATCGATCAATACCGAAGCCGCCCTGCGGATTACCGTAACCAAAGCCGCCGAAGACAACACCATCTCACGCATCATTCGCCTCGTGGAAGAGGCCGAGGAGGCTCGCGCGCCGACCGAGCGGTTTATCGACCGCTTCAGCCGCTGGTACATGCCTGCAATCGTCACTGTCGCGGCGCTGGTCGTGCTCGTGCCGCCACTGGCTTTTGGCCAGCCTTGGGATACCTGGGTTTACCGCGGGCTGGCGCTCTTGTTGATAGGCTGCCCCTGTGCCCTCGTGATCTCGGTTCCCGCCTCCATCGCTTCGGCACTTTCCACCGGTGCGCGGCGGGGCCTTCTCTTGAAAGGCGGCGCGGTGATTGAAGCGACTGCCAAGGTGAGCCGCGTGGCCTTCGACAAGACCGGGACGTTGACCCATGGGCGACCGGTGGTGACAGACGTCGTGACTTTGGGAAAAACAACCGAGGCCGAGCTTCTCTCTGTCGCGGCGGGCGTAGAAGGCGGCTCTAGCCATCCCTTGGCTGTCGCCATTTTGCGCAAGGCCGAGGAAGAAGGCATAGTGATCCCACCGGCACGCGATGCAAAGGCGCTGATGGGCAAGGGTGTGACCGCCACTGTGGGAGGCGCTTCCGCTTGGGTGGCTTCGCCCGGATATGCCAGGGAGAACGCCGGCATTGACGAGTCTGACCTCGCCCAGACCACAACGTTTGAGGAAGAGGGCAAGACCGCTGTGGTGGTCTTCCGCGAGAAAACCCCGCTCGGCATTATCGCTGTGCGTGACGAACCGCGCTCCGATGCGCCCGAAGCGGTTCGCCAGCTGAGAGCCATCGGTATTACACCCATCATCCTGACCGGAGACAATCCGCGTACGGCAGCGGCAATAGCGCAAAACCTGGGCATGGAATATCAGGCCGACATGATGCCCGAAGACAAGCTTAAAGCCATTCGCGACATGAGCGAACATGGCGGCGTGATGATGATCGGAGACGGCATCAATGACGCCCCAGCCCTCAAGCAGGCAAGCGTTGGCGTAGCCATGGGATCGGGGACCGATGTCGCGCTCGAAACGGCCGATGCGGCCATCCTGCGTGACCGGGTGACCGACATTCCGGCGACCATCCGGCTTACCCGTGCGGCAATGGCCAACATTCGCCAGAACGTTACCATTGCGCTCGGTCTGAAAGCGGTCTTCCTCGTGACATCCGTTTTGGGGCTGACCGGTCTCTGGATCGCGATTATGGCCGATACCGGAGCGACGGTGCTCGTCACGCTGAACGCGTTGCGGCTGCTGCGTTTCAATCCAGAGCAGGAGGCCTGATATCATGATTTCCAGCTTTGGTTGGTCCGTGCTGGTCCTTCTTTTTGGCTACCTTTCCCTTTTCTTCTGGGGCAGCGCGATCGCAGCACGGGCAGCGGGAAAGCCGGTATGGCTGTTTGGCCGTGCCAGGGGACGTGACCGATGGGCCGCAATGGGGTTCCGTGCGGCCTTTGTTCTGGCTTCTGTTGCGCCGCTACTTTGGTTGGTGATGCCTGTCTTGCGCGAGATGGATCCGTTCTGGAGCCGAGGCTCTACAGCAGCGCTTGGTCTGATCGGCGTGTTCGTAGCAGGGATCGGCGCGATGCTTGCCTTCGCGGCGCAAATGTCGATGGGGAGTTCGTGGCGCGTTGGTGTAACCGAGGGAGCGACCGGCAACCTAGTCTCGGACGGACTCTATCGGTTCAGCCGCAATCCCACCTTTGTCGGTCAATTCATGCTTCTGGCCGGTATCAGTCTAGCGGTTCCAGCAATCCCGACGATTCTTGCCCCGCTGATCTTTTTCTGGTCAGCCTCGATACAGGTTCGTTCCGAGGAGGCTATACTTAGCCAAGCGTTGGGGCGGGATTATGAGCAGTATGCCGCAACTGTGCCGCGTTGGGTTAGCATGCGTCGCGGTATAAGGCCATGAACGCTCGGTGGGTGTGGGCATTGATCGGAGCCACAACAACCGCTGATCAACTGACCAAGGCGGCGGCCTTGTCGCTGCTCTTGCAGGGTAATTCAGTGGCAGTTTTGCCCGGATTGGATCTGACGCTCGGCTTTAATGAAGGGGTGAGCTTTGGTCTGTTCTCTGACCTCATGGCTGGTAAACCGCTGGTCATGGCCGCGCTGACCGGCACCTTGACCGTGGTCCTCGCCATCATGGCATTTCGGGCGCGTCACCCGGTCGAACAGATCGGATTTTCTCTGATAGTGGGTGGCGCGCTTGGCAATGTGGTTGATCGGTTGCGACAGGGCGCAGTCACTGATTTCATAGATCTCTCTTTTCAGGGCTGGCGCTGGCCAACTTTTAACACAGCCGATATTGCGATTACGTTTGGCGCTCTGTTTATCGTGTTCGCCACATTCGCTTCACACCGATCCAAGGACACCGTCGTTGACCAATCCTGACCCTCAATCATTGTCCGGCGAGGATATGCCCTTGCTGGCGGCGTTCGTAATCGCTCTGGCCGCAACACTTGGCGCTCTCTTCATTGGGGAAGTGCTCGAACAGATGCCCTGTACTCTTTGCTGGTACCAACGCATTGCCATGTTTCCCCTGGTGCCCATCTTCGGCCTTTCGATCTGGCGTGCCGACGGCATGGCCCGACCCTACGGCCTGCCGTTGGCAGCGGCCGGCCTGATGTTGGCGGGTTGGCATTCCGGCCTTTACTCCGGCTGGATCCAAGAGGCTGTCACGCCTTGTGCAAAAACCGGGCCGTCCTGCACCGATCAGGCACAGACCATCCTTGGCCTGCCCATTCCCTATCTATCCCTGATCGCCTTTGGAGCGATCCTCAGTTGCCTTGTTCTATCGAAAGGAAGACGCGCATGAACAGACGCACTCTCTTGATCGGAGCTTCGGCTCTCGGGCTAGCCGCTTTCGGTAGCGGCGCCTTCTTCCTGACCCGGCGCCAACAATTGACCGAGGCCGAGGCAGTAACCCCGGCAGTTGATGAGGCGCAGTTGATTCGAGATTATTCGCCAAGCTTCGGCCCCGATAAGGCTCCGGTCACCCTTGTTGAATTTTTTGATCCCTCCTGCGAGGCCTGCAGGGCCTTTCATCCGGCAGTTCAGGCAATACGCGAAGAGTTCCCGGAGCAGGTGCGCGTCGTCATGCGCTACACTGTATTCCATGAAGGATCGGACGAGGCGGTGCGTATCCTGGAGACCGCACGAATGCAGGACAAGTTTGAACCTGTGCTCAATGCCATCCTGAAGCAGCAACCAGCATGGGCTGTGCACGGCGCACCGCGTATGGACTTGGCCTGGCAGATCGCGGCGGCTGCCGGGCTTGATCTGGAACGGGCCAAGAGCGACAGGTTGTTTCCCGGAATTACAGCAATTCTGAACCAGGATAAGGCAGATGTCGAAGCGGTGGGTATCCGTCAGACTCCCACCTTTTTTCTAAACGGGCGCGAACTATCGGAACCCAGTTTGGACGGCCTCATCGCTGAAGTCCGCAGCGCGGTCGAGAGTACGTGAGGTTCCGCTAGGGCCGATTGGCATAGGATTCGAACAGGGCGAGTGTCTGCTCGCTGACATGATGTTCAATCCCCTCGGCATCACGCTCCGCCGTTTCGGGGTCAAGTCCGAGACGGATCAGGAACCGCAGTACGATTTCGTGGCGACGGCGGCATTCCTGTGCCAGCGTCCGACCTGCTTCCGTCAGGAACACTGAACGGTACTTCTCGCGGGTGATCAGTCCTTCGCGCGCCAAGCGGTTCAGCGTTTTGGTCACGGTCGGCGCGCGAACGCCAAACCGCTCGGCGATATCGACCGGACGTGCCTCGCCATACTGGTGGATCAGGTCGGCGATCAGTTCGACATAATCTTCGGCCAACTCGTTACGCCGCGCCTCGCGTACGGTCGCGAACCCGTTGGCTTGTGCTTCGGGGGCGCGGCTGTCCGGCGCGAGATCGTCGCTAGACTGTGAAGTTTGGTCAATCATCAGAGGACAATGCCGGATCGCTGCCCGATTGACAATATGTTGGTCAAGGATGTATAAGTTAGCCTTAGCTAAGAATTGGGATGGAGGCGCGTGTGCGTATCAAATTACTAGCTCTCGTCTTCGGCTTTGGGCTGGGGATCGGTCTGCTCGCCGGGCCGGCCATGGCGACCCCGGCCAGAGATACCCCTTGGCTACCCGAGGCTGCCGCCTACCGGCTGACCCTGTTTCTGGGCAATCTTACTCCCGTGCCTTGGGATGAATTAGGGCGCGCCTGGGAGGAGCCCTATCGCGGATCGGAATACACGCAAGGTGCGCTCGATTGGCTCGCAGGCCAAAGCTCCCTACCGACCGAGCCGCTGACAGCTGCCATCGCGCGCGAAGATCGGGCAGCGGTTTTCGAGGCCGCGACGCGTATTATCTCCGCCCGCATCGACGAAGAGCTTGACGCGGCGTTGGCGGCCGAGAGCCCCGCTGCAGCCCAGCAGGCGGTACGCACGGCCCGAGAGCTTTATCGCGCAATCGAGGATCATCTCGCCGCCGCCGACCCTGAAGCGGCCCGCGCGCTCGGACGGGCCTGGCTGGAGCTGTCCAGTGCCACCGGCTCCACCGGGGTGCTGGGTGCTGGAGCGACCGAACCCGATCTCAACGCAATGGCGACAGCGCGGGTGGTTGTTTCCGACTATCTCGCCGCGAACTACCGCGTCGCCGATTTTGCACCGCGCACAACCCTCACCGCCGTGCCGGAAACCATCGCCCTCAGCGGCCGTGCGGTAACGCTTCCCGCGACGCTGCCTCCGGGCTCTGACATCTTCGATCAGGATCCGTTGCCCCTGCTTGTACTGGGTTTCGAGGAGCAAGGCATAGATGAGACCGACCTGCCGCTCATCGCCTATGGCGACATGCTGTTCGACAGCCCCGAAATATTCAGCGGCCCGGCGCGTGAAATTGGCATCGCCTGCTCGACCTGCCACAACCGTTCGGATATCAACCAGCGTTTCTTCATTCCCGGCGCCAGCCATCAACCCGGAGCAGTGGATGTGGACGGTGCCTTCTTCAATCCGATGTTCAACGACCGCCGCGCCGACCCGATCGACATTCCCAGCCTGCGCGGCCTGCGGTTTACGGGTCCTTATGGCCGTGACGGCCGGTTTGCCAGCATTCGCGATTTCACCCGCAACGTGATCGTCAACGAATTCGCTGGGGCCGAGCCGACGCCCTTCATGCTGGACGCCCTCGTCGCGTACATGACCGAGTTCGACTTTCTGCCGAACGCGATGCTAACCGGCGACGGCCGCCTGACCGAGGCCGCGCCTGAGGCGGCACAGCGCGGCGCGGCGATCTTCAACCAGCCTTTTGACGGGCTGAACGGCAAATCATGCGCCAGTTGTCATGTGCCAGATGGCAATTTCCTGGACCGGCAGGCACATGACATAGGATCGGTCATCCCGGCCTATGAAGGGTCGCGCGGCGGGGCGCTGGACACGCCGACCCTGCTCGGGACCGTCTATACCGCGCCCTATTTCCACGACGGCTCGATGCCGACGCTGGCCGCCGTTGTCAACTGGTTCGACACGACCAAGAGCCTTGGCCTCAGCGAGTCCGAGCGCGCCGATCTCACCGCTTACCTTGAGACCGTTGGCGCGGCGGATGAACCTTATGAGGACTTCGACACCGAGAATACGCCATTCCGGTTGGCTTTTGCGGAGCTGACAACCTTTGCCTCCACCCTCGATACCCTTCTGCCGCGCCGGGACACTCAGCACATCCTGCTCCTGACTGATACCGTCGCCGCCGATCTTGCAGCGGATGCTGGCACCATGGCGAACCTTGTCGCACGCCCGGAGATCTACTCCCTCGCAGAACACCTGGCTGCAGTTGGCGCAGAAGTCCGCGCCGACAATTGGGCCGCCGCAGAGGCAAGCTGGGCCGCATTTCAGTCCGAGGCGCAAGCCATCGAAGAAAGGGCGTTCTGATGAACTCCATGCTCTCCCGCCGTCATATGCTGGCGCTGTGCTGTGCAAGTCTCGCGGCCCTCGCGGCACCGGTTCGCGCGCAGTCTGCCCCGTTGCGGTTGGCCTTTATTCCGCAGGAGAACCCTGAAAAGCTACTGGGCGACATCAAGGCCATCACCGGTTGGCTGTCACGGGAGATCGGCGTGCCGGTCGAAGGTTTCGTGACCATCGATCACGCCGCCGCCGTCGAGGCGCTGCGCAACGGCGATGCGGACATCTCCTTCATGGGAGCGCTGCCCTTTGTTCTGGCCGAGGCGGAAATCGGTGCGGTGCCGCTCTTATCCGAGATCTATCGCGACGCCCCCACCTACACCGGACGGGTCTTCGTGCGACGCGACAGCGGCATCACCACGCTGGCCGATTTGCGCGGACGCGATATCGCCTTTGCCGATCCAATTTCGGAGTCAGGCTATCTCTACCCGCTGGTTGAATTCGAGCGCGCGGGACTGATCGCGGGACCCGCAGAGTCGGAAGCGTTCTTCGGCAGAGTGTTCTTCGCGGGCGGATATCAGCAGGCGATGCAGGCAATGGCAGAGGGACTGGTCGATGCCGCGGGCGCCAGCCAGTATGCCGATCTCCTGCTCGCGCCAAGCCAACAGTCCCAAGTCACTTGGATCGCCGAGAGCGAGCCGATCCCTAGCCACTTGGTGATTGCCCGCCCGGGACTGGACGCCGAGGTGCAGGAAAATTTCGTGAACGCTATGCTGCGGCTGAACGAGCTCGAACATCGCGCCATGTTGCGGCATCTCTACGGCCCGGACGGCTATGTCCCGGCCGATGCGGCCGCTTTCGACGGTGTTCGGGCACTCGCCCGCCGCTACGGGCTTCTGCAATGACCGAGGCCCTCCGCATCGAGGAGCTATGTTTCTCCCATGTCACCTCGGGCCTGCCGACGCTGGATCAGGTGACGCTGTCTATCCCGCCGGGTGAAGCGCTCGCGCTGATCGGGCCTTCGGGGGCGGGCAAGACGACGCTCCTGACGCTGCTCGATGGTCGCCTGAGGGCTTGGCGCGGCCGCGTCTCGGTGCTGGGCGACGCGCTCGATCCGGACCGTGCGCCGCCGCGCGCGTGCCGGGCCGATACGGGGTTCATCTTTCAGGACTTCGCTCTTGTCGAACGCGCCAGCGTGCTGCGCAACGTGCTGAACGGCAGGCTGGGCCGCATGAGGCCGCTGCGTGCCCTGCTCGGGCGGCCGTCGAAAGACGATCTTGCGGTTGCGCGCGCGGCGCTGGCCGATTGCGGCATTGTCGACCTGTCTGAGCGACGGGTGGACAGTCTGAGCGGCGGACAACGGCAGCGAGTCGCAATCGCACGCTGCCTCTCGCAGGAGCCGCGCCTGATCCTTGCCGACGAACCGGTGAGCAACCTCGACCCCGCACGCGCAGCCGAGATCCTTTCGCTTCTAACCGAAGCCGCGCGTCGACGAGGCGCGACCACAGTCTTCTCCTCTCACCAGCCCGACCTTGCGCGGCGCTTCGCGCGGAGAATCGTGGGCATGCGCAACGGTCGGATCGTTTTCGACACTCCGACGGCAGAGCTCACCGAGGGCGCGACAGCCCGGCTCTATGATGATGCGAATGCTGCCGTACAGCCCCGCCTGAAGGCGGTGCCGTGATGGAAAGCCGGGGTTGGGGCGGCTTCGCGACGGGCGGGCTCGTCGCCGGGGCCGTGCTCTGGTCGCTCGCGACGACCGACGTCGAACTTTCCCGCCTCTTCTCCGCCGGGCCGCGCATCGGTGATTTCCTTGCGCGGATGTTTCCACCGGATCCGTCAGTGATGACCGAGATCATCAACGGCAGCGCCGAGACGCTGCGCATCGCCATCCTTGGAACACTCGGTGCTGTGCTCCTGTCGGGGCCGCTCGGCGTCTTTGCATCGGAAACCATGGCCCCGCCCGTCGTTCACCGTCCGGTGCGGACAGCTCTCGCGCTGATTCGCGCCATTCCGCTGATTCTCGTCGCCATGTTGATGGTTGGCGCAGTGGGCCTCGGCCCGCTTCCGGGCATCATCGCGATTGCCATCCATGCAACGGGCATGCTGGCGAAGTTCTATGCTGAAGCAATTGATGGGGTTGCCCGCGGACCGATCGCCGCACTGGAAAGTGCGGGCGCCGGGCCGCTTGCACGCCTACGCTATGCAATCTGGCCGCAAATGGCTCCGGTGATCGCCCGTGATACAATCTTTCGTTTCGAGCTGAACCTACGAGAATCGCTTATCCTCGGCATCGTCGGAGCCGGTGGCATCGGCTTCTACATTCAGACCTATGTTCGCTCATTTCAATACGAAAAGGCTGCCAGTGTCACGCTGGCGGTCATCGCCATGGTTCTTGCTATCGAGGCGTTCAATGTTGCATTGCGTCGCCGCTTTTCATGATTATTTGCGTCCCGCCCGCTGCGACCCTCCCAGAAGTGATTAACCAGCGGAGCGCCTCCCGACCGAGCATGTTCAGATATTCCGCTTGAAGCTCATGTCACTAGAGGCTTTATACGACTAGCCGGAACGCGAGGAACGGCAAGGATGCGATTGAAGGTTCTGCAGAAGATGCTCTGGGCGGCGGTGGCCCTTGCTATTCCGGCTTACGGCGCGTTGCATCTTCTTGATGAGCGCGCGGAAACACCGGTGGCCGAAGTGTCTTTCCGGCCGACCTTTTCCCTGCTTGATGCTGAGGGAAGAGTGCGCATGCCCTCGGACTTTGCGGGGAAGCATCTTCTGGTCTTTTTCGGCTTCACCAATTGCCCGGACGTCTGCCCGACGACGCTTGCCGAAGTGGCGCAAGTGATGGAGGGTCTGGGAGATGACGCAGGAAAGGTACAACCCCTCTTCATCTCTATCGACCCGACACGAGACCGCAGCCTGGAACTCGCTGAATATACTGCGGCCTTTCACCCTTCAATCCTCGGTCTGGCTGGCGACGAGGCGCAGACCCGCGCCGCAGCCCGCAGTTTCCGGATTTTCTATGAGCGCGAGGACAGTTCCGGCGCGCCGGATGGTTACACAATGGCACACAGCGCAGCACTATACCTGATCGGACCTGACGGAAACTGGCTGCGCCAATTCAGCTATGGCACGCCAGCAAGTGAAATCCTTAACGACCTCAGGCAAAGATTGTGAATACGATGAAATATCTTCTGACCGCTCTCCTTCTCAGCCTATCCGCCACCCCGGTACTGGCGTGTGAAACTGTTCAACTTAGCTCACTCGAAATCTCGGAAGCCTGGTCGCGGGCTTCGATCGGAATGGCCCGGCCCAGCGCCTTCTATGTCACCATCCGCAACACTGGCGTGAAAGACGATGCGCTTGCCGGCATCGCGACGCCGGTGTCCGGAAAGCCCATGCTGCACGAAACAATGGTGAAGGATGGCGTGGCTTCGATGCCGCACGCTACGGCGATTCCCGTGCCAGCAGATTCCACCGTGCAATTGGAGCCAGGCGGCTATCACGGCATGCTGATGGGTCTTACACAGGTGCTGAAGGAAGGCGAGACGTTCCCGCTTACACTGACGTTCCGCGAGGCAGGCGACGTGACCGTTCCCGTGGCGATCCGGGGAATGGGTGCGAAAGATGCAGGCTGCGTGGACAAAAAAGATTGAGACGCCGTACGCTGCTCGTTGCCGGGGCGTCGGGCGTCGGCGCGCTGGCCTTTACGCTCGGTCTGGGGTGGTGGCAGAGCCGGGACAGCCTGCAAACGGGCTCCGCGCTGATACCATTGCGTATCGGCAAGATGTCCTTCACCCTGACGAACCATCATGGCGTGACGGTGAGTCCATCAGAGTGGATTGGCCGCCCGACAATAGTCTTTTTCGGCTTTACCTGGTGCCCCGATGTTTGCCCGACAACGCTGAGCGATATTTCGCTCTGGCTGCAAGATCTCGGCCCTGACGCCGACCGGATGAATATCTTTCTGGTCAGTGTCGACCCGGAGCGCGACACTCCACAGGTTCTTGCCGACTACCTGTCGAACTTCGATCCAAGAATCACCGGTCTGACGGGGTCACCTGCCGAGATCAAGCGCGCCGCGGACGAATTCCGCGCAACATTCGAGAAGGTGCCGAGGGAGGATGACTATACCATGGACCACACCGCCGGCGTGTTCCTGTTTCGGGCCGACGGGCGATTTGGCGGGATCATCGATTATCACGAGGATCGGCATGTGGCTCTGCTGAAGATCCAGAGGTTGTTGAAAGCGGCTAGCTGACCGGCTCTGTTGGCTTGGTGTTGTGGTCGCAAAACAAGCCGCCTTCACGACGAACTTCATGCGGTGCTCTTGAAGAGTTCCGACGTTGACCCGGCTTGCGGCGACAGGTTGCCTTTCGATCCTGTTGGACCCCACAAGCTCTGATGTTCAGCCTGCCGTTGGGAAATCGGATACTTCCTCACTCGTCGCTAAACTGTTGTGGGTGGAAGCACTTTCGCGACATCTGCAACCAATCAATGCGGCTGCGTTGCATGCCCCACCCCTGAGGAGACCTAAGCCCCCAATCACCTGTACGCTGGATGCGCTGACTTCAAGGCGCGCATGGCATAGATTGCGTCACTCACATCCCGTTCTTGGGTCTGACAAAAAGATGGCGCCACCGGGATAGCCATTCCCGTAATTCCATATAGACCTTCCCCGAAGCCAAAATGACAAACGAAAGAGTTCGATTGACCCTCCTGCGTGAAACCCTCGAAAACCGTCAGGTCCCCATCTATTTTGGCGCTGTCGTCCTCGGCATGATTGCAGCGGTCACTCTCAACGGAATGACGGCGCTGGAAATCGGCATCAACCCCGCGCTGGCATTCATGTTATTCGTGACGTTCCTCCAGGTCCCCCTAGCCGAGTTGCGAGTGGCCTTCTCGCGCTTTCGCTTTCTTGGCGTCCTGCTGCTGACCAATTTCGTTGTGGTTCCTGTTCTGGTGGGAGCCCTTGTTCAGTTTCTGCCGCCCGATCCGATGATAAGGCTAGGCGTGCTGTTGGTGCTTCTCGCGCCATGCATCGACTATGTCGTAACCTTCTCGCATCTCGGTCGTGCCGATGCCCGTCTCCTGCTAGCTGCGACGCCCGCGCTTCTGGTCATCCAGATGATGATGCTTCCCGTCTACCTGGGTTTTTTCCTTGGCCCTGAGGCTGGGTCTCTTGTGACAGCGGGGCCATTTGTTCACGCATTCGCCTGGTTGATTGCGGTCCCGCTTATCTTCGCCGCTCTCGTCCAGTTTTGGGCCACCAGAAGTGCCGCAGGGGCACGTGCAACCTCGGTTCTTGGGCTGCTCCCAGTTCCCGCGACAGCGTTTGTATTATTCGTTGTCGTGGCCGCTGTGGTGCCGCAACTCGGCCCCGCACTTGATGACACGTTACGGGTCGTCCCGATTTACGTGGCATATGCGGTTATTGCACCCTTGGCGGGATGGGGCATGAGCAGGCTGTTTTGCCTTGATGCGCCAGCCGGGCGGGCCCTCGCGTTCAGTGCCGCAACGCGTAATTCTCTCGTCGTCCTTCCGCTGGCATTCGCTGTTCCCGGCGCTGCCCCACTCCTGCCGGCGATCATTGTCACGCAGACTTTGATCGAACTTGTAAGCGAGCTGGCATATGTCCGTCTGGCGCCAAAGCTCGGTTCCAAAATGGCTGCATGACGGATCCAGCGGCGGAGACCGCGATACGAAACAACGGCAACAATTCCGGCATGGCGCTGATGCAGCTGACTTGAGACGGAAGGGAGCATTTTGATCTCTGCGCATGTTACTCTACCCGAGGACTGCGCGTTTACCGCTCAGCCGTGCCTTCATGAACCTATCTCCGACGAGATTGAGGAAATATCTTCGGGACAAAGCATGCGAACGCAGGATGCGATACCTGCAAGCTGATCCTGACGACATGACAGCATGAAAAGTCGCAGATTGAGAGATTAAAATCAGCCGCAACCGCGCGGCGATCCAGCGATCAATCAAGATGCTCCGCAGAAGCGGAAATGCCCAACCACGAACGATGGAGTCTCGCAATGAAATTGGATAAATTTTTAGAGAAATAAGTATAAAATCGTTAAGCATGCCCATTTGCGGGATATTATACTCTGCATTGTAGTCTTCTCCTCAATGAAGGGGAGAATAATCAGATGCAAGATAAATATAAAGCGAAATCATATTCCAAAGTATCTGCATTCGCACTCGTGTTGCTCTGCGCTTCTTTCGCACAGGCTTGTGCTTACGAAACACTCGAAACAAATCCTGAAGTTCTTATAAGCTCCAGTGCCGCCGCTCCCCTCTTGCAGAACCGGAATGTCGCCCGGGGTTCAGCTTGGCTGACCACGGAATACCTCACCACGACCCTTGCCCTGACCCAAGCTGGCCTCGCTCCCCTTGATCTTGATGTCGATCCTGACTTTGACCTTGCTTCCACCAACGACCTCGCACTACCATCGGCGCTCACAAAACTTGCCGATAAGGGCCTGGCGGAAAATCCGGCTCTCAATGAAAAGATGATCGACCAGGCCCAGGTCATCACCGCCTCGATTCCTGCGATGACGGCCCCCGCTGGGGTGTCGATCAGCCAGACCATTCGTCAGGAAGCGCCTTTGTTCGGTGCCTACAGGATCCGCTTCGGCAAGATCAAGAGTGGTGCCCGCATATCCGACCTGATCAAGAAGGCTGTCGCTTCCGGCGCACCCGACGACATTTGCACCGAAATGTGCGCAGACCTTGCCGATCAACTTGCGTTGAGCGGATCAACTGTCAGCGAGCAACTCCGCCACGTCTCAGCATCAGTCAACAGAATTGTCGCCTACAAGGCAGACGACCAGAACCATGACCGGGTGGACTACTGGTCGACGCCCGGCGAAATTCTGGATCGCAGCAGTGGCGATTGCGAAGACTACGCCATCCTGAAAATGGCTTTGCTGGCCCGCCTCGATGTTCCAATGAGCGCCATGGAAATAGTCGTGCTCAAGGATACCAGCCGTAATCTGTTTCACGCCGTTCTGTCTGTTGCATTTGAGAATCGTAGCCTGATTCTCGACAACGTGACCGATGCTGTTGAAGCTGACACGGCGAAGGAAAGCTATGAGCCGCTGTTTTCGATTTCTGGCACCGCAAACTACGTATTCGGCTACAAGGGTGGTAAGTCCAACCTTACGGCCTCACTCAAGGACCTCGGAGCAATTGCGCCAGGTGCAGGCTTCTGAGCGCATAAGATTGGCACAATTCTCCAATCGAACTTGCATTTTCGGATGAAGTGACATGCGAAAACGGGGTGGTTGAACGATCCGGTCGACGGATTTCGGGTGAATCGGATGCTCTGCCCGATCAGGGCAGATCGCCCCTTTCATCGGCATGCAGCGTCATCGGCAACAGTGTCCGGGCGTGGCGGAAAAATCGGTTAGCTCAGCTTATCGGCCTCGTGGTAGTCGAGACGAAATGCTCGCTTGGTCTCCTGCCCGTGGGTCAGGCTCTCATAGCGTTCCATCGACATGATGACGTAGCGCGGCTTGTGGTGCTTGGTGACCGCGACCGGCGAGATAGTCGCGGCGTCAAACAGATCGCCGGTCTTGCGGGTCAGGTCGGCGGCGGCAAATTCTTTCATGGCTGCACCTCGGCTACGGTCAAGCAGAATATATGTTTATTCTGCAAACTTAAAGTGGTGGGAAGGGCTTTGAGCTTCCCCTCGTCTTCGCCGCAGTTGCTTGATGCGGGGGCAATGTGACGACCTGTCCGTCAGGCCCTTCGAAACGGATCACGTCCGCGGCCCGATCCTGGACTTGCATGGCCGGGAACGGCGATCCGCGCCGGTGTGCTGCCGAGGAAGGTACGCCTCATGCGCGACCTGAAATCGGCGGGACCGCAAAATGGAGCGCTGCGCCAGCAATAACCCGCTTGGATCAGCTTGTGCCATAGTTCCCGCAGGTATCTACGGCGCACGCGGTCTCCGTCAGCAGCGCGTCGCTAAGCAAAAACAGATCATTCAGACGTTGATCGCTCAGGCGATAATGGACAAAACGGCCGCGCTGCTCGCCGGAGACGAGGCCGCATTCGCTGAGACACCGCAGATGGTTCGACGCGTTCGGCTGCGACAGACCCGTGATCGCGACGATCTCGCCGACAGACAACGGCCGCGTGCGCAAAGCATCAAGAATTGACAAGCGCGAGGCATCGGCCAATCCCCGGAATAGCTTCGTACGCAGAGCAAAGGTTGTATCCTTGATCCGCTCCAGCACTTCGACATTACTAGACATATCAGTCACGGATGATATATAGCCTCTCTCGAACAGGAAAGATAGCCATGACAATAACAGCATCAGCGCACGATGCCGAGACCGCACGCTACCGCGTCACCGGCATGGATTGCCCCTCCTGCGCGGCTAAGATCGAGAAGGCAGTGCGCTCGGTTGGGGTGGACGAGGTAAAGGTTTCGACTGCCACGCAGATCATGACGTTGCACGTAAGCGACCCAGCGGCCCGCCTCCCGGAGGTCGAGCGCGCTGTCAGCGGCATCGGATACCGGCTTGACCGTCTGGATGCGCCCGAAACCGACACCGAGGGCGACATTGACGATCTGCCCAAGGACCTATCGCACATTACACCGGCCTACAAACGCGCGTTGTGGATCGTGGTCGTACTCAATGTCGGCTACGGAATCATCGAGATGTTCGGTGGCTTTATTTCTGGTTCGCAGGCGCTAAAGGCCGACGCACTCGATTTCCTGGGCGACGGCCTCATTACTTTTCTTGGCATCCTCGCCATCGGGTGGAGCATCGTCTGGCGCGCCCGTTCCGCCTTAATCCAAGGCCTTTTTCTTGGGGCGCTCGGCCTTGGGGTCCTTGTGAATACGGCCTATCGCGTGCTGGTGCAGCAGCAACCCGAGGCCGAGTTGATGGGCCTGTTCGCACTGGTTGCACTCGTCGTCAATGTGGTTGCGGTTCTTCCATTGCTGCCCCACCGAACGGGCGACGCGAATGTGCGGGCGGTCTGGCTGTTTTCGCGCAACGACGCGATCGGAAACGCAGCCGTCGTCGTGGCGGCAGGCCTGGTGGCTTGGACCGGAACGGCTTGGCCGGACCTCGTCGTCGCCGCCGTGATCGCCGGCCTGTTCCTGCAGTCGTCCTGGTCGATCATCCGCGACGCCCGCAGCGATTTGCGGGAAGCTTCGTCGACACGGCGGAGCGCTCCGGCATGATATCGAGCCGCGAACCCGACCGCTCCTTCACGAACCGCGCCTTGTCGATCAGCTCGATCCGGACAACCTGTCACGGAGGAGCATGAGCACTTGGATATGGGCTGCTGTCCTGTTGGCCGCCGTCTTCGCGGCGGCGTGGGGTTCCGATCATCTGGCGGAGCCCCTTCGTAAGTTGCGCAAACAGTGGGGGCTTTCGGCGGCTGCTGGCGGCTCTCTGATTGGCATCGCCACTGCAAGCCCGGAAGTCGGTGTCAACGTTACCAGCGCCGTGCGGGGCGTGACCGATATCGGCTTGGGGGCAATGCTCGGCTCGACCGCCATCGGCATCCCCGCGCTCGTTTCCGTCGGCTATATCGCAACGCGCAAGCGCGACATTCCCGATGATCCGGGACATCAACAGCACCTGCGCGAGCACCTATTGCGTGTTGATCCGAAAGCAGCAACCGTGCAGGCTCTTCCATATCTCGGCATATTGGCGCTCGCGGCTCTCCTGATCCTTCCTGCGCCCTGGCAGGGGCTACAGCCAATTGATGGCGGGGTCCTGTTGGCCGCCTATGCCGCCTATGCCGCCCAGGCATTTTTTCGCGGCCGCGAGAAGCCCGAGCAGGTCGAGTGGTCGCGCAAGGGGATATGGATGGCGGTCGCCGGCGTTGGGGTTCTCGCACTCGGCGCCTATTTCACCGTCATCTCGACCCAAAATCTAGTGCAGGCGTTTGGCATCTCGCCGATCATCGGCGGCCTGTTCATCACTGCGCCGGTTGCCGCCCTGCCAGAGATCTTCGCGTCCTGGAAGGTGTCGCGGAGCGGCCAGATCACGCCGGCACTCACCAACATCATCGGCGATCACGCCATGACCATGACGGTCGGATTTCTGCCCTTGGCGCTTGTCGGGACGCAGATCGACAACTTCCGGCTGGTCTGGGTAAGTTTCGTCTTTGTCGCGCTTATGCCTGCGCTCTACGCGGCGTTCGTCCGCTGGGGCGGGTCCGAACCCGGCTTCCGCCGCTGGCAGGTTCTTACCCTGGTTGGCGCCTACGCTACCTATGTAGCCGTCGTTGTTGTCTGGGTGCTGGAGCTGGTCTGATGGAGATTTCCAGTATCGGAATAGCGACAGCCTTCGCCGCAGGCGTGATATCCTTTTTGTCGCCCTGCGTTCTGCCGCTAGTACCGGGCTATATATCCTATGTCGCGGGGCGCACGATCAGCGCCGACGGGGTTCCGGCCCATTCCGGAATAACGGCGGCGAGCCGAACCCTCGGCCTCAGCCTCTGCTTCGTTCTCGGCTTCTCGACCGTGTTCGTCTTGCTCGGGGCCAGTGCGACCGCGTTGGGCGGACTCCTGCGCACGCATCTTTACGAAGCAAACCTGATCGGCGGTGTGATCGTCGTCATCTTCGGCTTGTTCACAACCGGCCTTGTACCGATGCCTTGGCTCGATCGTGACGTGCGGTTCCATTCCAGTCCGAACAGCGGCGGCGCTTGGTCTGCCTACTTGCTCGGTCTCGCTTTCGCGTTCGGCTGGACCCCATGCATCGGACCTGTGCTGGGCTCGATCCTGGCCCTATCCGCCGCCAACGCCACGGTTGCAAGCGGAACGGCACTGTTGGCCGTATACTCGCTGGGCCTTGGCCTGCCCTTTATCCTGGCCGCTCTGTTCATGCGCGGATTCATGACACGGATGTTGTCAATGCGCCGAACTGGCCGGGTGCTCAAAATCGTCGCTGGCGGGGTGATGGTGGTCATGGGTATCGCCATGATTACCGGCCATCTCTCCAGCTTTGCAATTTGGCTCCTCCAGACGTTCCCGGCCCTCGGCCGAATCGGCTGAGCCGTAATTTTTAAGGGACTATGCGATATGCTCAGGCTCGGCCTTCCAATCGCCCTTGGCGGATTTCTCCTTGATCAGGCGACGAAATGGTTGGTCCTGAACCATGTCATGAACCCACCTCAGGTCATCCCTGTCACCGACTTCTTCAATCTCGTGCTCGGCTTTAACACCGGCGTGAGCTTCGGATTGTTCGGCGAGGCTCCGGCTTGGATCCTGATGGCGTTCACGCTTGCCATAGTCGCGGGACTCCTGGGCTGGATCAAGCGAACCGACAACCGTCTCACGGCCGCCGCCCTCGGGCTTATCGTCGGGGGCGCGCTGGGCAATCTGCTCGACCGGCTGCGGCAGGGCGCCGTGACGGATTTTCTGGATTTCTACATTGGCAGCTATCATTGGCCAGCCTTCAATCTTGCCGACGTGGCGATCGTATGCGGGGCGGGGCTCTTGCTCATCGAGAGCGTCCTAGCCGGAGATGACAAGAAAGCCCCGTAGCGCCTGAACCAGTGCCTGCTCGATGAAGGACGCTTCAATGCCTCTGATGCCTTGCACTGAAACGCCGGACGCCACTTCGGCCCTTATGAAGGATCCGTATCGGTGTATATCGAAGCGATGTCGGAAGTATGGGGTAGAATCGGGCATTTCCGTGCTCTGCTCCCATTTGGGATTTCGCGCTCGGCCTAGAATATTGGCCAGGCCGTCGTGCGATCAGCCAAGAGTGGAAACATGCCAATCCGTGGCCCCGGCTCGCTCACGACGTCTTTCTCCGCACCGAGTTCCATCCACTCGGCATCCTGCTCGGACAAGATCTAGAGGCAAAGACGGTCTTCCACCCGATTGCGATAGCGAGTCGTACATCCGAGCTGGGAACCAGTTTCTTTTGGAAGCGCGCCGCCGTCTTTCGGGTCAGCGTGCCTTCCAGCGACGAGCAGCTTCGTGTATCGATCTCGACAAATTGGCAAGATCAGGCAATGGACAAAAATGACCGACACATCTCTGCGACTTTCGATCGAAGAATCGTACACGTTAGCGCGACAGCGCAAGCGCTGGAACATTTATCTGTTATTGGCACTGTGCTGCTTCGCAGTAACCGTGTTTGGCGTGAGCATCACTCACCTGCAGTCGGAAACCCAGATGGACCCGTTGCCTTCACAGCCAATCACCGACAAGTGATTGGCTGTGTGCCGATGGTGCATCCATAATTTGGGGATGGATCACATCGGACTTTCTCAGCTGCTGGCACGTATCGGCCTTTTCAGCGCGACGACCTTGGCGGCCTATTCGGGCTTTGCAATCCTGTTTGGTCTATTTTGTCTTGTCGGAGGCCATAACATGATGGAAGCATTGTACGGAGGGTTCGCGAGCTTTTTGCTAGCTCTTGTTGTAGGCGCTGGAGGTGTTTGGGTATCGACCTCCAGCGCACGATTCAACCAGAGACGAGACTGACCCATGTGTTGGGGTCATGTTGCGATTGGCGCTTGAGGAAATAGAGTTCTGCTTCTTTCCAGAGCAGAACCCGAGGTTCAACGTTGTCCAGAACGAAATCCCCACGGTCTGTGACAACGGTTAGGACGGCATGTCCGCCACCGTTTGCGTCCCGTGCAACAGTCATGGATAGCGCGCCCAGCGGAACTCCACGCTGATTTAGGCGTTTGCGCTTTTCCAGTGCGTAGTCCTCGCAATCGCCTACATTGTCGGGATACTCCCAACGCTCTTCAACCCCGAAAATCTCGCTGTCGGGCAGAGGAGCAACAGCTGTATTCACATCGTGGTTGGTCTGGATGATGTCCTTCCAGAGTTCGCGTGTCAATTCGACGATCTGGCCATCTGCCGGGCGGTCACAGCGATCGGCGTAGCGCTGGCAATAGTCATAATAGCCGATAGGTATTGTCGTTCTGCCGAATGTCTCCATGTTTGCGGCGCTGGCGGGCTGCGTCGGGTTGAGATGGAGTGCATTGGCGCCGGCGGCGCCGCAGGACAAGGCGAGCGCAAGCGCCGCAATAATTGACTTTCCCATGTTGAACCTTTCCCCAAAGTTGATGGAAAGACACTACGAGAAACAGATAAAAACTGGGAAAAATCAAAGACTTGGATTTTTCTCAAATGCGATTCAAATGCTGCATTAGCAACACACGATTTAGAAACAATTGGATAGCTGAACNGTCGGGTTGAGATGGAGTGCATTGGCGCCGGCGGCGCCGCAGGACAAGGCGAGCGCAAGCGCCGCAATAATTGACTTTCCCATGTTGAACCTTTCCCCAAAGTTGATGGAAAGACACTACGAGAAACAGATAAAAACTGGGAAAAATCAAAGACTTGGATTTTTCTCAAATGCGATTCAAATGCTGCATTAGCAACACACGATTTAGAAACAATTGGATAGCTGAACTTTCGATCAACCGAGGTGAGACTACCGCGTCGTTTGTCGTGGTATCTCCGCCAAAGGATGTGAAACGAGAGACTTGAACGCCGACTTGATGTCTTGCCTACAGTCTATCGTGATGGCTTTGTTTGGTAGCTCAGTGCGAAATCACACACCCATCGGCTTGGAAAATCGGATAAGACCGGACACCAGTTCCACAATTGATGCCTTCCTGAACCCTTACAGGCGGTGCGACAAAACGTGTATGGACAGGTCACCAAGTTTTAGCTATTCGATATGAGATGAAAAGGTATGCTCGCATTCTAACGATCCTCATGCTCGCCGTGTTCGCGGCGGGTTCGGTCGTGCATACCGCGAATGCCGCCAGCATGAATACGACGATGGCCCTTACCGCCGTCGAAAACGGCGATATGGGCAGCTGCAAAGATTGCCCTGTCGGCGGCGGTGACATGCAGCCGTGCGATTATATCTGCGTTTCTCCCCTGTCGGCCATCCTGCCATCGGGCGAGCCCGGCCTGCCTGAGGCAGTGACGACCACCGAAGATGCGGTTTATCTAAGCATGGCCGGACGCACCGGACTGCCGAACCCTTACCCTCCGAGATCCTCCACCCTGAGCTGACGCTGCCCGGAATCCGTTCCGGCTAGCTGCGGCTGACTTCATGCGCGATCAATCTGATCGTTCATGGTCCTACTCAGCATCGCGGGTTCGCGCACTGCTGGATCGAGCACCCCCTCAGGATAGTTGGAACATCATGACATTGCTTTTGCCGACGCCGACGCGTCGAGCCTTTCTCACGTCCGCTGCGGCCTTCGGGGCCAGTGCAGTGCTCTCGGTTTCGGTAAACCGGACAGCTCGCGCCGCGCCGGGCAAAACACCTTCCGCAATCGCTTTCGATGGCAATGCGCTCATCGTTGGAGGTGCCGGGTTCATCCGCCGCGACGACGGCGGAGTGTCCACACCGTTGCCCGGTCCGAAAAGCGGCAGCATTCTTTCGCTTGCGACGCACAACGACCGTGCCGGTCGGATTGTAGCGGGGCTGTCTAATGGGGGCGTTGCGCTATCCGAAGACGGCGGGCAGAGCTGGGAGGCGAGAAGCCAGGGTTTACCCGAGGCTCCAGTAGTTGCTGTCGCAGCGGCTTCTTCAAACCCCGAAACCCTGTATGTTTCCGTTCATGGTGACGGTCTATGGAAAAGCGAAGATGCTGGCCGATCTTGGGTCTTCGCGATGGACCGGCCTTGGCTGGCAGATGCCGAACGCGACTTGACTGCATTGGCCTCGGTCGATCTGGCCACGGGCATGGGCGGCATCTGGTTATACGCTGGAACCGGATTGGGTCTCACCCGCGTGCCCGACTGTTTCTGCCGTTGGCAGGACGTGCAGCCAGGCGATGCGATGGACGCATTGGTATCCGGGGCAGCGCCTGCGCCGGAGGCACCGTTGCCCACCGGAGAACCTATCCACGCTTTGGTGAGCGTAGCGTCGGTTCCGATGAGGCTCTATGCCGCCCTACCTTCCGGTGTGTGGGCTTCTGCGGACGCGGGGGTCGTCTGGGTGCAACGCTCATCTTTCCGCACTGATGCGGTCGCCGTCCATCCCAACAATGCCGATCAAGTCGTTGCCCTCACCGAGGACGGTCTCATCCAAACTCGCGACGGCGGTCTGTCCTGGACCCCGCTCGCTAACAATTAATGGAGAACAACATGAAAAAGATCTTTGTTGCCGCAACCGTTACCGCCTTGGCTGTCATTGGTAGTGTGGCGTTTACGGCGTTGGCCTCGGCTCAAGCTCCCCAAGACGAAAGTGCCAGCGTTGCTGGTGCCAAGGCGATCACAATCTGGCGCGACCCCGGCTGTGGATGTTGCGATACCTATGCCGACTATCTGGAGACCAACGGCTTTTCCGTGACGCGCGTCGATGATCGCGATTTCGACAAGCGCTCGGTTGAAATGGGCGTTCCCGAGCGAGGTATCGGGTGTCACCTGGCCGAGATTGACGGCTATGTCGTAAGCGGCCTCGTGCCTGTCGAGATTATCGAACGGCTGGTCAGCGAGCGTCCAGATGTCACCGGCATCACGTTGCCCGGAATGCCGGGGAATGCTCCCGGCATGGCACCGGCAAAGACAGGCACGCTGAAGACCTACGCCTTCGGCAAGGACGGCGTCGCCGTTTACTCCGATGAGTGATGGCATGAACGGTATGATGGATGGCTCCATGATGGGCTTTATGATGTTCGGAGGTGGTCTGTTCAGCCTTCTGATCCTGGCAGTTCTGGTCCTCGGCATTTTCGCGTTGGTGAAGTTTCTGCGGGGGCGGCAATGAAGCGGATGATGCTCCTCCTTTCCTCTGTCGCCTTTTCGGGTCTGACAGCTATCGCCGCGCAGGGGCAATCGCAAAGTACCGGTACACAAGCCGAAGACCTGACTGTGCTGGGTTATCCTGTGACAGACGAGCAGATCACCCTCGGA
The DNA here is from genome assembly GCF_902498795.1 of Hoeflea sp. EC-HK425. NCBI lineage: Bacteria > Pseudomonadati > Pseudomonadota > Alphaproteobacteria > Hyphomicrobiales > Rhizobiaceae > Hoeflea > Hoeflea sp. EC-HK425. Next base: position 55,660 of record NZ_LR701551.1, read on the forward strand.
AGGCAAGTTTATGCGCAAAACTGCGCCTCCTGCCATGGGGCCGAGCTCCAGGGGCAGCCGAACTGGAGGCGCAGGCTGGAGAACGGCCGCATGCCGGCGCCGCCCCATGACGAGAGCGGCCACACCTGGCATCACTCAGACCAGGACCTGTTCGACATCACCAAGCTCGGTGTCGGCGGTGTTGTTGCGGGCTACGAGAGCGACATGCCCGCCTTCGAAGACATCCTGAGCGACGAGGAAATCGCAGCGGTACTCGCATTCATCAAGAGTACCTGGCCCGAGCGCCAGCGGGAATCACAGGCTCGAGTGACGGCCAAAGCCGGTGGTGGGTTATGACTATGGACAGGGAACAGTCGTTCGCCAAAACGGGACGAAGCGTTTTGGCCTTCCTGCCGCTTACTGTCGCTGCGGTGCTTGCCATCTTTCTGGCCTGGGGCTTGACCCAAGACCCTGGCAGTCTTCCGTCCGCGCTCATCGGCAAGGTGGTGCCGGAATTTGACCTGCCGCCGGTTCAGGGGCGATCGCTCGGGCTGTCGAGCGATGATCTCAAAGGAGAGGTATCGCTGGTCAATGTCTTTGCTTCCTGGTGCGTTGCCTGCCGCGAAGAGCACCCTCTGTTCATGCAGCTTGCAGCGCAAGGCACCGTGCCGCTGCACGGCCTCAACTACAAGGATCAGCCGGACGATGCGGCGCAATGGCTGGACAACCTCGGGGACCCATACACGCGCACCGGAGCCGACATCAGTGGGCACGTGGCGATCGATTGGGGCGTCTATGGCGTACCCGAAACCTTTGTGGTCGATGCGGACGGGCTCATCGCCTACAAACACATCGGACCGGTGAACGAAGAGGTGCTCGCGAAAACCATCCTGCCGCTGGTGGAATCATTGCGCCAGCGGACCGCGGACCAGAAGATGCGGGGCGCTGGTCCATGACGGGTCTATTGCACGCAAAACGCACAATTCTAATCGCACTTGCGGCAGGGGGCCTCGTGTTGGTCGCGCTCGCAGTCACCGCCGCAATGATTTACATCGACGGCGATAAGGGCTCCCACCCCGTTAGCGACAGACCAGGCACAACACTATCGCCCCAGTCCTTCGTCATGCACGAAACGCCTCGGCCGCTTCCCGTGGTCACGTTCGAGGACGGGGCAGGTCAGGCTCTCACGCTGGCCTCATTCAAAGGCACAACCGTTCTGCTCAACATCTGGGCGACTTGGTGCGTGCCCTGCCGCGAGGAAATGCCAACGCTCGACGCGCTTCAGGCAAAACTCGGCGGCCCCGGTTTCGAGGTTGTGCCTCTTTCTGTCGACCGGGCCGGGCCGGAGGTGGTCCGCAAGTTCTATGCCGAGATCGGTATCCGGAATCTCGGTCTCTATATCGATGCCTCGATGCGGGCTTCGTTCGACCTTGCGGCTGTCGGCCTACCTACGACGCTCCTGATCGACGGTGAGGGGCGGGAACTGGGACGGCTCGTCGGCCCGGCAGAATGGGACGCGCCCGAGATGATCGATTTTCTCAAAACACATCAGACCTCGAACTGAAAAGGAAGCCTTCATGGATAAGTCACGACAATACAGCACCGAGGACGGTTCGTTTGGCCGCGATGTTCTCTACGCGCTTCGCTACTACCTCGGCGGCCGTCGCGGATACCTCATACTTGCGGCGGTCCTGATTGCTGGCGGTCTCGCGTTTAATTGGAGTTGGCTAGCCGCGGCAGGCATAGCGCCGCTGCTCCTCACAGCACTGCCGTGTGTCGCCATGTGCGCGCTCGGACTCTGCATGAACAAGGTTACCGGCGGTTCCTGCAAGTCAAACCAGGCCGGAAACCCTGCTGCCGCAGACGGTGAATCTTCATTACCGGGCGGAGCCCAAAATGACCTCTTGTCGGACGAAACCGCGCAACACGCACAATCCGTCAGTGTTGCGGTTTCGCCCCGGCATTCCCTATCCCTAACCAAGCAGAAAAGGAAAACTACCAATGATTAAACCTATCAAGTCTCTCACTATGGCTGCCGTTTTGATGATCAGCATCGCCGCAGTCCCGACCCTTCAAGCCGCTGAGCACAAAACTCCAAGCAACCAGGGCTCCATGATGGAAGAGGGCAGCATGGGGAACAACAAAGATATGATGAATCAGGACGGAATGTCCGGCATGGGCGGAATGATGGGCATGATGAAAATGATGGCCCAGATGGCGCCGATGATGGAGCAGTGCACCAAGGTGATGGCCAGCATGACAGACAACATGAAGTTGTCGACAGACCAATAGGAGGCTGAGATCCCCCCGCCCGGACATTTGGTCAGGGCGGGGGGGCTGCGAGAAACAGACATGACATCAGGCAAAACAACACATGTCAGACGAATTCGCTACGGCCTGTGGTTCCTGGTGACCATTGCCGCGTTGGTGATCGGTGGTGCCTATTTCGTCCGGACGATCGGCGTCCGCGAGCCGCCGTCGGTCACCACCGGCGAAGCCGCAATTCGCTCCGAGTTTTCTTTGATCGACCACAACGGAAATCGCGTGACCGAGGCCGACTTCCTCGGGCGCTGGCAACTCGTGTTCTTCGGATTCACCCATTGCCCCGACGTCTGCCCGACCACGCTCGCCTACATGGCGAATGTGCTGGATCGGTTTGGCGGCGAGGTCGAGCGGGTTGCACCGATCTTCATCACCGTCGACCCGTCGCGCGATACGCCGGAGGTGATGGCGGAATATGTTCAGGCCTTCCACCCGAAGCTGGTTGGACTGACCGGATCCGAAGCCGCGGTTGCCGCAGCTGCCCAATCCTTCCGCGTCTACTACGAGAGAATGGAAGAGGAAACGGCTCCGGACGGTTACCTGATGGCACACTCAGGGCACATCTACCTGATGACACCCGAAGGCCGCTTTGAGGATGTCTTCCGCGAAGCTGACCAGTCCGCGGAAGATATGGCCGTCGATGTCCTTGCAAGAATGAATGGAAAATAATGATGAAAATACTGATTGCAATCGTCGTGGCGCTCTGGGCGGGCGCATCGCCGACACTCGCAGAGGAGAGCGTCCGCGTTTCCGATGCGTGGGCGCGCGCCTCCGTTCTCGCGTCCCGGCCGGTCGCCTCTTATCTCACGATCGAGAGTGCTGTGGAGGATCGGCTCCTCGGTGTGACCACGCCTGTCGCCGGCCACGTCATGATTCACGCAGTCGAAAAGGACGGCGACGTAAGCCGCATGAAGCACATCGAAACGCTTGAGGTGCCGACAGGCGAGCGGATCACGCTCGCACCCGGCGGCATGCACCTGATGCTGATGGGACTGCAAGACAAACTCAGCGAGGGCACGACTTTCCCTGTGACGCTCAGCTTCGAGAACGCCGGAGAGATCACCGTTGAGGTCTCCGTGCTCGGAATAGCGGCCGAGGGGCCAAGGGAGGTTTCTGAATGAAGCGCTTCCTGATCCTGGCCGCCCTGCTGGTCGCACAGCCGGCATTCGCAAACCATCCCGGTGAGCGCATCGATGAGGTGATGACCGATCGCGAACCGGCCTTCGAGGTCGCGGATAGCCCTTCCACGCCCGAACTCAGCCTCGAAGAACCGGACGGTGACGTCCTGCGCCTCGGCGATCTCCATGATCAGATCATCGTGCTGAGCTTTGTTCCGCAGAACTGTGACAGTCCATGCGCCAAACAGCAAGCCGTTCTCGCAGGCGTGCAAGAACAGGTGAATGCTTCGCCGATGAAGCAAATGGTCACGTTTGTAACCGTTCTTGACGCAGATGCCTCGATCAAGGCTCCGTGGGACCAGGCGAACTGGCGGTTCATGATCCTATCGGACGACGAGACAACTGCCACTGTGGCGGATCGATTTGCGGCGTTCAGCGGCCGCGACCAGGAGTTGCCGATGGCGCATGTCATCGACCGCAACGGACGGCATGCCGGTATTTTCCATGGATCGGATTTCAGCAAGACAAATCTGACCCTCTACATCAACCAGCTCATCAACAACGCGCATGCGCCAAAGCCGCCTACCGAAAAGGGGTGGTGGGGATGGCTGACAGGCCTGTTCTAAACAGCGGGAGAAGGAAGTTGACGCAATTTTCGAAATTCACGGGGCGCCGTTTCGGCTTTCTCATGCTGCCCCTGCTGCTGATCATTGCGGCAGGCGCCTGGTATCTGCTCGATTCGGGGTTCAGGACCGGCCAGCAGCCTACTATCGGATCGGAGAACCTGCCGCAGGACGCGTTTGAGCGGCGGGTGCGCGACTATCTTGTAGCCAATCCGGAGGTCATCGTCGAGGCCATGCAGAACCTCGAACGGAAGCAGCGGGAGGCGGAACAGACAGAAGCTCAGGCGGCCCTTGCCACCCATCGTGATGAACTGCTCAACAGCCCGGAAAGTCCAGTCGGTGGCAATCCGCAAGGCGATGTGACGTTGGTCGAATTCTTTGATTACAATTGTTCCTACTGCCGCCAGGTTGCGCCAACGATGATGGCGGCGGAAGCAGACGATCCGAAACTACGCATCGTCTACAAGGAGTTTCCCATCCTCGGGCCAAATTCCGTGTTCGCAGCCAAGGCAGCTCTTGCGGCCCGCCAGCAGAACCTCTACCCCGAATTCCATAAAGCAATGATGCAGGTGTCAGGAGCTGCCGACGAGGGGCGAGTGATGGAGGTTGCTGGGCAAATCGGCCTGGATGTCGAGCGGCTGCGAAACGATATGGCTGATCCTGCTGTCGACGCTGAAATCGCGCGCAACCTCGCGCTCGCCCAAGTTCTGCGGATCAACGGCACGCCGGGCTTTGTTATCGGTGACGAAATATTGCGCGGCGCCACCGACCTGCAAACCATGCAAACGCTGATCGCGCGTGCCCGGAAAAGCGGTGACCAGTGAGCTCGGAAGAAGACTTGAAGGGCCGTCCGAATGCCTGAACTCTCCAATATTGGTATCCTGAGCGCCTTCGTTGCCGGCATCGTCTCATTCCTGTCGCCTTGCGTACTGCCGTTGGTGCCGGGGTATGTTTCCTATGTCGCCGGCCGGTCGACGATTACATCACCCTCAGGTGAGGTTTCTGTTGCGCGAAGCGCAGCGCTCGGTTTCAGCCTCTGCTTCGTGCTCGGCTTCACAACCGTCTTTGTCATCCTTGGTGCCAGCGCTACAGCGTTGGGGCAATTGCTGCTTCGCTACCGCTTCGAGATGAACATCGTCGGAGGCGGGATTGTTACGTTGTTCGGGTTGTTCATGCTCGGAACCATTCGACCCACGTGGATGATGCGCGAGGCACGGTTTCACCTGGATCTGCCCGGCGGCAAGGCCGTATCGTCCTATGTGCTGGGCCTGGCATTCGCTTTCGGCTGGACCCCCTGCATCGGTCCGATCCTCGGTGCCATCTTGACCGTTGGCGCGGCATCAGCCTCGGTCGCCGACGGCGTCGCACTATTAGCGATCTACTCGCTGGGCCTCGGTGTGCCGTTCCTGCTTGCCGCCGTTTTCACCGGCGCCTTGGCAGCAAGATTGAAGACCTTCGGACGCCTCGGGCGTATTCTACGGACATTCGCCGGAGCGGTTATGATCTTGATGGGAGTCGCCATGATGACAGGATATCTGTCCTCCTTCGCCTTCTGGCTTTTGGAGACGTTTCCGTTGCTGTCTACAATCGGCTAGGCGAACGGCCTGTTGAGGAAATTGTGATTTGACATTCCCGTCGCTGAAAGGCGCAGGCTTGACTTTTATAGGGAGGTAGCTGTGATCTCGAAAACCGAAATCCTGGAGCGGGATATCCTGCGCGTGTTCAGATATGCCTGCCGGCAAGATCGGCCGGACATCGCTGAATTCATGCTCGCGGCACTGGAGAAACTGGATGGTGAGCACGCGACGTCTACTGTGAGAAACCGTCCACTGATCGATTCCTATCGCGATCTGATCGAGCACCGCGACTCTTGAACGCCGCAAATTCTACGCGCAGACGCAATCGGCCACCATGGTACTCTTGTCAGTTGTCGTTTTGATGGCGACGGTCGTGTTTGATATATCCGTTGCCAGCGTCGAAGCTATCGCCACCGCTTCGGCCGATGCTGGGTGACCGGCTATAGCAAGAGGCGATGTCGGTAAAGAAGCGTAGGTTCGCGAGACCGACATTGTCGGCTGGATTTCGCCGCGAGATGCTGCATTTGCGCCTGCACCCGTCATTCTGCCTGGTGCTTCCGGCCTGTTGTCGGCCGGATCGAGGGGGGAAGATACACACTACCCCGCAGGTGTCGTGTCCGACATCTACTGCAAAAAAATCCTGCTGATTGTGCCGAGGTCGGAACATATTCCGGGATTCTCAGTTGTACTCGCCTAAGAAGAGGAGTGTTGACATGCAAGTTCAGGAAATTATGACGCGCGACCCTGCCTGTTGCGGCCCGAATAGCACCATCCAGGATGCGGCACGGATTATGGCTGACAAATCGGTAGGGTCGGTTCCTGTGCTCAACGACGCCGGGGAACCGGTGGGTATCGTGACCGATCGCGACATCTGCTGCGGCGCAGTTGCCGAAGGCAGGACGAATGAGACTCCAGTATCCGAAGTGATGTCCACCGATCTGCTGACGACGACATCGGATGAGGACGTTTCGTCATGCTGCGACAAGATGGAAGAACGGCAAGTCCGGCGGGCCGTCGTTACTGACAATACAGGCAAGTGTTGTGGGATGATTGCCCAGGCCGACATAGCGCGTGACGCCGATGGTGAAGAGACCGCCGAACTTGTACAGGAGATCTCGAAGTCGGATCGGAAATCTGGCTGCTGCTGAATTTTCGGTGAGAGGCTCGCGGCGGCTGGCATGTTCGCTCACGCTGGCAGCCGCGCAGCCCGCGTCACTACGTTCCAGCACGGGAAAATAAGCCGGGCGAGAGCGCAGGCTCAATTCGGGACAGAAATAAAAACAAGGAGATGGGATGATGATGGATGGTGGCATGATGCTCGGAATGGGATTTATATGGCTTCTCGTCGTGGCGTTTCTGGTTCTCGCGGTTGTGGCTTTGGTGAAATACCTGCGCACATAGCTTGAAAGCGGAGCGAGACCATGACGGATGAAAGCAGGCCTGTCGTCATTGTTACTGGGTCGAGCGGATTTCTTGGTTCAGCAGTGGTGCGGCGGTTGCACGGAACCTACCGCGTCGTCGGACTTGACCGGTATTCGCCGCCGCATCCCCCACATCAGGCCGAATGCGTCTGTTTCGACATCACTGATCAGGCAAGTGTCGATATCGCGCTTGAACGCGTGCGATTTGCGTATGGCGACAGGATAGCCGCCTGCGTTCACCTCGCGGGCTATTTCGATCTCAGCGGCGAGGATGATCCCGCATATGATGCCGTCACGGTGGAGGGTTCGAAACGGCTGCTGAAGGGGCTTCAGGCGTTCGAGCTGGAACAGTTCATCTTCGCGTCCACCATGCTTGCACATGCGCCGACCGAGCCAGGCGAGCCGATAGACGAGAATTATCCTCTCGATCCCAAGTTTCCTTACCGCGCGTCGAAGGTGCGCACGGAGAAGGTATTGCGCGATGAGCGGGGCGAGGAGAAACTCGTGCTGATGCGCCCTGCGGGCATCTACGATGACAAGGGGCAGTCGACATTTCTGGCCCACCAGATCGCCCGCATTCACGAACGACGGTTCAGCGGCAAAGTCTATCCCGGTGATCTGTCGCGCGGGCAAGCCTTCCTGCATCTCGATGATTTTCTCGGCGCCGTGGAACGCATTGTCGACCGCCGCGCCAATCTGCCGGACGTCTTTCCGGTTTTACTGGGCGAGGCCGACCCGATTCCGTTCGGAGAGTTGCAGCGCCTGATCGGGCGCGAGCTACATGACGAGGACTGGGTCACCTGGAATGTGCCACCACAGCTGGCCAAGCTGGGCGCATGGACGGAGAACCGGATTTTTGGCGAGGACGCCTTTATCCGGGCATGGATGGTCGATATTTCCAGCGATCACTATGAGCTCGATCTTTCGGCGGCGAAAAAGCACCTGGATTGGAAGCCTGAGCACAGTCTGCGCGACGACATGCCGGGAATTCTTCAGCGACTGAAGGTCGATCCCTACGGGTGGTACGAAGCGAACGGATTGAACGCCGCCCGGGTTTCGGCGGCCAAGGTCGAGAACGCCGCGGCGGAAGAGGCTGCCAAGAAGGCGCCGTCCGAGGCCGAAGCGAACGAGGACAGGCGTAAGCACGACGCGCATATGCGCAAGATGCATTTTTCGATGCTATGGGTGCATTGGCTCGTCATGGCCCTGGGCCTCTGGCTTGCCACCGCGCCATCTGTTTTCGGCACCTTCGATCAGACCGAGTTCAGCGCTGCGGTCCAGCGGGTGACGGCGGATCGCGGGCTATGGCCTGCCGCGACCCGAAGCTGGCTGACCGCGTGGAACGATGTCTTTACCGGGCTTGCCATCATGGTCTTTGCCAGTCTGTCGTTGCGCCCCAGCAACGGCTGGGCCCAATGGGCGAATGCAGCATTGGGGGTCTGGTTGCTGGCGGCGCCGCTGGTGTTTTGGACGCCGGATGCGGCCGTCTATGCCAACGACACACTGATCGGCGCACTTGTCATCGCCTTGACCATCCTGATCCCCATGATGCCTGGCATGTCGCGCGGGGGGATGATGGATGACTCCGACATTCCGCCCGGCTGGACCTATTGCCCTTCAACATATGTCCAGCGCCTGCCGATCATCGCGCTGGGTGTCGTTGGCTTTCTCCTGTCGCGTATCCTGTCTGCCTACCAGCTCGGCCACGTCGATGGCGTCTGGGAGCCGTTCTTTTCGTCCCCCTCGTCGCTGAATGGCACCGAATACATCATCACCTCGGATGTCTCGAAAGCTTGGCCCATTGCAGATGGCGGCCTTGGTGCCATGAGCTATATGTTCGAGATATTGATGGGCGTGATGGGTAGCCGTCGGCGCTGGCGCACGATGCCCTGGATGGTCGCACTGTTCGGGATTGTGGTCGGGCCGCTCGGCGTCGTCAGCATCTATTTCATCATTATACAGCCGATTGCGATCGGCACCTATTGCACGATCTGCCTGATGGCGGCACTGGCGATGCTGATCATGATCCCGTTCTCGCTCGATGAGATTGTCGCGATGGTGCAGTTCATGGTTTGGAACACGCGCCGGGGCAGGCCGTTCTGGCGCGCGTTCTTCAGGGGCGATTCTCTGCCCGGTGGTTCGACCGGCGGCGAAATGAGCTTTGACTCGCCACCGATGCGGATCCTCCGGCAAAGCGCAGTCGGCGTCACCGTACCATGGACACTCGGGTTGAGTGCTGCGATCGGTGCCTTCCTGATGCTGGCGTCACGCTCGGTTTTTGGTAATGAAGCGGCAATGGCAAACAGCGACCACCTGCTGGGTGCATTGGTCCTGACCACCGCCGTCATCGCCTGGGCCGAGGTGGCACGCCCGCTGCGATTCTTGAACGTCATTTTTGGGCTATGGCTGGTAGTCGCACCGCTGCTGCTAAGCGGCGGTACGGTGGCCGGCAGCTTCTTTGGGATTGCAGCGGGGATTTCACTGGTGGCACTGAGCCTGCCCCGAGGACGCCGCAGCAAAGAGCATTATGGAAGCTGGGACAGATATATCCTTTAACGGGGCCGGCGAAGTTTCGCGGTTGTCGAGCCACCGGATCGCGAAACGGGGGCTCGGCGAACTTCGAGCCCCACTCTATCCACGCCTCACCGCCGATGAGGCAATGCGTGTCAACGGCGGAGTAAAACCCGGCCAGGCGGCGGCGCAAAAATCGGCCACTCTTTGTGCGCGCATGAGGCTGCCGCGAGGGCGTAGCCCGAGTGGGGGTCTCATGCGCGCGCGGCGATTTCCGGAG
>NZ_LR701550.1:0-1145 GCF_902498795.1 Hoeflea sp. EC-HK425
GGTTCTTCCTCAAAGTCTGTGATTCAACGGTAGCATTCTCGCCCTCATCAATTCTGGGCCGGCGCGGCCGTACATTGCTCGCTTCAACGTCTTCAAGCGGTTGATCTGTCCTTCTGCCTGCCCGTTGCTCCAGGGGAGTTCGATTGCATTCTTGACGGCATCAATATCCCGCCGCAGAACGCTGGCGAAACGCATGATTGCGGTGAGTTCGCTATCGATAGCACCGTCGATCCATTCATCCAGCGCTTCCGGGTTTTTGCTGCGCAGGATGCCGTTGAAGCGCATGGCCAGACTCCGCATCGTGGCGAACGCTGCCGAACCCCGCTTCAAGGCATCGACCTTTCTGGCCTGACGGTCCGTCAATTGACCGCGCGGCTTGATGCATAAAGCTGCTGCAACTACAGAAGAAATGGCATGGCCGGTATCGGGGTCACGAACCGGTTCTGGAGTATGCTCTTCAAAGGAGATATCGTCAGGCCGATCCTTTTCAGCATTACGCCATGTTTTCAACAAGCGCTCCAGATTGGAACGGCTACCCGTGTACCCACGGTTCTTGATATCGTAAAACAGGTGGCGTCCAGTGCGGTTTCCCTCTTTCCAACATTCAGCCAGGAAGGCTTCGAAATACAATGGCGATGTCGGGTTCAATGCTGCCCGGTTTCTGTCCCGTGGTGTGTTGGACGTAAGCCAATTCGCGACGCTGCGGCGCTCATATCCAGTCCGCCTGGCAATCTCACTATAGGTGAGGCCCTGCTGGCGCAGAGCATGAAGCATCTCGAATGTTTCCTGGCGGGATTGTCTGTGTGCCAAGCGGGCGCGGCGGTGTTGTGCCGCAGAGCTGGCAATAGCATCTTCTGACAAGATCGGCCTGACGTGAGCGTAGCCAGAGAGGCTCATCTGTTCCTTGATTGCCGCCCGAAGGTTTTGGACCAGATGAAAACGATCGGCTACCTGCCGGGCCTGCGCTGCACCCTCCCGGGCGGCCCGGGCGTATAGGCCGCAGCGATCTCTGCTGACGACCTCAATAGCAGGACGTTCCTGCAACCATGCCTTTGCGCTCTCGACGCTACGATCGTCCAGAACATCGACGACTGTTCGGCGTTCGAGATCGACCATGATGGTGCCGTAGTGCGAGGACTGCCGCC
>NZ_LR701549.1:0-17825 GCF_902498795.1 Hoeflea sp. EC-HK425
GCTTGCGCACCATGACTTCGGTGGTGCCGAACCGGGCGGCGATATCCTCGACGGACTTTCCGGCGTCGGCCATGACGCGGAACGCTTCATATTCATCGACCGGGTGCATGGCTTCGCGCTGCATGTTTTCGATGAGACTGATTTCGGTCGCCTCTTCCGCGCTGCGCTCCTTGCATTCGACCGGGAAATCCTTGGAAATCTCACCCGCTTCGGCCAGAAGGTTGAGGGCGGCAAGGCGTCGGCCGCCGGCGATGACATAGAAGCGCCCGCGCTTGTCACCTTTGCGGACGATGAGGTTTTGTAGGATGCGGTAGCCGTCGCTGCGAATGGTCGCGGCCATCTCCTGAATGCCGTCGGTGGCATAGGTCTTGCGCACGTTCAAGGGGTCGAGGTCGAGCTTGTTCAGGGCCACGATGATGGTTTCGGTTTCTGCATGTGTATCGGTCATTGTCGGTCTCCGTGGTTTCCCGTTTTCCGAAGGGGAAGCCCCCTTGGGCGAAGCCTCCCCGGTCTGTCCGGGGGAATGGCCTCTGACATTCCCCCGGACAGAGGGGGGAGGGCGCAGCCCGCCCCACGGCGGCGGTTGTTCGGGTCAAGGGGTCGTGACGGGGAAAAAACGGAAGGTTCGGCGCGCAGCGGTGAAAGCCGTTTTTTTACCGGTGCGACAAGCGGCTCTGCCGCGCCTGCCCCTTGATTCGAACGGCCGGCGCTGTCATGGGGCGGAAACAGGAACGCGGCCCGGAACGGGCCTCCCCCGCGGGCGCGCAGCGCCCGTTGGACAAGCGATCGTTACCGGGATCGGCAGAGACGGCCGCAGGCTGGCTCGGTGCTTCGCATAGTGCGCGGCCGACCGGAACGGGCGGTGGCCCCTCCCATCCACAATGCTCGGTACGAGACGGACTGACTCCAAATCGGAACGAGAACAAATAAGGAACATATACTCATTCCGAGCAGTTATTCCTATGCACGTCACTGTGCATCGGTGGACTTTGCTCCCCCATATTTCCGGCGGAGCCGACTATGCGAAAACTTCACGATATCGAGCGGCTCATCTTGATTTCGTTGGGTTTTCGTCTTGATGGAGCAACAGGCGGGAGCGCGGTCGCCCGGTCGGTGTTGTGCCGTTTGCGAGAACCGGCCGCAAAGCCGTCATGGCCTGTCCGAAGGACACCAAAGCCGCCGGCGTCAAGAACGTAGTGTCGAGCCACAAGGTCAAGCAGATTTGTCCCGACCGAAGTGTCGTGCCGCAAAAGCTGGACCTCTCGCAACTGTATCACGACGAGATCGAGGCAATGGCAAGCTACATGAACGCGGCTTCTACGGTCAGACGCTTTCCAAGGTGCGAATTGAGTGGCTTTGTGGGCGGGCTGGCGTAGCGCAGAGACGCCGCGCCGGGGGAGGGGGCGCGTAGCGCGCGGGACGCGCCGCCGCGATGTGAAACGAGCAGGCGCTGTCTTCTGACGATGAAGAGCATCGGAGAAATCAGCATCGCGCCGCCCGTGGGCGGGATTTCGGGAATTCTCGTCGCGCGAGAGCGGACGGAGCACAGCCGCAGGAGGCTCAGCATAGCGGCCCGCAGGGCGAGCCGGGACCGACTGCGCCCGCTCGCAGCGATCCGCTTTTTCTTGGGCGGGCAGGGGTGTTCGAGGGGTGGGGCTTCGGGGCACCCCTCGCCCTGTCCCGCGCCGCTCGATGCGGCAGGGGACAGGCAAACGGCGGAGACGGTAGAAGTCTGTCTCCGTGCTTCGCATAGAGCGCACCCAACTGGAACGGGTAGTGGCCCACCAAGACACCGAAGAAATTCACCATCATGGAAAACCGCCCGTTTCCCACGAGGCTCCGGAAAACCCTACGGCGCTATTGGGGAGCGCGGGTTTCCTCCGCCTGCTCCGCTCGCCTGCGGCTCGCTGCGGCCGCGGCCGCGCCGTCCTCACGGCGCTGCGGCTGGAAAACGGGCATCATCACCGGGAAACAGGCAGAAAGAAAAGCGCGCGGACAAGCTGCTCTTTGATTTCCGGTAGTGGAAAACAATCACCACCAGCCAAGCTTACGGCCCGCCAAAAAACCCGCCGCTGCCACAAGAAAGGTCAATAGAACGGCGGAGACAGCGAAATAGCCCTCAGCACCAACGCTGATGCCGACGACTTCGAGATTGAGCTTGTTGAGGGGCTGCATCGTGTTGGTGCTTTCACCAAAAGAAAACGTGAAAGAACCGGGCTGCTTGCTGCGCAAAATATCACACCACAGAGGTTCGCCAAGGGGGTGCGCGCGCTCGGCGCCGCAAATCGGTCTAGACCAGATAGCGTAAGCCTTCGAATCAAAAGATTATATTTTTAAGATTCGGCCCATCCGTTTAAACTCATGTAGCTGCGCGGTCCGCCGAGAGGAGCAATCGACTCCGGCTACCCCTGTACCAGAATCCGGAAACGCCCCCATCTACCCAGGCATGGCTAATTTCCGAGGCTTGGGCGGGGAGGGGCTTTGGGGCTCCTCTCGAACCGATGCGCGCCCGCTCGATGCGGGCGCCAACGGTCAAAAGCGGTCCTGCCCCTCCGAGATGAGGGCGAGGCAGGGGGAAAACTACAGGATAAATCCAAGCTTCTCGGCAATGGATGGCTCATAGTCATGACCCGCCTCCGCCAGAAGCGCAATCATGTCGGCGCGCTCAAGGCCGCGGACCTCGTAGCCCTGCCGGCGTGCCGCCTCGATGATCCCTTCCAAGGTCGGGAATTCCTCCAAGAGCGTGCCGAGCCAGATTTCAGGCGTGCCGAAATCATCGTCGGCCTCGAAGCCCTGAAGGAAGAAGGTGCGCAGCGGTGGGTCGAAGCCGATGACAGCCTCGTCGTCCGTTCTCTCACCTTTCAGGAGAGTGATCGTATAGCGGCTCATTCGTAGCCCCCGCTTTGCAAATTCCACTCCGTCTTCCACCTCGGATCGTCAAAAGCAGGAACGTCGGCGCTGCCACTCTGGAATTCCTCGATGGCGGTTTCGTGATCCGCCGCATCGACGTCCACGGTGATCCGGCGCTCGGCGCGGAATGTCTGGATGATGGTAAGTGTTTGCTTGCTCATGGGTGTTTTCTCTCTCTGCTCTGACCAATGCCTAGAAGGCGAAGGCGGCTTGACCGCTTGCCTGCACATATGAGGCGCTATCGCCCGCCGCATAACGCTCGCGCCCCAGCTCGGACCATTGGAGGAAACCAGCGCGGTCATGGCGAAACCAGCCGTCCTCGATGCCGATAATCATGCCCCATGCCTCCGCCTCGGCCGACAGGCGGCCGGTATTGATCGGCCAGTGCTCCGCACCCTTTTCCTGACGGCAAAGGCTCGGGGCCGAAAAGGCGCGGATGGTGGCGCTGCGCTCGCCGGGTTCGTTCGAACCGAGTGCGTCCATGACCTTCCGGGCGTTGGCAATCGAGATGTAGCCAGACGCCTTTTTGTCCTCGTGGTGAGAATAGCGGCATCCGAAGGCAACGGCGTGCATGATGCAATCCGGCTCGGTGAACTCTCGCGTTTCCAGCAGTTTGCGCCACTTCCCCGCCATGACCAGATCGACGGCGTGCCACCAGCGGGCGGTCGGCGCGGTGGAATATCCATGACGGTTCGGCGCGCCGTTGCGGGCGATCTCGAAACCCAGCAGTGCCTCGACGTGCCGAACGTAGGGATGATCGGCCAAGAGGGGATGGCGAAGGCCGAGGGTACGCGGCTGGTCGCCTTCGGGGCGGCAAACCTCGACGGGAAAGCGGAACATGCGCGACGGCAGGTTCCACGGCGCAGGCAGGTCGAAACCGTGCGGCACGGACAGGGAATTGTTGATGTCGAGACAGGCGAGATTGGCCGCAAAGCCCTTCTCCACCAGCGCAACGCCCAGCGTGTCGATGTTCGGGGCATCCATGATCATATCCTTGAAATCGTCGTCGAAGGTTTCCCGGTGCGCCGAAGGGGAACGATCCCCCTCGGTCATCAGGTGTTTCGGTCGCGCCATCAGTCCCACGGAATGACGGCCATCAGGTCTTCGTCGTCCTGACCGGGGAAGCGGCCAAGATTGGCATTGAGCCGCCCATGGCCGGTGTTGACGGAAAGGCTGAGATAGTCGCCACCGCTCTGGTTCTTCTTCTGCCAGATGCCGCCGACTTCGATGCGCCGACCACGCGGGGACTTTGCAAAAAGGCGGTAGACCGGCGCTTTCGCGTTGGTGCTGGTGAAGGGTTCGCCGGTGATATCGAGGTCGTAAGAGATCGAGGCGATGTTGCCGCTGATCGTGTTGTCTTCGTTGATACGGATGAAGTTTGCGAGTTCGGTCATGGTCTGTCTCCTGAGCTTGCGTTTCCCGAAGGGAAGCCCCTTTCGGGCGAAGCCTCCCCGCTCCGTCCGGGGGAATGGCCTCTGACATTCCCCCGGACGGAGCGGGGAGGGCGAAAGCCCGCCCTGCGGCGAGGGCCGGGCGGGTCAAGGGGTCGTGACGGGGAAAAAACGGAAGGTTCGGCCGCAGGCGGAAAGCCGTTTTTTTGCCGGCGCGACAAGCGGCTCTGCCGCGCCTGCCCCTTGATCCGAACGGCCGGCGCTGTCATGGGGCGGAAACAGGAACGCGGCCCGGAACGGGCCTCAGTGCCGGGGGCATAGCCACCGACTTGGACAAGCGATCGTTACCGGGATCGGCGGAGACGGCCACAGGCTGGCTCCGTGCTTCGCATAGAGCGCGGCCGACCGGAACGGGCGGTGGCCCAACTAGCATTTCTGCGAGTTGCCGGCGTCAATCCTGCAGCTAGGTTCCGATCCGACAGAGATTCATCGCTGAAGGAGAAATGCAATGGAGACGGCGCCAACCCTCATCTTCTATACCGTGGCCGGCAAATCGCGCCCTGGCGAACATTGCTGGGACGACCCTTCCGTGGCGCCCTATTTCTACGAGGACAGGGACATGGCGAAACAGGCGTTGCTGGACTTGCGTGCTCATCTGCAGGCTGGTCGCGATCCCGACGATAGCCTGATCTGCCTGGAAAGGATCGAAACCGTTCCGATGACGACCGCTGCGATCATGGCTTTGCTGAACGATGGATTTTCCGCCATCGTCAAGGACCACGCGGTCATCGAGACGATATCCTCCGGCTCTCGACCGTGACGAGGGCAGGTGCTGATTGCTTGCAGATTGACTGTGGAATGCCTATTTTACGAGAAATTACGGCGAAATCGCTGGTTCAAACGCATGGGCGACGGTCAAAACCGGTTGACGAGCGAGACCCATGGCACTATGTTTAGAGCTAACAACTAACCCAGCATCCTGAGAGACATGGGCTCCGGGCGGTTGGGGGAAAAAGCCGGCGCAAGCCGGTTTTTTTATGTCTTGGGGGCAGGAGTGCCGGCGTTAAGAACACGCGTCTATATCGACGGCTACAATCTTTATTACGGCTGCCTGCGCAAGACCGCGTTCAAATGGCTTGACGTCCTGGCCCTGTTCGAGACGCAAATTCTGCCGACAATCCTCTATCGCACGACGCCGGAAGCCGATCCGGCAACGATGGCCCTGCATCCGGACTGCGCGATCAAGTATTTCACCGCCAAGATCATCGAGAGTGCTTCCAAGGGCGAGGATTCGGTCTCGTCGCAGGCCCACTACCACAATGCGCTGACGTCGCATTGCGGCGGCCGGCTATCTTTCGTGATGGGTCACTATTCCCTCTACAAGGCCAACCAGCATATTGTTCCAGCCGACGACCCGAAACGGTGGCCGCGCGATTGCGACAAGATCCAGGTCTGGAAGCTGGAGGAGAAGCAGTCGGATGTGAATCTGGCGCTCCAGCTTTATGATGACGCCCTGAGCGGAGAGATCGACCAGGTGGTGCTCGTCACCAACGATACGGACCTTGCGCCGGCCCTGGAAATGCTGGAGGCGCGTTGCCCGAATATTGTCCGTGGCCTGGTTATACCGACTCGCAAGGTTGGCGCTGGTGGCGACCTCGAGCGGGAAGCCAACGTGTCGCTGGCAAAGCTGGCCCATTGGGTCCGGCGGCATATCACGGAGGACGAACTGCGCGCGTCGCAACTGCCGGATGTCGTCCCTGGCCGACGCCGTGCGAGCATAAAGCCGCATTCATGGTATGCGAAGCCGCACCATCTCGCAACAATGCTGGATATGGCACGCCCGGTGCTGCGCACCGATGGCGAAATTCTGAAATGGGCGCGCCAAGCAAACGCCCATCTCGGCGGTCGGCGGCCGATCGACCTGATTGAGACGGATGCTGGCGCGGTGGAAGTCTTCGACTACATCGACGCCTATATTCGCGGCCAGCTCGACAAGGTGGGCGATCGGGACGGTTTGTCCTCGAAATCCTAATAGCTATGGGCGGGAAGGGAGTTCGAGGGGCGGGGCTTTGGGGCGCCCTTCGTCCTGCCCCGCGCCGCTCGATGCGGCGAGGGGCAGGCACACGGCCACCGGATCTGACCGAACTCGCGGTTTCGCAAATGCAAAGGGACGCCCGACCTTACGGCCAGGCGTCCCTTCAGCAACAATAGATGCGATGCTTACGCCTTCAGCGCGGCCATCCTTTCTCCGAGCAGCCACAGGGCCTTGTTGAGCTTGATATCCTGATCGATGCCGTTGACGGCACGGGAGGTTGCACGGCGCGGCCTGCCGAGATCGTCGCGGCCGACGCCGCGCAAACCACCCTTGATCGCGTTTTCCTGCACCACGTTCCACGTCGTCCACAGATCGTTGGCGCGGTCGTCGTGACGGCGCGGGACAAGCAACTGCTCCGGCTTGATCGGCGTGGTCGTCTCGCCTTCATTGTCTCCGAAGCGGAGAACATGGGCGGCATCTGCCAGAATTCTCGCCTCCTCTGGGGTCATGCGCATGGTCGACCAATCCTGCGGAGCGGCAAGGGTGCGTTCGGCCTCGCCGAGAACGCGATAGGTTCCCTCGATGACCTTGAGCTGCACGTCCCCGGAATGGCGGACCTTGATGGCGTCTATGGTGCCGGTCTGCGTCACGAGGGAATTGAGGCACCGCACCCGGAAAAGCCCGGCCATCAGTTCGTAGGCGCTGGTTCCGTCATTGGCGTTTTTCAGGAGGATTTCGCAGACGGTATCGCCGACATTATAGACCTTGCCGTCATCGACACGGCGCATTCGAATAAGGTGCTTGGTGAAATCGGCCTTGCCTTCGGTGCGGCTGCGGGACTGCTTGGCGCCGACCGGCATGAATCCCTCGTTCATGAGGCCGCGCAACACCTCGATGGTCGGGATGGGTTTGAAACGCTCGGACCGGCTCTCATGGGCGGTCACGGCAAAGATCGACGGCGCGATGCGGCGCATTTCGGTTTCGGTCAAGGCGCGGCCGGTGTCGAAACGGGCGGTCTCGGTGTAGATGCTCATTGTCTGTCTCCTGTTTTTCCCCGTTTCCCGAAGGGGAAGCCCCCTTGGGCGAAGCCTCCCCGGTCTTTCCGGGGGAATGGCCTCTGACATTCCCCCGGACGGAGCGGGGAGGGCGAAAGCCCGCCCTGCGGCGACGGCCGGTCGGGTCAAGGGGTCGTGACGGGGAAAAAACGGAAGGTTCGGCCGCAGGCGGAAAGCCGTTTTTTTGCCGGCGCGACAAGCGGCTGTGCCGCGCCTGCCCCTTGATCCGAACGGCCAGCGCTGTCATGGGGCGGAAACAGAAATGCGGCCCGGCGACGGGCCTCAGTGCCGGGGGCATAGCCACCGACTGGACAAGCGATCGTCACCGGGATCGGCGGAGACGGCTAAAGGCTGGCTCCGTGCTTCGCATAGAGCGCGGCCGACCGGAACGGGCGGTGGCCAATGGCCTTTTGTCAGGATGGTTTCTTCGAGAGGAGATTAAAGAGCTGCGCGATGACGTCGGTGGTGTAAACCAGCTCCCCGTCGCGCTCGTAGCTGGAATTCGAGATCCGGGACTCGACATAGACGAGATCGCCCGGCCCGACATTTTCTTCGATCCACTCGGCCTGCTTCCTGTCGAGGATCGTCACCTGCGCCCAATCGGTGGCGGTTTTTCGATCGCCGTCGGCCTGCCAGTCGCGATTGGTGGCGATGTTCACCTTTAGCACATTCTTGAGCTTTATAATGTTTCCGACGTGGCCGAGCAGGGTGTGACGGTTGACAGTCCGCATGGATTTAAACCTTCCTTAACCGCTGAAATCCGGTTATTTGTGCAACTCGAACCAATGCCGCTCGGTTTGGCCAGAGGTGTCATTCTTGATGTCGAAGAAATAAGGCTCTGACCTGAGCGGTCGAGACATGGAGACCGTTTGTATGCAGCTCCGCTGCCGATCAGAGTTATAGAGACCGTGCGTATTGCCCTGGCAAACGTTGACTGTCTTGACGCACAGATCGCCTTCCCTGGCGAAGCCGTTGCGGTCCCTGCTGCTCCCGACCTGATAGCCCTCCGGGCACTCCGCATATCTCTGATAGCCCGGCTCTCCCGTTCCTCCTTCCGGGCAGGTGGGCCAGTCGAAGCCCGGTTTCTTCATCGCGGACATCAGCCGGTTCATCGGCGGATGGCAAGCCGGTACACCCCTCCAGGACGGGTTGGAAGACGAAGCACACAACAGAACCTCGCAGCCCCATTCGCTCGCTGTAGCGGGCGTGGGCAGCATGGCGACCGCCAGGAGGATCCCGGCGATAACGTTGGCAGGCGAGGCTTTGGCTGACATAGGCAACTCTCTCATCAAAAACACGAACGAGTAAACTATAGTTTATCCTATGGCACCGAGCAAACGCAAGAAGGCCGATACAGACCTTGGGACGATGATCCTGCGAAACATGGCGATCGTCATGGAGCGTGAGCGGGAGAAGCGCGGCCTGACGAAAAAGGAGCTGGTGAAGCTTTGCGAGATCACCACGCCTTATTATTTTAGGATTCTCGACGCCACGGCGAATCCGTCCCTTCAGGTCATCACGCGGATCAGCACCAATCTGAAGGTGCCTATGCAAGACCTGATGCTTGGTATGAAATCGGACGACAGTTGAGTCTTGTGGCTACGTCCAATTCGGAAGTCGCGACGATTTCGTTGCGCATAACGTAAATTATATTTTATCGTCACCCCTGCATGTTCACGGCCGAACCTGACGTTCGAGCCAATTGAGGGATGGCGAATCTTGAAGTATCGACTGATCTCGGTGCTGGTGCTGATGGCACCTACCGCATGGGCTGCGGACAATCCGATGTGGCGTAGCGGCTTCACCTGGTCCTGCACTTATTCCTCGGTCATCCGATGCGAACGGGCAACCGATTGCGAGTCGAGCGGGGAGGGCGGCAAGATCGAAATGGCATATCGCGAGAATCTACTGATTGACGCCGAGGGAAAGCCCCATCCGATCAAGCGCCACTACGTCCAGACTGTCGCCGGCAGTCCGATCGGCAGTGAGGTGAAAATCGAACTCGATACAAACGAGGTGATCTGGCTTTCCCCTGCCGACCCGGCGGGGACATTTTCCGACAACTGGATTGGTGCGATGCTTTCACCCAAAGCCGGCGTGATTGTGCAGGAGCTTCGACCCTTGATTTGTTCACCTGTCAAATAACTTGTAGCAGCGCAACAGCCCGCAGCTCTACAGGACGAGGGATGACGCCAGGGCCGACGTGTTCGATTACATCGAGCGCTTCTACAATC
The DNA here is from genome assembly GCF_902498795.1 of Hoeflea sp. EC-HK425. Lineage (NCBI taxonomy): Bacteria > Pseudomonadati > Pseudomonadota > Alphaproteobacteria > Hyphomicrobiales > Rhizobiaceae > Hoeflea > Hoeflea sp. EC-HK425. Next base: position 9,626 of record NZ_LR701549.1, read on the forward strand.
CTCCGCGACGGCACTCGACATTGGGCTATATGAGCCCCGTCGAGTTCGAGGAGAAAGGTATGTTAGCTTAACCTGGTGTCCGAAAAACCGGCAGCAGGCTATGAGTTGCGATCGCGAGGTGAATTTTCGCTTGAACGATCTCAGGCGTGATTCTCTTCTGCAATTCGTAGGTGACCGGACTTGCACCGAAGGTGAGTGCCAGATCGCCGGAGGCCACTAGGAACGTGTCGATCCCGTCCACCGCCATGATTTCCAGAAGATTGTAAACGCATGGATCGTCTCGATCAGCAGGCTGATGTCATCGTCGATCGGATCGGAGAAGCAGGGAAGACTTGCCAGAGCGAGCTACCCGTCGCGTAAATTCATATTGTCAGAAATTTCTCCCTAATTCTTGACTTTGTCAGATTTCACCCCTACCTTTCCGAACATAAGGGGGCAACGATGACTGACGGTCCGTTTAGAAATGCACCATTGTCGAGCAGCTGGAAGAGGTACGGGCAAGATCTCGTCAGCGATGCCGTTTCCAACGATGACCGTGTGAAGCGGGCATGCCACAGCATGCTGCTGGGCGTCGATATGAGCGCCTTCCACGGCCTATTTTCGGAGCTCACCGAAAAGGCTTCGCGGGATCAGCTCGATCTCGATTGTTTAGCGGCGACCGAAGCAATCTTCGATAATCACAAAAGCTCGTGTCTCGCCGAGCCTCTGATGGCCAACATGCTTTGTAACCTTCGTGAGGGCCAAACGGAGCGCGATGCCTTGAGCGCGGCGCTCGCGAGCACTGTGATCGATTGGATCGATTCGACTAAGAACCGCATGGATGAGGAATGCATTCGAGCGAAGGCGGTCGGTGATATGAGCCACTCCGACTACAACAAAGGCATGAAGCGAAATGGCGAGACTTTCGCGTCGATAGACGCCGAGCAGCTTTGCAACGCGCTCGCTCAGTCGAACAAAAACGCGTTCAAGCCGATAGCACGAAGCAATGTGGACGAGGGCCCTGACGATGCGCCGTGACGACGATGAGCCGATGACCCGTGACAAACATCTTGTCGTCGTCGAGAAAGGCCAAGGCGCAGGAACCGGCGGCGAAATCGCAATTATCGATGAGCATATTCGGTTTAAGCCTGAAGTTTTGGACAGCTTCAACGTCAAGGGCTTTTCGTCGAAGCACTACGACCTGATGGTCCTCTGCGCTGCCATCGAGCTCGCAGACCGCCGATGGAAAAGACCCGCCGGTTGGCACCGCGATCTTCATGTCACCATTCCGGCTATTGACGTGGAGACGTGGCTCCGGCCAGCTGTCTCTCAGAGCCTTCGAAGTCTCATGAAACACCTGACCGGAGATAGCTGGCATTTCTCCTTCGTTCGAGCGAACAACCCGACGCCGATTGGGTCAAGGCAGTTGCCTTTGATTTTCGACCACAAAAAAAAGTTCGCGGTCGCTTACAGCGAGGGGTTGGATTCACGTGCAGTGTCGGCCTTGAGCGGAAGTAAGGACGAAGCTCTATGCATTCGAGTGGCCGGCAAGCGTCAACGCCGTCGCGAAGGCGACAGCTTCTTCACTCAGATTCCTTTCAAGGTCACCGGGTTCAAGGCAAAAGAAAGCAGCTTCAGGTCGCGCGGCTTCCAGTTCGCCGCAATGACGGCAATTGCCGCACATCTTTCCGGAATAACCCGCATCGTCGTACCGGAAAGCGGGCAGGGGGCCTTTGGACCAGCGCTGGTACCGCTGCACAACATCTATGTAGACTATCGTAATTTCCCGAGCTTCTTTCGCAAGATGGAAAAGTTCGTCCGCGCAATCTTTGACGTAAGCCTGTGCTATGAACAGCCCCGGCTGTGGTCAACGAAGGGTCAGACGCTTTCCGCCTACCTTGCATTGCCCGGGAAGGAACAGAAGCATCTCGCCAATACCAAATCGTGCTGGCAGTCGCGCCGCGTCGTGAATGACGGCAAAAAACGCAGACAGTGCGGTTTGTGCGCTGCATGCCTACTTCGCAGACAGAGCATGTTTGCGGCGGGCGTCGTCGAACCGCCCGAGACCTACGTCGTATCAAATCTCACGACGGGTGACCTGGAAGTGGCCCTCTCGCGCATAAGAGGTAAGGCCGACCGCGACATTATGATTGAATATGGGAGCGTCGGGGCTCGACATCTGCAGCACCTTGCTGATCTCGCTACTTTGCCCGATACGGCGCTTCGAATACACGCTTCGCAGATCGGTGCAGCAACTGCGCAGAGTTATGATGATACGCTGCAGAAACTGAAAATGATGTTGATGACGCATGCACAGGAATGGCGGACTTTCTTATCCGCGCAGGGAGAACAGAGCTTTCTGAGAGGTTGGATGGAGGGAGGGCGCTATGGCCGCTTTGAATGAGCTCAGCGCCCAGGAAATTGGCAGACGGCTTCGGATCGCTCGCGAGAACGCCCGCGTTCGGCAAGACGACGCCGCACAGGTCATTGGCGTATCCAGACCCACTTTGGTATCGATTGAGCAGGGCGTCCGCCGGGTTCGGATACAGGAAATCCAGCTGCTCGCGCGCCACTACAGGGTCTCGGTGAACGGTCTGCTTCGTCGCGAGGCGGTTCATACCGATCTAGTACCGCGTTTCAGGAAGCTACGCGAGACCGAAGACGAACATACGCTTGAGGCTGTGCGCCTCCTTAACGATCTGATCAAAGCGGATGTCGAACTCGAAAATGTCCTCGGAATTCAGCGGCGGCGTAACTACCCTCCTGAACGCGGCATCAACGAAGGCGATGTTGCCGTCCTTGGCGAGGCGCATGCCGCCGAATTGCGAGAATGGCTCGGGCTGGGGCAGGGACCGATCAGCGATATCTTCTCGATTATCGAGCATGGTCTGGGCATCAGGCTTTATCAACGGCGCCTGTCATCACGATCTCGGATCGCTGGTCTGTTCACCTATGACGAGAACGTTGGTGCCTGCATACTTTTAAATGCAAATCACCCGCTTCCAAGGCGCATCCAGACGGCGGCGCATGAAACCGGCCACTTCTACGGCACCAGGCAAATGCCAGAAATTCTGGAAGTCGATGAGAGATTTTTGTCGCGCGACGAAAGATACGCGAATGCCTTCGGCAGAGCTTTTGTTGCCCCGGCGGAAAGTTTCACGCGGAGTTTTCTTGAACTGAAGGAAATCACCGGGAAAACGACGCGGCGACTTATCATTCTTCTTGCAGAGAGATACAATATTTCGCGGCAAGCGTGTGTCTTGAGGCTTGAAGAGTTGGGGCTGGTCAAAAAGGGCACCTGGGCCTGGTTCGAAAACAATGGCGGAATTACTGAAGACCACGTCCGGGACGTTTTCGGCCATTCGCCAGAACGGCAGGATTCTGGAAAGGCCGATGCGGACCGGCTGGTATCCCAACGCATGAGCCTTATGGCCCATGCGGCATGGAAGCGGGAGTTGATGTCCGAGGGCCAACTTGCTGAACTCTTGAAAGTCAGCCGGGTAGAATTTCGCGAAATCGTCGACCAGATCGAGCTTGAGGATAGAGACACGGATGACCTGCTCAAGCTCGCTGAGTGACGTCAAAGAGGCTCTTGTGCTCGATACCAGCGTGTTGATCAATCTTCACGCGTGCGGATACGGCGAGCAAATCCTTGCGGCAATTCCAAACGATATTATCGTGACGCAGATCGTGGCGGGTGAACTCGAGCACGAAACGAGCCGTCGCAACGGAGAACACAGTTTTCTGAAAACGCTGGTTGCCTCACAGGGTGTGAGCGTGACCGAGTTAACGGACAGCGAGTTCGAGATTTTTTTCGAGCTGACTTCATCTGCTCCTGAGTTGGACGATGGTGAGGCTGCCACTCTCGCTGTCGCGGCAGCGAGAGGCTGCTTGCCCATCATCGACGAGAAACGGGGACGAGGGCGCGCGACCACGCTCCTTCCGGGACGAAAGCCAGGCTGGTCGCTGGAGCTTTTCCGGCATCCCGTGACGCTCGACACGCTGGGCGACGAGGGCGCCCGCGAGGCGCTGTTTCTTGCTCTACGCGACGGGCGCATGCGTATTCCGGCGATCTCTACTGACGAGGTGATCGCCTTGATCGGTGAGGAGAGGGCTCGCGATTGCACTTGCCTCCCCGGCTACAAACTTCGCTTTGGCGCTCGCATCGAGGCTGGCATTCGCGCCGGCGTCGCCTAGACGTTTAAGGCCTCAACGACCAAGAAGACGCATCGGGCTCGTTGAAGTTTCTCGTCGCGACTACCCTGCCACGTGTCCTGTCTCACCATGGAAATACTTGTTTCCGACAGTATGGACCCAGGCAATTCGCGGTAGTATGAGAAAATAACGCTGCATCTCGGCGTGATTCTAAGTTCGATTGTAGTATGACAAATCTGGATCTTTTCAAGCAGGACTTCGTCCTCAGCATCAAGCCTGAATATGCGACCCGCATCGTGGATGGACTAAAAAAGGTCGAACTGCGGCGGCGTTTCCCGTATGGGACCGCCACCGATGCCAAGCTGTTCATCTACGCGACGGTGCCACTTCAAGCGGTGCTGGGATATGCCACGATCGAGGAAGTGAGGAGATTGCCGGTCCCCGAAATCTGGCGGCAATATCATGAGGTCGCCTATATCGATAAGCCGGCGTTCGATGAATATTACGGGGATCTCGGCGAGGGATATGTTCTTGTTCTGCGCGATCCGGTCAAACTTGACATCCCTGTGCCGCTCGACGAGCTAAAGGCAAAGCTGAAATTCACCCCGCCGCAGTCGTTCACTTACGCAGACGACGCTTTCCGCAAGATCATTTACGGCCACTAAGATGAAGTTTCTCATCGATACGAACGTCGTCATCCAGCTTGAAGATGACGGAGAAATCAAAGCGAATTTTGCCGATCTGCTGCGGAGATGCCATGAAAACGGCATCCAGGTTTTCGTTCATGAAGCTTCGATTGAGGACATCAATCGCGATACCAACGAAGCCCGAAAAAAAGCGACGCTCAGCAAGCTTAACAAATTCCCGCAGCTGAAAAAGATTGCGTCTCCGTCGGATGATGATTTGAAGGCTCGCTATGGCGAGCTTCCGAAACCCAATGACGTTGTCGACGCGAAGCTTTTGCACGCCGTATCAATTACGGCCGCGGATTTCCTGATCACCGAAGACGACGGCCTGCATCGCCGAGCGCGGAAGGCCCATCTGGCCGATCGCGTCATGACCGTTGCTGACGCCTTGGCCTGGTTGAAGCAGAGCTTCGAGCCAGACATCGTCTTTCTGCCAGCGGTAGAAGAAGTCAAAGCGCATGAGATTGATTTTACAGATCCTATTTTCGAAGGCCTGCGCAGTGATTACGGCGCGTATTTCGACAAATGGACGGCCAAGTGCATCAATGAGCACCGTGATTGCTGGATCATAAAGGACGGCGGTGTGCTCGCGGCGGTCGTCATTCGTAAAAATGAGACACGCGCCGAGGCCGAGATCACCAAACCCGGCGAGAAGATCCTTAAAATTTGTACGTTCAAAGTCTCGGAGGATCACAGGGGACAAAAGCTCGGCGAGCAATTGCTCAAGCAGATTTTCTGGCATGCGCAGCGCAACGGCTACGACGTCACCTACCTCACGGCCAAGGCAAAGCAGGTCTCGCTGATCCGTCTTCTTGAAGAATACGGTTTCGAGCAGACAGGGGTTCAGGCAGACAGCGATGGCGACGGTGTATTCGAGAAAGTCGTAGGAAAAGGTAAGGTCGGCCTTGGGGCTGGCGAAACCGCGATTGGCATGGCGCGTAAAAACTATCCACGCTTCTATGACGGTCCCAAGGCTAACAAATTCGTTATTCCGATCCGGCCAGCGTATCATGCGAAGCTATTCCCGGAAGTGGAAATGCTCCCGCAGAACGTGGCGACGACCCATGGCGCCATCCCGGGAAACACAATCCGCAAAGTCTATATCTGTCATTCTCGTAACAACACGATCGGCGCTGGCGACGTGATATTCTTCTATCAAACGAAGAAGCCTGGATCCCCCCGCTCTCAATCGATGACCTCGATCGGTATCGTGGAAAATGTACGTCACACTCAGGACGTCGATGAGGTGAGACGTTGGACCGCAAAGCGATCCGTGTTTTCAGATGCGCAATTGACATCCTGGGTAAGCGGCTCTTCGCCGCTTAAGGTGATTGATTTCCTGCTGATCGGCCACATCGTACCGCCGCTTCCGCTGGGTGTTCTGACGTCGAATAACGTCCTCAGCAGCTGGCCACAATCGATCACACGGATTTCTGAACAAGACTATCGCCGACTGAAGCCGATGCTCAATCTTGGCTTTGTCTTTTAAGGCAAGGAGCCGGCAGCTCAGGCAGCTGGCGAATGCTCGTGTGCGAGGGTGGCCGAAGCGGACCTCCGTCGATTGCTGAGCGTAAACTCGAAGACGGACAGGACGTCGCTAGACTGAATGTCACCGTAGAACATTTTCAGCGCGTCGACGAGGTCCGCCTTGGAAGCAAAACCATCCTTGTGCGCGTCTGTCTCATTCAGTTCGGCAAGGGTCTTGTAGCAAACGGCGCCGATCTGGAGCGCACCGATGCAGGTTGGCGCCGCTTTTTCGCGATGATCGCCGACCACGAATAGCGGCAACTCCTGTGCTGAAGGGTATTCGACAGCGCCTTTTGAAAAGCGAATCGTCGACGACTTTTTTGATGAAAAGATCAGCTCTGCCAGGTCAGCAACCATCACAAACCGATGTCGCTCGACAGCATCAAGATCCGGAAACTGGCAGCTCAGGTGCGCCTTAAGGTCCGATGGGACAAGACTTCCTTGATTGATCGGCTTCGCGCGATGGAATGCCACCTTCAATGTTGTCTCTCCTTCCGGAACCTACCGTCGTGATCCGGTATAACTCAGCCGTTGATAGTCCCCAAGCCTTGCTTGAAGCCGTCCCCAGAAAGCTGATACGGATAACTATCGTGGGGTGGGCAATGAAAACAATACTCGTATTCGGCGTCTCGGGCGTGGGCAAATCCTGGCTTTGCCGCCAAGCTGCCGCATCCTTAGGACTGCGTCACGTGAGTGGCAGCGAACTGATCCGCGCCGAGAAAGAACGCTTGACGTCGCAAATCGTTTCGGCTGACGAGCTGCGGACAGACCGCGTGGTCGACAATCAGGAACTCTTGCTCGCCGGGTTTCGCATCTATGAGGCGCAAGACAGCACATCGATCCTATTCGACGGACATAATGTCGTCGATACCAATGACGGCCTGGTAAGGATTCCTTTCGAGGTAATTTCTGGGCTGCGACCGGCTGGTATCGCGGTCGTTGTTGACACTCCAGCCGCCATTATCAGTAGGCGCAATGCCGACTCAACCCGTGGGCGACCACAACGGAACGAAGAAACGTTGTCGAACTACCAGGATCTCTGCCTTGAGCTTGCGAAAGACCATGCGACGTTGCTCTCGGTTCCGATGGAATCAATAGCCTCAGGCAATACCGATGCGTTCGTCGCCTTTCTGCGACCGTTGCTTTGAGGCGATTGGACCGAGAACGCTGATGGCGCAGACGAGTTGGGACATCGTGGTTGAAACTCTCGAAGCGGAAATGGACCAAGCTCCGACCCGGTTCTTTGCCACTTTTTCTCGTTTGGAATGGGCATTCGGGCAGGAGGGCACGACATACACGCTCAAGCCGCCTCGCGTCGGTATCAACTGGGATATCGTTGGCCAGACATTCGGCGGCCAATTTTACAAGCGGATAAAAGAGGATCTAGTTGCCCGACGACTCATCAATGATCCGCCGCAGGTGATCATCAATGAGGCAGGCTTTGGCCTCCGTTTCGAAGCAGAACCTCCAGAATGCGGCGACGCATCGGCAGTTTTCAATGCGCTTGCGCGCATTCGAAACAACTTCTTCCATGGATGGAAGCGCGGCCTAGAGGCTGATGACCGTCGACATATCGACGACGGCAACGCTGTTTTGAGAATTGCGTATGAGTTCTGTGACGGTCATCCCAAATTGGGGAGCGTTGCGCACCGTTTAATCCATGCGTGACGTCCAGCAGGCGACTTCATGAATATTAGTTAATAAAATCAATTACTTAGTCGCGTAAGTTCTATTATGGAACTGACCTGCGTTTCCGCCTCATGAAATGGGTCGCGCAATCTAAATTTGCTTGCCTTGTGGGCCTTCAGTTCGGGCGTTCTCGAGTGAACATCCAAGGCAGCTTCAGAAAACGG
>NZ_LR701548.1:0-21973 GCF_902498795.1 Hoeflea sp. EC-HK425
TGAGCAGCCGATCGCCGTCATCGCACGGAGCGGTTCCCGGCGCTGGGTCGCGGCCGCAGATGCAGCGGCACGGAAGGTTGGTGTGAAGGTCGGCATGCCGGCGGCAAAAGCCCAGGCGCTCTTCCGCAACCTGATGCTCGTCGACGCCGATCCGGCGGCCGACGCCGCGGCGCTGGAGCGCATCACGCTTTGGGCGCTGACACAATATTCGCCTGTTGTCGCCATGGATCTCCCCGACGGGATCGTCATGGATACGGAGGGCGCCGACCACCTGCAGGGTGGCGAGCAGATCATGCTGACCGCGACCGCGAACCGGTTTCGCGCCAAATCCCTCACCGCCCGCTTCGCCATCGCCGACACCTGGGGCGCGGCGCACGCCTGCGCCCGCGCGATTGCGCGCGAAACCGTCATCGTGCCGGCGGGCGAAACGGCGCGCGCTGTCGATCGTCTGCCGATTTCCCTGCTGCGCCTCCCCGACCAGGTCGTTGCCGATCTCAGAACGCTTGGATTTCAGACCATCGGCCAGTTGTCGGCGACAGCGCGCGCTCCCCTCGCCCTTCGCTTCGGACCAGAGGTCGGGCGCCGGCTCGATCAGATGTATGGGCGGATGGCCGAGCCCATCGATCCGATCCGCACCCCTGATATCGTCGAGGTCACCAAGGCTTTTGCCGAGCCGATCGGCGCGGCCGAGACGATCAACCGGTATGTGGCCGGTCTCGTGACGAACCTCGTCAGCGAACTGCAGCGTCGTGGACATGGCGTCCGGCGCACCGACCTCCTTATTGAAAAGGTCGATGGCACGCGGCAAGCCATTCGCGCCGGCACGGCCAAACCATCGCGCGATATTGCCTGGCTCACCAAGCTGTTCCGCGATCGCACCGAGAAAATCGAGCCGGGTTTCGGCATCGAGCGGCTGACGCTGGTCGCGGTCATGAGCGAGCCGTTGGAAGAGCTTCAAAGGGCGTCCTCGCTGGTCGAAGATCAGGTGACGGACGTCGTGCCGCTGATCGACGTTTTCATGAACCGTGGCCAAAAGGTCTATCGTGTGACGCCGGTTGCCAGCGACGTTCCGGAACGCAGCGTGCGCCGGATCGATCCGGCGGCGGCGGCAGCCGGCGCGACCTGGACCCAGCACTGGCCTCGGCCGGTTCGCCTGCTCCCTCGGCCGGAGTTGATAGAGGTGATTGCGCTCATGCCGGACCACCCTCCTGTGTCGATCACCTGGCGGGGAAAGCGGCGGCGCGTGAAGCGTGCCGACGGACCTGAGCGGATCTTCGGCGAATGGTGGACACGCGATGCCGAATATGCGGCCGTGCGCGACTATTTCGTCGTAGAAGATGACGCCGGCGAGCGGCTTTGGATCTACCGCAGCGGCGACGGGGTCGATCCGGCGACCGGGTCACATCGCTGGTTCATGCACGGGATATTCGTATGAGCTACGCCGAGCTTCAGGTCACGACGCATTTCTCGTTTTTGCGCGGCGCCTCGTCGGCCGCCGAACTGTTTGCGACGGCCAAGGCGCTCGGCATCTCGGCGCTGGGCGTGGTCGACCGTAATTCGCTCGCCGGCATCGTCCGGGCGCTGGAAGCATCGCGCGAAACGGGACTCCGTCTGGTGGTCGGCTGTCGCCTCGATCTTCAGAACGGGATGTCGATCCTCGTCTATCCGACCGACCGCGCCGCCTATTCGCGACTGACCCGCCTCCTCACGCTTGGCAAGAGCCGAGGCGGCAAGGCGTCCTGTATCCTCCATCTCGATGATGTGACCCAGTATGCGGAGGGATTGATCGGCGTGCTCGTCCCGGACCTGCCGGACGAGACTTGCGCCGTGCAGTTGCGCAAGATGGCGGACATTTTTGGCGACCGGGCCTATATGGCACTCACGCTCCGCCGGCGGCCGCGCGACCAGCTGCGGCTGCACAATCTGTCGAACCTCGCCATCCGCTTCAATGTGCGCCCGGTGGTCACGAACGACGTGTTGTTTCACGATCCGGACCGCCGCCAGCTGCAGGATGTCGTGAGCTGCATCAGGACGCACACCACCATCGATGATGTCGGCTTTTCGCGAGAACGCCATGCGGACCGCTACTTGAAACCCCCGGAAGAGATGGAACGGCTCTTTCCTCGCTATCGGGAAGCGTTGGCGCGCACAATGGAGATCGTTGCGCGTTGCCGGTTCTCGCTGGAGGAGCTGACCTACCAGTATCCCGAGGAAGCGATCGTTCCCGGCAAGGATGCGCAGGCCTCGCTGGAGCATTACGTTTGGGAGAGCGTGCCGGACCGATACCCGGAGGGCCTACCGCCGAAGACGCTGCAGATCGTCCGGCACGAACTCGATTTGATAAAGGCGATGCAATATGCGCCCTATTTTCTCACGGTGTTTTCCATCGTCCGCTATGCCCGCTCGCAAGGTATTCTCTGCCAGGGGCGCGGCTCGGCCGCCAATTCCGCGGTCTGCTATATTCTCGGCATCACCTCGATCGACCCGGAAACCAATGACCTGCTGTTCGAGCGCTTCGTCAGCCGCGAGCGCGATGAGCCACCGGACATCGATGTCGATTTTGAACATGCCCGGCGCGAAGAAGTCATCCAATGGATCTACAAAACCTATGGGCATGACAAGGCGGCGCTCTGCGCGACCGTGACTCGATATCGCGCCAAGGGCGCCATCCGGGATGTGGGCAAGGCGCTGGGTCTGCCGGAGGACGTGATCAAGGCGCTCTCGTCGGGGATGTGGTCCTGGTCGGAAGAGGTCAGCGATCGCAACGTTCGCGAACTCAATCTCAACCCCGACGATCGGCGTCTGGTCCTGACGCTGAAGCTCGCGCAGCAGCTTATGGGCGCGCCGCGACACCTCGGTCAGCACCCCGGCGGCTTCGTGTTGACGCATGATCGGCTGGATGACCTCGTACCGATCGAGCCCGCGGCCATGCAAGACCGACGCATTATCGAATGGGATAAGGATGACGTCGAGGCGTTGAAAATGATGAAGGTCGATGTGCTGGCGCTCGGCATGCTGACCTGCATGAGCAAGGCCTTCGACTTGATCCGCGAGCACAAGGGCCGCGATCTCGATCTCGCGAAGATCGAGCCGGAGGATGCGAAGACCTACGAGATGATCCGGCGGGCCGACACGCTCGGCACGTTTCAGATCGAGAGCCGCGCGCAGATGTCTATGTTGCCGCGCATGAAGCCGCGGACATTTTACGATCTGGTCATTCAGGTGGCGATTGTCCGACCCGGGCCGATTCAGGGTGACATGGTGCATCCCTACTTGCGCAGGCGCGAAGGCAAAGAGCAGCCGGAATACCCGACGCCCGAGCTGGAGGCGGTGTTGAGCAAGACCCTTGGCGTGCCGCTGTTTCAGGAGTCGGCGATGCGGGTCGCGATGGTCTGCGCTGGCTTTACCGGCGGTGAGGCAGATCAGTTGAGAAAGAGCATGGCCACCTTCAAATTCACTGGCGGGGTCAGCCGATTCAAGGACAAACTCGTCAACGGGATGGTCGCCAACGGCTATTCCGCCGAATTCGCCGAGCGGACGTTCAGCCAGCTCGAAGGCTTTGGCTCCTACGGTTTCCCGGAATCGCACGCGGCGTCGTTTGCGTTGATCGCCTATGCCAGCAGCTTCGTGAAATGCCACTATCCGGATGCCTTCTGCGCGGCCCTATTGAATTCCCAGCCTATGGGGTTTTACGCACCCGCCCAGATCGTTGGTGATTGTCGCCGGCATGGTGTCGAGGTTCGACCGGTCTGCGTCAACCATTCGCGCTGGGACTGCACCTTGGAATCAGTCGATGATGGCGAGCGCCATGCTGTCCGTCTCGGCATGCGCATGGTGCGGGGACTTGCGACCGCCGATGCGGCAACGATCGTCGCAGCCCGCGCCGATCAGCCGTTCGAGAGTGTCGACGATATGTGGCGCCGCTCCGGCGTACCGGCGGCTTCGCTTGTGGAACTGGCCGAAGCCGATGCCTTTCTGCCTTCCCTTCAGCTTGAGCGGCGTGACGCGCTCTGGGCGATCAAGGCGCTGCGTGACGAACCTCTCCCGCTGTTTGCCGCCGCGGCCGAACGCGAGGCGCGCGCCGTTGCCGAGCAACAGGAGCCGGATGTCGAACTGCGGCAGATGTCGGAAGGACACAATGTCGTCGAGGATTACAGCCACACGGGGCTGACCCTGCGCGAGCATCCCGTTTCTTTCCTCCGCCGGGATCTCGCGAAGCGCAGCATCGTCACCTGCCAGGAGGCGATGTCCGCACGTGACGGTCGTTGGCTGATGGCCGCCGGCCTCGTTCTCGTCCGGCAAATGCCGGGCAGTGCGAAGGGGGTGATGTTCATCACCATCGAGGATGAGACCGGACCTGCGAACGTCGTCGTCTGGCCGAAACTCTTCGAACGCCGGCGGCGTGTCGTACTTGGGTCGTCGATGATGGCGATCAACGGCCGAATTCAGCGCGAAGGCGAGGTCGTGCATCTCATCGCCCAGCAGGTGTTCGATCTCTCCGTCGATCTGTCGAGCCTGTCCGAGCGCGACGCCACTTTCCGGCTTCCTTCTGGCCGCGGCGATGAATTCACGCATGGCGGTGGACCGGACCCGCGCGTCCGGCAAGCGCATGCCGTGCGCCCGCGCGATATGTTCACACCTGACCTCCATATCGACACTTTGAAGGTGAAGGCGCGCAACTTCCACTAGACGGCAGTTCGATGACCAGACGCTCGGTGAAACCAACGCATTGCTATTCCAAAGCCTTCACTCCCCTGCCAAGGCATATATCCCCGCGCCAGCAAGGCACATTTGCACGCGCTCCCCATCGATGATGAACCGCGCCTCGCAGCGAGAATGATATAATTTCAATCGTGGGGATCACATTTCTGAGGGGGGTGCCGAAGTAGTCTACTGCAGTTCCGTCGCCCGATTTTCTGCGAGGCGAAAACCCTATGCGCTCCTTCAGCCATCGAAGCCAACGCCCGCAAACGATCCTGATCGTGTTGGGACGGCTCCAAAATCCGTTGATCCGGTTCTCGGACACGCTGATTAGCCCCATTCGCAAGGCATCCCGAATGGCATACCGCGCTGTTGTGCATCCGACGCCGGCGCGCGCGGCGATCTCAGGGAGAGACATATTCGATCTTCCACGGTCCATCACCGCTCGGGCAATGACCGAAAGCACGGCAAGCTTGCTGATTGTCAACCTTCCGGCGATGCAAGTCGGGATGATGCAGTTTTTGGCGAGCGAGCGGCGGCGCACCCAGGATGCAGCTCGCCTGTCTGCGGGAATTGACGGGCGTCGGTGAACCGGCTTGGCCGTCGTCGGTCTTAGATGACCAATCGGATCGCCCAGACGCCAAGGTTGCGCGCGGATCGCTTTCCGCTGATGCTCGATGACCGGGGCTAGATATGCCATCTCGCGGTCGTCTACGAGCCCCTCCCCATTCAGTATCCAGGCGGATTTCGCGCAGTCGTCAATCTGCTGGAGGGTGCGCGCGGCGAGTAGGCGCGACAATAGGTTCGGCCCGTAGGCCGCTGGTGATGCAACAAGCATTTTCTCTCCTCGTTGTGGTCAGCGGAGAGAAATCCAGGACGCAGGACGCACGTATTCGTGGCAAGAATTAACTTGCACCGGCCTCATCAATGTGCGAAAAAATCAGTGGCTATAAGACTTTTGCGCACATCTCCGTGTGTCACTGAACCCGTCTCTCCGAGGCGGGTTTTATTTTGTCTACGGCATGAAACCTCCCTGGCTCATTCGCCCACAAGGCGAGTCACCAAGTTAATTATATTTTACTCACCGGACAAACATAATCAGCGGTTGCCGCGAAAACGCCGCTTTTCACTCGTGGAAAGGTTGAGCGATACATTCGGCCGGCGGAATCACACCCGTCCGTTCCGACATCGCCTTGCCCGACTTCGCACTGGCGAGCGCGCATGCAGGCAAAGCAAACCCGCACCACAACGACGCGAAACCGTCGTGCCGGTGACCGGAAAGGATGACCGCAAATGGCCAGTGAAAGTGCTGCAGAGCTTGTGCAATTCCTCGCAGACGAATTAAGGCGCCGCGACACCAAACCTCATGAATTTGCCGAACTGACCGGCATTGCTGAAGAGCGATTGGAGCTTCTGCAGGAAGGCGCATGGCAGCTCATGACCCTGCGGGAAATCGCCATGATTACGGAATGCCTTCACATCGATCTTTCGGAGGTCTGGTCATTGCTCGCCCAGAAGCAGGGAGACGGGATGAACGAAGCGCCCCGCCCATAGGCCGGCGCGGCTGTCTTTGGCGGCTTTCTCCGCGATCGCGTAGGATGCCGATACCGGCGCGCCAGAAGGGAACACGGCCGCAAATGCCCCGCCCGACGATATGAGCGCCGTTCCGACATCGACCGTCATCCCATCGATCTCGGCTGCGCAGACGACGAACGTGGCGCCATCCTTGGCGTTGCCGACAGGCTGACAACCGATCGAACCCGTCGAGAACAGCGCTGCTATCGATGCGATCGAACGCATCCCGCAGTCGACCTCGTCACCGTCAGGGGAACGAAAAGTCGTGCCACGCAGACATGACTGAACCCCGAAAACCCTGTATTTCCGGCCTTCGTAAGCCCAGGTATCGCCCGTCTCAAAGCTTACGTCAGACGGAAATGAGATGGTCTTGTCCTGCGCAACGGCTGCGGACGCGACCAGCATGGCGATGGCCATCGAAAACTCAGTCCGCATTCTGGAACCCCATCGATCGTGAAAGAGATTGCGACGCTTCGAGGTCAGGCCTACGGCTGCGCCCGTCCTGTGTTCGTCCAATGGACGCCAGTCCGAGAAACACCATGCTGTCGTCGTCGTTGACCGTCTTGAACGGCTCACCCTTTCCGCCAACGAGGACGAAGCATGATGCCGGAATTGCCTCGTCGCCGCTCGGCGTCAGCACCAGGGTCTTGCAGAGGATGACGCTGGCCCGCCGGTTATAAACCGCGTCAGCATAGTCGCGCGCCGCGTCCACACAGCTCCATGTCTGGATGCGGTTATAGACGACGTTTTCCTTCGGGCATGCGGTCAGACCACGCAGGCTGATCCTCTGCCCCGCAATGGCCCGTTCGACCGGACCGCCGATCTCGACATTTCCGTCGAGCCTCTCCACCGACCGCGCCACCAGTTTTCCTGCCGCATCAAAGCGCTCCAGCACGAATGTCTTCGCGCCCTGCTCGGCGAAGTGGCGGAGGTATTCCGGCGACGGTTCCGCATAGGGATCCTCGCCTGCGGACAGGGCGATTGTCGTGCCTCCGAACAGGAGCGAGCCGACCAAGCCAATAACCTTGAGTTGTTTGTGCATAGCAGCGTTGCGATTTCCGAATTGACAGAGGAATCCTTTGCATCTTAATTATATTTAATGTGATTGCGCCGCAACCGGGACAGAAAATTGAAAATCACCCTATTTCTTTTCCTCCTGTCGACGTCGGTCATGACCGCGCAAGCGTGCGAACCGGTCGATGGCGAGCGGGTGCTGGAACTGGTGCGCACCATCGCCACCGAGGAAGAACTGGACCCCGATCTGGCGCTCGCGGTGGTTGACGTAGAGAGTTCCGGCGGCAGGCACCAGATATCCGATGCCGGCGCCGTCGGCATCATGCAGCTGATGCCCGAGACTGCTTCCGACTACGGCGTGACCGACCGCTGCGATCCGGAATCGAACATTCGCGCCGGCGTTCGCTACCTCAAGAAGCTCTACGGCGAGTTCGACGATCCCCTGCTGATGCTGGCCGCCTACAACGCCGGACCGGAGCGCGTCTACCAGAAGGGCGGCATCCCCGAGTTCAACGAGACAGCCCAGTACATCGTCAAGGTGATGAACCGCTGGACGCTGAACGCCAAGGCGTCGGCCGCCGAGGAAAAGCGCCGCGGGAATAGCGATGCCCGCAAGGAAACGGTCGCGCTCGCGCCCTCCCCCTGGCGCGACCAACACGTCTGGACGGCCGATTAGCGCCGATCCCCCTCAACTTCATCCTCCCAAGATCAGAAGGACATCCGCATGACAATTTCCACGATGAAGCCGCGCCTGCGCGGCAAGGCTTTCCTGTCGCTGGCAGTCCTTGCGACCTCCATCGCACTGGTCCCGGAACTGGCCTATGCACAATCGGCCGCGCCGGTCGAAGGCATCCTCGAATGGTTCACCGGCGTGCTACAGGGCAGCGTCGCCCGGTCGCTCGCGATCATCGCCGTCTGCTTCCTCGGCTTCCTGTTCCTGACCGGGCGCATGGCTTGGCAGGGCGCGATCTCCATCGTCATCGGCATCGCGATCATCTTCGGCGCCGCCGAACTGGTCGACGCCATGAAGGCGGCCGGGGGTGTCTGACATGCGTGACGACGCTCCCGATGTCGAACCTCTCATCCAGCCATTGACCCGGCCGCCGATGTATTTCGGGGTCGATATCATCGTGTTCGTGGTGAACGGCATCTTCGGGATCGTTGTCTTCATCGCGTCGTCGAATTTCCTGGCGCCGCTGATCGTCCTGCCCGTCCATTTCATCGCGCTTTACCTGTGCCAGCGGGACATCCACATCGTCCGCGTGGCGCAGGTCTTCTTGTCGATGCGCAGGGCGATCCGTAACCGACGCTTCTGGAAAGCGGGGAGCTACGCCCCATGAACATCGTCAATCACGATCTGAAGTTCGGCCGCGAGCGCGCCCGTGATCTCGGGATCGGCACCCACGTTCCCTATCTCCGCCATGTCGACGAAGAAACGATCGTCACCAAGTCCGGCCTGCTGTTGCAAGTCATCCGGCTCTCCGGCCTGCCCTACCAGACGATGGATCAGGCGGAAATCAATGCCCGCCTCGCCAACCGCAACATGACGGTCCGCTCGCTCGGATCGTCACGTTTCGCGCTCTACGCCACCATCATCCGGAGACAGATCAAGCCGGCAATCGACGGCGAGTTCGACAATCCCTTCGCCGACGAGTTGAACGCCCGTTACATGGATGGGCTGCAGCACCGGACGATGTTCGTCAACGAACTATACCTGACCGTCATCCGGCGGCCGATGACCGGTCGCGCCGGCAAGGTCGACCGCATGTTCGATGTTTTCCGCATGGCCGACAACGAGGTCGAAGCGCGGGGCGAGGCGCTGCGCGACCTGAAGGACATGGTGTCGGGCATTGTCGGCGACTTTCGCTCCTACCGCCCGGAAATCCTTTCCTGCGTCAGCCGCGACGGCGGCCTTTATTCCGAACCCGCCGAATTCTTTGCCAAGATCCTCGCCGCCGGTGACGAGCGGACGATGCCCCTCCCCCGCATGTCGCTGGCCGACTATATCGGAACCGGCCGGGTCATGTTCGGCAGGAAGGCGACGGAGATCTGGTCGGCGGACGGCGCGACCTCGAAGGTCGCCGCCATGGTGTCGATCAAGGAATACCCGCCAATGACGACGCCCGGCCAGCTCGATGGGCTGCTGCGCCTGCCCTACGAATTCATCGTCACCCATTCCTTCGCGCCGGAGGACCGCACCACAGTCACGGAGGCAATCGCCACCATCAGCCGGCAGATTTCCAATTCCGACGACGGCGGCACGGCGGTCGAAGACGATATCGAGACGGCGCGCGACCGGCTGGCCTCGGGCGAGGTGGTGTTCGGCAAGCACCATATGACGGTCGCCGTGCTTGAGCGTGACCTGTCGCGGCTGAACCGCGCCGTCGCCGATGTCACGGCCGAGCTGGCGCGCATGGGCGTCGTCGCCGTGCGCGAAGACCTCAATCAGGAAGCGGCCTGGTGGGCGCAATTGCCCACCAACTTCGCCTACATTGCCCGGCGAGGGTTGATTTCGTCCGTCAACTTCGCCGGGCTGTTCTCGGCGCACAATTTCCCGTCCGGCCAGACGCACAGGGTCCATTGGGGCATGCCGATCTCGCTTCTGGAGACGACCAGCCAGACCGCCTATTTCTTCAATTTCCATGAGGCGGATGTCGGCAACTTCACCGTGATCGGCCCGACCGGCTCGGGCAAGACGGTGGCGCTGTCTTTCCTCCTTGCCCAAGGCATGCGTGTCGAGCCTCGGCCGCGCTGCGTCTTCATCGACAAGGACCGCGGCGGCGAGATTTTCGTGCGGGCAATGGGCGGTCGCTACGAGCGGCTGTCGCCGGGCGAGCCAACCGGCTTCGCGCCGCTGCAGCTGGAAGACACGCCGGCCAACCGCAGTTTCGGCAAAACGCTGGTCTCCTATCTCGTCACGCCGTCCGACCGCGTGCTCAACGCGGAGGAAATGGCGGTTATCTCGGATGCGGTCGACAGCATCTATAGCGATTTCGAGCGGCCGCAGCGGCGTCTCGACATGCTAGCGGAAGCACTACGCGGCAGGATGCGATCCGGCATTGGCGATCTCGCCGACCGGCTGAAGGAATGGACCACCGGCGACAAGGGCTGGCTGTTCAACAACCCGACCGACAAGCTGGATTTTGCCGGCGCGGTGATCGGCTTCGATATGACAGAGATCCTCTCCGACAAGCGCACACGCTCGGCAGCTCTCCTTTACATGTTCCACCGCATCCAGGAGATCCTCGACGGGCGCCCCTCAATGATCTTCGTCGACGAGGGCTGGCGCCTGCTTGATGACGACGTCTTCTCAGGCTTCATCAAGGATTGGCTGAAGACGATCCGAAAAATGAACGGCATCGTCGGCTTCGGCACGCAGTCCGCCGCCGATGTAGTGCGCTCCGACCTGCGCAGCACGATCATCGAGCAGACGATGACCAACATCTTTTTCCCAAACGCATCCGCCGACGAGGAAAGCTACCGGAAGGCGTTCGGCCTCTCGGAAAAGGAATTCCGCTTTGTGAAACAGGCCGACAAGGCGAGCCGCACCTTCCTCATCAAGCACGCCCAGGACTCGGTGATCGCACGGCTCGACCTGTCGGCGATGCCCGATCTGGTGAAGGTCCTGTCCGGGCGGCCGGAGACGGTGCGCGAGTGCCAGACGCTGCGCGAGACCTATGGCGACGAGCCGGCGGCCTGGCTCCCGCATTTTTGTGGCTGGACCATTCCGGAGGCGACCGATGCGTAGAACGATCCTGCTCCTGCTTTCTGCCGCGCTCGTCACAGCCCCGGCGCCCGCAGCCTTCGCCGACATTCCCGTCCTCGACGATGACGTCAAGGAAAAGCGGGCGGAGGATGAAGGGCATTCCAAGCAGGACACCGAAACGCAGACAGACCAGCTCGAAGAGCAGTCGGTGACGAATTGCAACATCTCCCAGAAGGAAAAGAACCGCCGCCTCTACCGTTCGCCGGCCCAGGCGGTGAAAGAGGACGCAAAGAACGTCGAGCTGATCAAGCACTATGCGGAAAAGTACAACGTGCCGGTCGGTCTTGCCCTGTCGGTGGCACATGCGGAATCCGGCATCTCGACCTGCTCGGGCTCGCCGACCGGCGTGAAGGGCGTGATGCAGCTGACCAAGCGCACCGGCAAGGGCATGGGTTTCGACCGCGACATCAACGAGGAGAATATCGAGGGCGGCGTCAAATACCTCGGCATGGGCGTCAACAAATGCGGCAGCACCGATTATGCCTGCCTCGCCTCTTGGTACAACGGCTCGACCGCCGCCGAGCAAAAGAACTGGGCCGGCAAGGTCGGCCGGAACCATGCCTGGTTTAATGCCTACTCCGGCGGCTCGAACATCGAGGACATCTCCTCGCCATCGTTCAAATCTTATGTCGATTACGGCTCCGGAGCGACGCGCAGCTCCAACAGCGCCGCTGCCGGCGCGGTCGACCGTGCCGTTTCGGGGATCGATGCCAGCACGGCGCGCGTCCAGGAGGCGGGCCGCCGCATCGATGCGCTGTCCGCGGCCGTCGGCGCCTCGGAAATCTATCAGGATGCCTGGGACGACAACACGCAGGCCCGCGCCGTCAACGCCGAGCTTCTGAACAACCTGATCACCGCCCGCAGCCTGTTCAACGAGCTGCTGCAGGCGCGCATGCAGCTGAACCTGTCGAAAACGTCCGAAACCGCGAAAACCCTCAAATCCGACAGCAAGGTCAATCCCTACAGCTGCGACCCGGTCATCCTCGAAGAGATGGACGTGCCGCGCGAGGACTGGCCGCGCTGCGCGGTGGTCGCGGCCGCCGACGCCGATACAGAAATTCTCACTTCCGATGGCACGGACCGCTCGATCGGCAACAATCTTCTATCCATCCAAAACGCCGCCAACGCGGCCGAATAAGGGGGTTCCCATGAACAAGCTGCTCATCGCCACTGCCGCGCTTGCCTTCTCGACGCCGGCACTAGCGGACATTCCGGTGATCGACAACACCAATCTCGCCATCGCCAAGAAGAATGCGGAGAACACCGGCGAGATCATGAAGACCAACACCAACATCCTCGAAAAGACCAAGGAGATCCTCGGCGCGCTGTCCGGCAGCCGTGACGGCTCGATGGGCATCTCGTCGACGGGCCTCGGCGGCGATATGTCCGTCTCGGCCGCGCCCTCCTTCTCCTCGATCATGAACGGCGGCACGCTCTCGTTCGGCGGGCTCGGCTCGGATGCGCAGAATATCGCCGCGACGCTGATCAACGGCCTGCAGCTGGTGAAGCAGGTCAAGGCGATCGTCGACGGCGAGGATGCCGGCGCGATGAACAACGCCTTTTCCGGCGCGGTCAACACCGTAGCGCTGCTCTCGGCTCTGACGCAGCAGGCGACCAAGGGCGTGTCGCAGCGCGAGCAATCGTTGCAGTCGGCCACCGGCCAGATCGGCTCGGCCGAGGACGTGAAAGGTTCGGTCGATGCAAACACCCGGATGCAGCTGGAGACGGCGCGCACCATCAACGAACTGATCGGCGTCTCCAACGGCGCGGTCTCGGCGCTCAACACCGAAATGCAGATGCGGCTAACCCAGCAGTCGGAGACCGCCAAGATGCTGCAATACAAAGACGTCAACCCTTTCAAGTGAGGCCGCATGCGATTGCCCGTTGCCATCATGCTCTCCGGTCTCGCGCTGCTCGCCGGCTGCCAGACGAAGGGTGAGAAGAAAGCCCCCTGCCCGCCGATCTCGGGCTATGTCGAGGCCGATGACCTGTGCGGTCCGGCCATGCCGGTCAATGACGCCTTCGCGCCCGCCCTGAAGGAATAGACGGATGGCGGCGACCACGATCATTTCGGACATTTTTGCCAAGCTCGACGCCATCGGCGAGACGTTCATCAAGAACGCCTATGACGGCCTCGCGCTGCAGGTGAATGTCCTGTTCGGGTCGATGCTCACCCTTTATGTCCTCTGGTGGGGCTATATGATCCTCGCCGGCCGCGACGGCTTCTCCGTGCCGGAGGCGGCCTGGCGGCTCGGCCGCGCCTTCTTCATCTATTATATGGCGACGAATTGGGGAGCATTTTCCGCCACGCTCTACAAGCTCGTCCAGGAGGTGCCAAACCTGATCTCAGACACGATCATCGAGTCGATCGCTGGTTCCGGTGGTGCGCTCGATGGCGGCACGGGCGACACGACGGGCGTCGTGAAGATCCTCGACGCGGTGTTTGAGACCGCAGGCAAGATTTATGAGCAGGTGGCGACCGGCACCTTCGAATATGTCGGCGCTCTGATCGGTGCGATCGTCTTTGTCGTCGCCATGATCTTCATCGCCGTTGCGGCGGCCGCGATCCTCGCCGCCAAGCTGATGCTGTTCATCACGCTGGCGCTGGCGCCGGTGTTCATCATCCTGGCGCTCTATCGGTGGACCTTCCGCTTCACCGACGGCTGGCTGCTGCTGATGGTCAACCTGATGGTGACGCAGACCCTGATGATGGCGTTCCTCGCCTTCCTCTACCAACTCATCGAACTCGCCATCAACACGGCCAACAACACCGCGACGGAAAGCAAGCTCTCCTATGTCGCGCCGTTCGTAATCGTCTGCCTGCTCGGGATTGTCGTGTTCCGGTTCATTCCGGCTTTCGCAAGTGCCATCACCGGAGGCACTGCGCCCGGGCAAGGGGATGTCCCATTCCTCGGAGGCCGCGAATCGATGCGTCGCAGCAGCTATCAATTCACCAATCGAGCGCAAATCTTGAGGGCAGGTCTCGGCCGTCGCCGGACGTCAGCCGATGTGCAGGCAGCAAGAGCGCGGGCCATCCAGCGGGAAACAGAAAAGAACGGGCAACTTTAGGCTGGCCACAGATGGAAATGCGCATTAAGTATAATTTACGCAAAAGAGGCTTGGATGCACCCTTGGAACGACCCTAGCCGCTACCAGGCGGCGCTTCACCAGCAGACTCAGATCAACGAGGAAGCTGCTGAACAAGCGCGCGCCGAATCCAAGAAAGGCGGAGGCTTCGGCTATCTGGTGTTCCTGGTCGCCGTCATCTTCTTCAAGCCTTTCGCGGAATATTGCGTCGACCTCTACAACACGCTGGCGGGATACGTTCATAGTCTCCGCGCGCTGTTGGGCTTCTGATCGGCGAGGAGTTGTGATGAAGAAGATTGTTACGGCGCTCATGGCGGCCGGCTTGATGCTCCCCGACACGGCATGGTCCCAAACGACCAGCTCGATCCTGCCCGTTCTGACAGGAGCCTATGCACCGGCCAAGGGTGGCTGCGAAGCCGCCGCAGCGGCATTCATCTATGTCGAAGGCCAGGGAATTGGCGCCAACAAGACCACTGGCAAGGTTCTCTCGGTCAAGCAGGATGGCAGCTCCTACGTCCTCGACGTGCTGTGGATCGAAGCCGGCTCCGACGAAGCGGACGGCGATCGCGATACCGTTCGGATCGAGGTTAAGGATGATCGTTCGTTTTATTTCTCGAACACGGCGTCCGAGCGAACGCTGATGCGTTGGTGCAGCTGAACCTCATGACGGCAGCACCAGCGCGTTAGGCTCCAAATCCCACGGCATGTAGACCGTTTCCATCACCGACTTGATCGGGAAAGGCATTCGCTCGGCCTGATGAATTAATTATACTTAATCTCGCCATCAGAGGCGACGTACCGGATAAGCAAATGAGCAACGCAGAGCCGACACCAACCACGCCCGAATCCCCGCCGATCGACCTCTCCGCATACTGGAAGGCGGGCGCCTCTTGGGAGGCGGAGCTGTATCGCAAGGAGCGCCGCTCCCGGAAGATCGCCTGGACCGTCGCCACCGTGGCCGGCATCTCGACGCTGCTCAGCCTTTCGGCCCTGAACCTACTCGTTCCGCTAAAGCAGTTCGAAGCCGTGGTGGTGATCGCCGACAAAACCACCGGTTTCGTCGAGGTTGCGCGTTCTTTGGACGAGAGCAAGCTCTCGGAAAACGACGCGATTAAGACGGCGAACATCGTTCGCTATATCCGGGCGCGCGAGACCTACGATCCTCGGGCGCTGAAGGACAATTACGATCTCGCTCAGCTCTATTCGACCGGCCAGGCTTCGGCGGACCTGCGGCACGAGTTCGAGCCGTCGAATCCGCAGTCGAAGGACAAGCTGCTCGGCCGCGATACCCGAATCGCCGTCACCATCAAATCGGTTTCGTTCCTTAACGCTACCACCGCGACCGTTCGCTTCTCGACGGAGACGCGGCGCGATAATACGCTCCGCCGCGAGCACTGGGTCTCGGTGGTGCGCTTCCGCTATACGACGGCCCCGCTGAAGAACGAATACCGCTTCGATAATCCGCTTGGTTTCCAGGTCGTCGAGTACAGGCGCGACCAGGAATCGCTGCCTGAAGTGATGCCGGCAGATAAGGCGGGACGCTGATGCGGAAATCTCTCCTTGCCCTCGCCGCCATCTCGCTGCTGGCCACGTCGAATCCCGTGACGGCCGCCGATCCGCGAATCCGCTACATCACCTTCAACAACAATGCCGTCGTCACCGTGCCGGCCGGGCTTGGCGTCTCGACGATGATCCAGCTCGGAAGCTCCGAGGTCATCGAGACGATCTCGGCCGGCGATACCGTGAGCTGGTCGATCGTCCCCAAAAAGGGCTCCGGCATCCTGTTCGTGAAGCCCCTCCGCGAAAACGCCGAAACCAACGTCAATATCGTCACCAATCAGCGCGTCTATGCGCTGCTGCTGAAGGGCTCGGCAGCGGCCGACCTGCGCGCGGCATTTCAGGTGCGGTTCAAATATCCGGACGAGGACGTCAACGCCCGGCTGCTGGCGGCCGCACAGGAAAGCGCCAAGGATCCGCTCCTCAAGGATCTAGATCCAAATCGCCTGAACTACGATTACGTGTTCAAGGGCGATACCAGCCTGAAACCCCGTGTCGCCTTCGACGACGGCACGCATATGTATCTGGAGTTCCCGGACGAAATCCCGGCCATCTTCGTCGTCGAAGGCAAGCGTCAGGAATCGCTTGTAAACCTGCGCACCCAGGGCAAATACGTGGTGGTCGACAAGATCGCGGCGCAGTTCACGCTGCGCGCCGGCGACAAGTGGCTGTGCCTCTATAACCGGCAGGCCAATCGCCAGTCCTTCGACCTCATCGAGGACGCCTATAGGCCGAAGCGCCTCGGCAGCAAAGAGGAGCGCCAGCGATGAGCAAAGTCGATTTCGAGCATCTGGACGGGCAAAGCAGCGTGGCGAGCGACCGCAACGGCCGTCTCGGAAAGCTCGCCCTCCCCGCCTTGCTTCTCGTCGGCGCCGGCGTCCTTGCCTATGTCAACTGGCCGAGCGGCCCGCAGACCTCCAACCTGACCGAAGGCACTGCTGAGACCTTCGAGACATCGAATTCCAGCATCCACGATTTCCCCGACGAGCCAGTAAAACAGGCGGCCGATCCGAACCTAGTGCAGATCCCGGTTGAAGAGAAGAAGCCGGTGGATTCCGCAACGGTCGACGTCACCGTCAACCAGAGCGATGATCTGGAAAAGCTGCGCCAGATAGAGGAAGAGCGTCGTCGCGCCGAAGAGGAGCGGCTTCGCGCGGAAGAGGCCCGTCGGCGTGCCGAAGAAGATGCAAGGCTTGCCGCTTTGGAGGCTAAGCGCCTCGAAGATGAAGAGAAGGCGCGCTGGGAACGGCTGCGATCGGACCAGATCATCGTCGACGGTTCCGGCCGCGAAAACCTGGCGGCCGGCGACCAGTCGGTGACGATCGCCGATGACGGCCAGCTCGTCGCCGTCCCCGGCGCCGAGAGCGACGCCAACAAGGCTTTCCTCGCCCAGTCGGAAAAGCAGACCGCCGGCATCGTCAAGGCAACACGCTTCGACCGGACCGACGCGCTCGTCGCCCAGGGCACGATGATCCGAGGTTTCCTGGAAACGGCGATCAATACCGACCTGCCAGGGATGGTGCGCGCCGTCGTGCGCGAGGACGTCCGTTCGCTCGACGGCGCTCGCATCCTCATTCCGAAAGGCTCGCGCCTGATCGGGGAATACAAGTCCGGCCTGGCGCGCGGGCAGAAGCGCATCTTCGTCGTCTGGTCGCGTGTCATTCGCTCCGACGGCCTTTCCGCCGAGATCGCCTCACCCGGCGCCGACCGCCTCGGCCGGGCCGGGCTGACCGGCGAGATCGACACGCATTTCTGGGAGCGGTTCGGCTCCGCGATCATGTTGTCGGTGATCGGCGGCGCTGCGGAGTATGTCTCGGCGCTCGGCGACACCGCGACCGAAAGCGCCCGCTCGATATCGACCGTCGATCCGGTCACCGGCGCGGTGACGACGATCACCACCGAGCCGAGCCGCACGGCCGCCGAGGCCCGCTCGATCGCGGCCGAAAAATCGTCGGCCATCCTGCAGGACATCGCCAACGAGGCGTTCAAGGAAAGCTCGAAAATCCCGCCGACGATCTATGTCGCCCAAGGCGAGTCGATCATCGTCTATCTGCGGCGCGATCTCGATTTCTCCGCTTTCTACGCCGACCCGGTGCGGCAGGAGATGATGCGGCTGAAGCGCGGTGGGCAAATCCGACGCAACGTCGATCCGACGCCCTACTATCCAGTCGCGCCGGTCTACAAATGAAGCAGTTTCCGTTCCTCGACAAAGCACTGGAGCGGTTGAAGCCGTTTCTTTCGGATGAGCGCGTCTCGGAAATCTCGGTGAACCGCCCCGGCGAACTGTTCGTCGAACGCCTTGGCGTCGCTGGCATGGAGCGTGTGGTCGATCAGCAGTTTTCCACCGAATGGATACGGACGCTGAGCGAGCGCGTCGCCGGCTCCACCAATCAGGTCGTCAACGATGAACGGCCCATCCTGTCCGCGTCCCTCCCGACAGGCGAACGCTTCCAGTGCGTGCTGCCCCCGGCCGCGCCCGACGGAGGCGCGATCTCGATCCGCAAGCAGGTGATCCACGATATCGGCCTGGATCTTTATAAAAGCCGTGGTGCATTCCATGACACCAAGGTCGGTCGGCAACTCACGCTTTCGGCAGCAGAGGAACAACTTGCCGCCATGATGAAGGGGGATGTCGATGTTCTGCAGTTCCTTCGGACGGCCGTGCGCTCGCGCGTTTCGATCGCCGTGTCCGGCGGCACGTCAACCGGCAAATCCACATTCCTCAATGCCCTGCTGAAAGAAGTGCCGGAGGAGGACCGCATCGTCACGATAGAAGATACACGAGAGCTTAGGCCGATCACCCCGAACACGGTTGCCCTGATTGCGTCAAAGGGTGATCAGGGGCGCGCCAAAGTCACGCCGCAGGAATTACTGGAAGCCTCGCTGCGTATGCGTCCGGATCGCGTAATGCTGGGAGAGCTTCGGGGTGAAGAGGCATTCTCCTTCCTGCAGGCGATCAATACAGGTCATCCCGGCTCCCTTACGACGGTCCACGCAAACAGCGCGCGAGATGCATACGACCGCCTGGCGCTGATGGTGCTACAGAGCGGCGTCACGCTAAGGAAGCAGGAGATCATCGACTACCTGAAGGAAGTCATTCCCGTAGTCGTTCAACTCGAGCGACTAACGGACGGTCGCCGCGTCGTCTCGGAAATCGTCTTCACCAAGGCGGACACATTATGAACCCGGCGATCCTGCTGTTCGGGCTGATGATCGCCTCAGCGGCGGCGGCGTTCGTTGCCTCACTCGCCTATGCCGGCATCTATTATGCCTTCGACAATTCGACATGGATGTTTCAGGCGCTCCAGGACGACATCCTGGCGTCCTACAAGGCGGCACGCCTTGATCTTGCCGCCGGCGACTGGCATCGGCCGGCGATAGCGGCCGCGGCTGGTCTCTTCGCCGGCGGCGCCATGCTGGTCACCGCCTTGACCGGCAAGAAGAAGTCCACGGACGCCCGGTTTCTCGACCCGCTGGAAGCCCGCGCGCTCGGCCTGATGCGCACCGGCGGCGTTTTCGTCGGGCGGATCGGCGGCAGCTTGATCAAGGTTCCGGGCGGCTTCACCCAGCGCGGCTCCGGCCGGCGGCGCTTCATGAAACCGATGCTGTTCGGCGGTAAGAAACTCTGGATCGACGGCGATGATGTCGGTGGCTTTGTCATCGGTCCGCCCCGGTCGGGCAAGGGCGCATCGCTGATCGTGCCGAATTGCCTTCTCTGGCCGGACAGCATCGTCGTCCTTGACATGCGCGGCGAGACCTATGAGGCGACGGCCGGCCATCGCTCGAAATTCTCGCGTGTGCTGCGGTTTTCGCCGGCCGACGAAAATGGCGATACCGAATGCTATAACCCGCTTGATTTCGTGGCCATAGATCCCGACCAGCGCGATATCGACATCAACTCGATCGCGACGGCGCTGCTGCCGACGCCGAAGGGAGATGCCTACTGGATCTCCGACGCCCGTGCGCTGTTCGCCGGCGTCACGTCCTGGGTATTGGAAAACCCCGATATTCTCGACAAGGACAAGAACCTCGGCACGGTCCTCAATGTGGTCGAGGGTGGCGATCAGCCGCTTCGGGAATGGCTGGTGGAGGTCGCCAATCCGGAGCTACGCGACGCCTGGATCAGCTCCTTCACCTACACCACCCTCGCCCGCTTCGCCGTCATGGCCAGCAAGCAGTTCGACGGCGTCTATGGATCGCTCGCCGCAGCCGTGCGGCCGTTCAAGAACAACCGCATCCTGCGGGCGACGGCGCGGTCGAGCTTCGACATCCGGGCGATGCGCCGCGAGAATATGAGCCTCTATCTGGATTTCCGCATCCAGCAGATCGCCTCGATCGGGCCGATCTTCAATGTGCTGATGGTCCAGTTCATGGATTACATGTCGCGCAACATGATGAAACGCGGCGAGCGGCGCGTGCTGGTCCTGCTCGATGAATTCCAGAACCTGGGCAAGCTCGAAAACGCCTTGACCGTTGCCACCGTCCTTGGCGGTTATGGCATTCCCTGCTGGTTCTTCGTCCAGTCCCTGCGGTCAATCGACAACGTCTACACCCGCGAAGGCCGGCAGACCCTCGTCAACTCCGCCCGCGCTCAGATTTTCCTCGGCGCACAGGATCCGGAAGATCAGCGCTATGTGTCGCAGTTGCTCGGCGAGCGGAAAGAAGTGACGGTCGACAAGGCGGTCTCGACAGGTCTCACGCTGTTCGACCGCAAAGGCGCAACCATGTCGCACAAGACCACGATGCGGCCTTTGATGCGGCCGGATGAGCTCGGCGCCATGAACGAGAGCCGCTGCATCATCAAGCTGCGAAACCAGCAGCCGATCTTCGGAATCCGCAACTTCTATTATGCCGACAAGGAGCTTGTGAAACGCGCATGGCTGCAAATTCGGGCGCCGTCGACCAAACTGGCGATTGATGAGCCAGGCAATGCAGGCATTGATCACTCGGAAATCATGGCGATCTCCGCCAGCGCTGCCAAGGTCAGCTCGATACCTGGGGCGAAATTTGCTGCGAATTCCTCAGTCGCCATTGTGATGCCGTCGCGCCTGCCGCAGACCGAACAAGCTCAAGAACCGCCGCTTAAAGCCGATCGGCTACAGGAATCTAGGCAGAATAGCGAAGCGTCTTCATCAGGCAATAGTCCGGATTTCAAGTCGGCGCTGAACGCGAGCATCCTGCGAAAAGCCGAGGCAGAACAATCGATCGAGAAGATATTGCACATAGTCAGTAACTCCCCTGCGAAAAAGAGAGCGATCAAGAAGGCGCAGAAGAACATCGCAAATGCACTTTCTGGCGATTAAATTCGAAATTGCCTTTTCCCTAGGGCTTGGCCTTGAATCGGGCAATCGCGTCCAGGATCATCTCCTTTGCGACTGAGACATCCTGCCAGTCGACGGTCTTCCCGCAGTTTCTGGGTGCCAGATCCTTGTAGTGCAAGAAGAAATGCTCGATTTGTTCCGAGGTGACCGCCGACAGATCCGTGTAGTTCCTGATCGTATCGTACCTTCGCGTCACATTCGGGACCGGCACGGCAATGACCTTCGCGTCCTCGCCGCCATGCTCTTTCAGGAAGAGAGCGCCGATGGGACGCACATTGATGACGCAACCCGCCAGGAGCGGGCGGGTGCTTGCGATTAGGACGTTGAGCGGCTTCTTATATAGCGAAAGTGTGTGCGGCACGAATCCGAAATTGCCAGGATAAGACATCGGAGTATTGAGGATGCTTTCGATGACAAGTGCTCCGGATTTCTTGTCCAACTCATACTCAATAGGCTGACTGCCTACGGATACTTCGACTATTACATTCACGTCTTCTGGCGGGTGGTGACCAACTGAAATGGCGTCGATACGCATTGGAGTCCCTTATTCAAAAACCGAGAATCGCGGGCTAGCGTATGTAACTGCCGCCATTGATATCGAGCGTTGCACCATTCAATGAGTCTTGAGAAAATCGCAGTAGAAATGCTGTAAGCTCGGCAACTTCAGCCGGTTCCGCCATATCTCCGACCGGAATTTCCTCCATAATGGAGGTATCGCTATGCGCGACGATAAACTCCTCGGCCATTTCAGTGCGAACTAAACCAGGCGCTATTGCAATAGCAGTCACGCCATCTCGGCCAAAGCTACGGGCAATCGATTTGGTGAGTGTCGGTCCGGAAAGAAGTTGCGTAATCTGAGTCGGTTATGATTCCCTGGCTTTGAGATGATTCTTTTCGGGCAAGGCAGCGATGTGGACGACAGCGAACCGTGGAAAATACAAGCGCGATGGAT
>NZ_LR701553.1:0-81543 GCF_902498795.1 Hoeflea sp. EC-HK425
TTGCCGCAGGCTGGCCAAGGACTTCGAAAACATGTCACGCAACGCACTCGCCTTCCTCAAATTGGCATCCATTCGCCTCATGCTGAGAAGGCTCTGTTCAAACTGAATAACTTTCCGGACCGACTCTTAGATCGTAAGAATAAACCTGAAAATGGAAAAATGGAGGATCCTGCATTCATTGCAGCAGTAGCGGCAGTTCTTGAGGGAAACCCCAGTATCCAAAACTCCCTAGAAGAAAAGGTCGATGCGATCTTATCGTCTGCCGCCATTGTAGAAAAGCTCTTTGGCGAAATTGAAAGCGCGATCACACTCAACGGTCGCACCTTCATCAAGGAGCAGACGGATGCTGTGTTGAACAGTCCGGAGTTCTTAGGCGGCATTGCTGAGCGGGTGTCGGTACTATTGAAGGCCGCGATTGAGAACGGAGGAAACAAGGCGCTTGCCGACTATCTTAGCGAGGACGCAACTGTCGCGCTTTTCCGCGCCCAGCTTGAAGACAAGCTAAAGAGGCTGTTCAAAGATGAAAAAATCGAACAGGCTCTGCATCAACAAACTCTCGATTTAGCAGGGGCTAAAGCTGAGGAACTGGTTTGGAACTCGTTGCGCCAAAACATCGAGCGCGAGGAAATCCGGGAAGAGCTTCAGGCTATAGCTCAAGAGATTATTGACGCAGAAATCAAGGAGTCGTTTCCACGAATTATCAGGATTGAATTCCAGGATGGAAGGCGTTCACGGGGCACCAAACAACACCAGCAATTCGAAAGGGTGCTAACTGCCGCCCAGATAAGGGGCGCTAACTTGCTACTGGTCGGTCCGGCTGGTTCGGGGAAAACACGGATAGCGATGGAAGCAGCGCGGTTTCTGGAGCGGGACTTCTATTTCAATGGCCCGATTCAAAGTGAATATAAGCTTCTTGGGTTTCGGGATGCTTCGGGCGGCTATAACCCTACTCCGTTTTACAATGCCTACACGAAGGGTGGGGTATTCCTGTTTGACGAGATTGATGCGTCGTCTGCGCAGGCGCTCGTGGCGTTCAATACAGCTATCGCCAACGGATACTGCGATTTTCCGTCAACAGATCAACCAGTCCCGGTTCATCCCGATTTCATTTGTATGGCGGCGGCCAATACATACGGCCGCGGCGCGAACCACGTTTACGTCGGGAGAAGTCAACTCGATGCGGCAACGCTCGACCGCTTTATAGTGATCCCCGTTGATTACGATGAGGAGATGGAGCGGAACCTTGCTCAGAACGACGATTGGGTCAGCAAAATCCAGCGTTGGCGGAAAAGAGCTGAGGAGTTGAAGATCCGGCACGTAATATCGATGAGAGCTTCGATGATGGGAGCGAATCTATTGAAGCTGGATGTCCCTGAAGCTGAGGTCGAGGAGATGGTCGTATGGCGGGGATTAGATCCGAGCACGGTCTCAAAGATCAAAGCAATGTAACGCTCGTCCAGTTTCCAGAGCGCTGGCAGGAAACCCAGCACTTCAAATTCGAGAGTGCTGACGAGTTTCTGGACCTTGCGTGCACACAGTCATCGCCGTGGAGAGGAGAGCGTGTAAGTCGTAGCAACGATCCTTCGCTCGGTACGTCTACATGGGAAGAGGCGGTTGCACTTGCTAGAACGGGATGGGAAGAAGGCCGCGACCGATTAATTAGGGCATTGGACATCGCAGTGGCAAATGCAACGTCGCCCTTGACGGTCGAGGCTTACGATTACGCTGGAGCTTATCCTGACGTCCCCCGGTATCTTGGGGGCGATTTGGATTGCATGATGGATCATCTTCCAGATTTACGTCGTGTCAGACCTATCGTTAAGGTCGCGATAAACATGACCACCGAGAAGAGCGTATCCGGCGCTCACATTACGAACTGGGGTGCCGCGCTTGTCAGTTGGATCGACGAACTTGAGGACAGCGGCATTCGAGTGGAGGTCACCTGGATTTCGTGTTCGCAGCCCTTCTGGCTGACTGATGAAAATCAGCTAGCGCAGGTGAGGGGGCCAAGGATTGCATTCAGCTTTCGCCTGAAAGATGCAGATCAGCCTGTTGAAATTGATCGTCTTGCTTTTTGGCTGATGCACCCGGCTGCACAACGAAGAATCCAGTTTGCTGCTAAGGAGCAATACCCGATCGAGCAGTGGTATCGGGGTCTATATGGCATTCCGGAATGGAATGAGCAACTGATACGGGAACTGCTCGATTTCGAAGGCATGCTCTTTATGGTCGGTGAGGGCGCGAAATCGATTGATGATGGAGTCAAGATGCTTCGAGACAAAGCTTCTGCGCACATTTCAACGCTTGTTGGCGACGACGCCACCCACTTGAGGAGTGGATACCTGTGAAATTTACTGCGGACGTTGAGAACAACCCCGAAGGCACCGTTATTATCCTCCAAGGTGCAAGTCCAATCCGGGGGCTTCCTCGATTTAGTATCCGAGATTTGAATACAAACCGGTTTCTCGGTAAAGCCGGGTGGGTAAAGTCGTTATCTTATGTGCCCCTGGAAGCTCGAAGCGAGGGTGACAAGATTTACTTGTTTCTCACCCAAAAAGTCGGCGAGCACATTGCGGACGGTATGCACCTCGAAATCGCAGATGTTGGAGGTGCGTTTCGAGCGGTCGGTTACTGGCCGAGCGGTGATGACGCATTTCCTTTTGGGCCGACGAGCCCGAAAGAAGTCGTCGCAGCACCGGTTGCGACGTTACCAACAACCTTTTCCAGTCACGAACGGGCATTGGAAGAACCTTCTCCTGTCACCGTGGCCACTCAATCGCGAGCTTCTCGATACGGCGGGTGGAAGGTTCTTGTTTTTCTGGCGTGCGGTATTGGGATTGGATTTGGTGCCTCGCACCTAGGGCTGCCTACTGCCGAAGCGGATTTGGTAACAATTGCCAGGGGTACTCGTGATATTGCTCCACCGTCTGATGCAGAGCGTGAGCAGCTTGCGGTGCGTCTCGCCGAGCAGGAACAGCTCATTGCGCGCCTCCGTGTCGAAAACGATACCCTTAAGACCCAACCCAACAGCCGCGAGACGGCCTCATATCGGCAGGATTTGGCCGTTGCACGGCGTGAGATAGCTGACCTCGCCAGTAAGAACTTCGACTTAAATGAGCGATTAAGAAAAGTTGACGAGCCTAGTGGTGGCCAAACGGACAATCGAGAGATGGGGTCCCTCCGTCAAGATTTAGCCACGGCACGACGCGATCTTGTAAGCCTCACTGATAGGAACAGTGAACTGAACGAGCAACTCCGTACACAGACTCAGACAATTGCTGAGTTTGCGGTAGGACAGCGGGACCGCGATAATCAAATTAAGGAGTTGCAGCAACGTCTGGGACTCGCCAGCCTCGCAGGTGAGGAGAACGATTACGATGTCACCCGGTCTACGTCTGCGGTGTCTCGCTTCGGTGCCATTGCCGCAAGTGGCAATGGCACGGTTATCTTGACGGAAATTGACTTTGCGTCACCACGCGACGCATCTTTGGATGCCATTACAGCCTGCCGCAATTTCGGTGGCGGCTTTAACTGCAACGTACGGCAGACGTTTGAGGATACCTGCGTCGCCATTGCTCGAGTAAAACCTACGAACAAGGGTTCCCGATGGTCCGCAGAAGATGGGACATCCGAGAGTGATGCGGGCAAACGGGCGAAATCTCGTTGTGAACGCGAGCACGGGAAGGAGTGCCAAGTTACTCGCGCTGCTTGCCCTTCTTGATGAATTGAGACCATTCAGCCAAGATTAATTCTCGCCGAATGGGCCGGGGTGAAAAGTCCCTTGCTGCGGAGTTCCTTGAACTATGCATCCAGTATGTGAATTTGCCTATAGTCCAGCCGCCTTGGTGAGGTTGATGCGGAAGCGATCACGCCGGCGCTGATAGCGTCGGGTCATCTCGGCCGAGGCGTGGCCGAGCTGCTTTTGCACATGGCGCTCGTCGACCTCCGCAGAGGAGGCGAGGCCCGCACGCAGCGAATGGCCGGCAAAGAGCTGTCCGCGCTCCGCCTCGGAAAGATCACCCCGCATGCCGGCGGCGAGCGCCGTCTTCTTGACGAGGCGCGCGACCTCCTGGTCGTTCAGCCGGTCCGGCCCGACGTCCTTTCCCTTGCCGGTCACACGACGGAAGAGGGGGCCTTTGGCGAGCTTGGCGAACTTGATCCAGCTTTCGAGCGCGGCGACAGGGCAGGTGGCATCGGAGGAACCACGACCGATCTCGACCTCGCGCCAGCCCGTTTTGCCGCGCAGGGTCAAGAGCGCGCCCTTGTCGAAAATCTCGACCCAGCCGCGCCCGTCTTCCGTCTGGTCACGGCCAAGGTCGAGACCGGTGATTTCCGAGCGGCGCAGCCCGCCGGCAAAGCCGACGAGCAGCATGGCCCGGTCGCGGATGCCGCGCAGCGAACCACGATCGAGCGTTTCCAGCATGGCGATCAGGTCCTCCGGCAAAAGGGCTTCTTTCTGCCGGGGCGGAGCTGCATGCCGGTTGCGGATGCCTGCCATCACGGTGGCGATCGCCCGATCCTTGCGGTCCAGCGGCATGCCGCGCTGCGAACAATTCCAGCCGATGGCGGCGAGGCGCCGCTCGATGGTCGAGACGCTGTTCGGCTTTGCGCCGCGTGTCGCCGTGCCAGTGGCACTGCCGAAGGCGGTGCCACTGGCACAGGCGGTGATGTAGAGCCCGACGATTTCTGGATCTGGGGGGAGGGGAGAGAGGTTCTGCCGCCGGCACCAAGCGGCAAAGTGCTTCCAGTCGGAGGCGTAGGCTTTTCGCGTGTTGGCGGAGCTGGCGGCATCAACGTAGCCGCGGGCACGCTCGGTGAGGTCCTGCAGCTGTGCCGGCAGGGGAGGGGGCGTTGAGGCCGCGGCGACGGCGGTGGAAATGCCGTCGGCGGCTGGCGTGCCGTGCAGCGGTGCAGAGCTCTCCGGAGCATGAAAATCGCTGTTTTCGTCGATTATTTGCGTCATTCCTCTATAATGAGCAAAACGAACGATAATGCAAACTTATCATTCATAGAAATGTGAAGACATGCTGTGCGGATAGGTGTAATTTAGGTAGCCTAAACCGCACAATCGATGTAGCGTCTTCCGCATGGATTCGCTGCCGGCCGCCCCTTCTTCATTGCCCTTTCGCTTGTCTGGTCTGCCCACCTGGGCGCGTCCGAATGGTCGTGATGTGACCGAGGCAGACGCGGCCTTCGCCGCCGGCATCGCCCTGAAATCGCTGGATGATCTGGTTCGTTCAGATCCGGCCTGGGCCGGTTGCTGGCGCTCGCGTCAGGCGCTCAAATGCGCCGCCGCCGCCGTCCGGCTGATGGGCCGCAACGAGGACGAACACGCTTTGCGTGACGCGGTTTTGCTGGCGGCGGCCGGCGACGACTCTGGCCCGGCCGGAAAGGTGGTTTTGGCCTACAAAAGGATTTCGTCCCGAAAACCTGGATTTTCCCCAAAACACGTTGGCGAGCTTGCCGAACTTTTGGGTCTCGCCTGGGATGAGACGTTTGCGGTCACTGTCGGGACAGCGGATGACAACGCGGTCCACTCGGGCCTGTCGCCACCCTTCACCGCGGCGGAGCTGGTGACAACACTCTGTGCCGCCCGTCCGGATGCCGAGCCCCTCGCCTGGGCGCTGGCCGATGGTCTCATCGCCAAACAACTCAAATGGCCGTTTCCTGTCCCGCTGCTGATGGGTGAACGGTATGGCCCAGCTTTTCGCACGATTGGGGGGAGGGGGCGTGTTCGCCCCGACGAACCCGCATTCGCGGGGGCGATGTGTTTGGCTTTGGTTGAGGGCACAGCGGGTGCCCTGCGTTCAGCCGGCGAGATTGCCCGCCGAGCCGATCAGCTTGTTGCTGCGGCACCGAAAGTTCGCACCAAGGGAGCCGAGCCCGTGTTCCAGACATTGCTTGATGAGGATGCGATTGCGGCTTCCGCACCCGGCAGTGGTCTGTCGCGTTGGGCCAGTTCCCGACTGTTCGAACGGCTGGAGGGTTTTGACGCCGTGCGCGAGCTGTCCGGCCGGTCGTCCTTCCGGATCTATGGATTGTGACCATGACCGGAGCCCCGGCTGCAAGACCATCCCGAAAGAAGACGAACCCTACAGCCGATCGGCTGTTTGATCGGGAGCTGGAGGATTTGCCGCAGGACTTGCGGTGGCGGGAATGGATGCTGCGGGTTGAGGCGGTGATCTTTGCCTCGGCCGAGCCGGTGACGCGTGAAACCCTGGCGCGCGTCGTGGGCAGGGATTGCAGCATTGATCTGCTCATTGATGATCTGCGCGAGGAACTTCGATCCAGGCCCTATGAGCTGGTTTCGGTCGCAGGTGGTTGGCAGCACCGAAGCCGTACGGCTTACGCGGACGCAATCCGGGCATCGCAGGCACCGACAAGGGGCGGGGCCGCGGCTCTGTCCGAGTTCGAGGCGATTGTGCTGATGGCGATTGCGTATTCCCAGCCACTAACCCGCAGTGAGCTGTCGAAGATTTTTGGCAGGGAGGTCAGCCGTGACGTGATCGGGTCCCTGCGCGGCGCGGGATTTATTGCGACGGGGCCGCGCAGCCCGACGCCGGGAGCGCCCTATACCTATGTTACCTCAAAACACTTCCTTTCGGCCTTCGGCATGGAGACCTTGCGCGATTTGCCCGACATCGAGGCGCTAGAGGATTCGGGGTTGCTGGATGCCCGTATACCCCTGGGCAATGGTTTTGCGGAAGAAAGTCCTGAAAAAGACGAGTAGGACGAGCCACGGCTTTCGGAAACGATGTGTAGCGGATCCTACCCTGGCAAGAGGCCAGAAGTCAGTTTGCCAGATCGTCGAGTGTGACCCCGAGAGCATCTGCCAAAGCGCGCAGGGTAGCGATCGACCCCTGCTTGCGACCGGTCTCGATCTCGGCAATGGAGACGCGGTTCACACCGGCCTTATCCGCCAGGGCAGCCTGGGTCAGGCCGCGCAGATCGCGATAGACGCGCAGTGGGCTTTCGCCATTCATCAGGCGGTTTGCAAAACCTTCCGGGATCAATTCGTCCTCGCCCGCTGCCAGCGCCGCTTTGGCGCGATCATAGGCTTGAAGGTCGGCCAGATCTTCGGCTGCCGCCTGAAGGCGGTCATATTCTTCGCGGGGGATCGTCACCATCTCGTTCATGTCATACCCTTTCAATCATAAATGCCGCCACGGGGGCCTATATCCAGGATGGCCAGGACATTGTCTTGTTCATCCATGATCACCCGCCAATCGCCCACGCGCAGTCGGATCCCATCTCGCCCCTTCAAGGACTTCACATTGTTGGCCTGCGAGGCGGGGTCTTGAGCATAGGCTTCGATCTTGGACCGGATCAGTCTAGCCTTGTTCACTGGCATCCGGCGCAAGACCCGGATTGCCATCTTCGTATAACTGATCTGTCTCACGTTGTAGCTATGGGCGACATCATGAAGAAAGTCAAGAGATGTGTCGCCAAGAGCTACATGTTCGCAGCAAAATCGACTGCGCAAATGGATTGCGGGGCATCACCAAGCTAGCGGACTCGGGTCAAGAGGGGGCCGTCGCAGGCGCGCAAACTTCCTTCCCGGCTTCCGTCTTCAGCCAGCCCGCCAACTTCTCAGAATATGGATCCAGCTTGCTTGGACGTTCTGGCGTCGCGAACTTTAGCTCGATCGTGTTCGCTGCCAGATGCTTGGTCACCGTATTGCGCGACAGTCCCGTGCGTCGCGAGATCTCACGGATCGACAGCTTCTCCCGCAAATGCATGCGCCGAATGATGTTTAAAAGTCCCATGTGGATCACTCCGTTGCCCCCGACGCTCACAGCTCTGGGGGGAAGGTTCACATGGCTCAAATCTCAATGGAAATTATCCGCCCACCCGGCTCAGTTCTGAGCGGAATTCAACACTCGAAGCCCAAATCGCGGCTTTCGTCGTGCATTACAACCATCGCCGATACCACGAGAACCTCGACAATCTCACCCCGGCTGACGTCTACTTCGGGCGCGGCCAGACCATCTTGCTCCAACGCGAAAGGATCAAACGAAACACCATCAAGCAGCGCCGCTTGAAGCACAATGCAAAAGCGGCTTAAATCGAACCGCAAACCGAGCCGGAAACTCCACTCTTCCAACGCACGAAAAGTCTCAAATCATTCGACGACGGACACCCGGCCTGCACGGCCATGGATGGAGCCGTGACACGGGTAGAACCAGCCGCCGTAAGGACCGCGCGCATCTCAATCCAGCGCACTAGCCGCGTCACATCTCAATGCCCCGCAGCCGCGCACCCTCCGGTCTAACTATGATACTGCGGTAGAAGCAGGTGATCCTGCCGGTGTGGCAGCATCCGCCATCGCCGGCTACCCGAACCTTGAGCCAGACCGCGTCCTGGTCGCAGTCCATGCGCAGTTCCTCGACTTTCTGGACCTGGCCACTGGTGGCGCCCTTGTGCCACAGAGACTGGCGGGACCGGCTCCAATACCAGGCCTCACCGGTTTCGATCGTCTTTTTGAGAGCCGTTGCATTCATCCAGGCAAGCATTAGTACGGTGCCGTCCGATATGTCCGTGGCGACGGCGGGGATAAGGCCGTTCGCATCGAACCGTGGCATCAAAGACATTCCTTCCTCCAAGCGCTGCCGGGATTCAAGCAAGAGGTCAATGCACTCGCCATTATCTTTCATGACCTTCAGAGCA
The DNA here is from genome assembly GCF_902498795.1 of Hoeflea sp. EC-HK425. Taxonomy (NCBI): domain Bacteria; kingdom Pseudomonadati; phylum Pseudomonadota; class Alphaproteobacteria; order Hyphomicrobiales; family Rhizobiaceae; genus Hoeflea; species Hoeflea sp. EC-HK425. Next base: position 8,668 of record NZ_LR701553.1, read on the forward strand.
GGTCTCCGCGTGCTTGGTATAATATGTTCGGCCATATCGTGGTGACCCTTTTCTGATGTTGTCTTGACCCTGTAGCCTCTACCGGCGGTATCGTTTGCGCTGGTAAATCCAATCTGGCGGCATCAAATGTGACCCTCTGCGCGACGACATTCCCCCGAATTCGATTTGGAAAACGTTTCTGGCTGATCTACTTGGTGTCTTCCGCCGTCTTCCATTTGTTTTGGGAGTTCGCTCATTCGCCGCTTTACACGCTTTGGCGCTCAGGATCGCCTGTGCAGATCGTCTCGGACGTCGCTCAATGCACCTTGGGCGACATCGCCATCGCAGCCGCAGCCATTTTTGCAGGATGGTGGCTCTTACGAAGGTCCTTCTGGCCGCCCACCGCCCGTTTCGCCTTCGCGGTCACGACGGTTGCGACCGGATTTCTCCTGACTGTGGTGATCGAATGGGCTTCCATTCATCTGTTGGCGCGCTGGAGCTACGACGCAAGAATGCCGGTACTGCCATATGTTCATGTTGGGATTTCTCCGGTGCTGCAGTGGCTGATCGTTCCAAGCGTGTCCCTTTGGCTGGCGTTTCGCGCGGAGCGGTCGGGCAGCAAGCCGACGTAGGCGGCCAATTCTTGACACCTTCACTGGTCTCGTCCTCAAGCCGGTTTGCGGCGTGGTTCGAGGCTTCGGTTGTCCGGGGTCCTCCACCCCTTCGACGCAGAAATCTGTTCACGGCAACTCCGGCGACCATCGCCGGGCCCACGGCCAGAAAAATGTTCGCTCCGCCGAGCCACCCGATCAAGCCGCCCAAGCCCGCGAAAAGGAAGACCGGGCTAGCGCAGCACAGGATGACAAGCGGGAGCACTGTATGTGCCGTTGTGATGCCGACAACCGGTTTGTCGCTCATTGAAGCCTCCTGAAGCCATTTTCTGAAGCCATTTTCTGAAGCCATTTTGATTGAAGCATACACCTTGTAGCCGCTACAGGCTCAAGGGGCATTGCCAAGTTGCTGAAGCGAGATTTTGAAAGCGCGTTATCGCGACGATTATGATGTCATTTCGGCGGTATAGTCAGCCCAGAGACAGAATGCATCTGCCCTGGCATGACGATATGATGTGGCGGAGAGGCGGTAACGGCGAGAGCGGAAGATATTGTAGATCTGGTCATGTGCTGCGAGGAAGCGCTGCGCTTGCCGTGGCGACTTGAACCGTCCCATGGTCTTCTCTCGTCGTCGCGTCGGCCTGAGACTCCCTTCGATGCGATTGTTGAGCCCTTTGTGAGCACGGTGATCGGCGTCCGGTGCTTGATGCGAGATCGGCTTAATGTAGCTGCGCAGCTTGTCTGTGATGGCGACCCGGGGCTGGCCAAATTGAGTGATCAGCCTTGCCATGAAGCGCTTGGCGGCCTTGGCATTGCGGCGGCCCTGGACAAGGATGTCGAGCACGTCGCCGTTAGCATCTACTGCGCGCCACAGCCAATGCTTTATGCCGTTGATCGTGATCACAACCTCATCAAGATGCCATATGTGGACGGCCCCCTCCTTGCAAGAATTCTTTGATAATTTGATCGGATCGCTTGCGTTCATATGTCCGGCCTGTTGGTGCGTTCACACATGAACGCTGGCCAAGATGGGTTCCGCGACGTGGGTTCCAAACACTTGTTCGGCCTCGTTGGGCCATTGGCACCTGCGGAGTGGACCACGTCTCGGATCGATCGATCACACCATCTACTCGTTTCATGCAAGTTCACGCATCAACTCAGCACGGTAGCGTCTGTATCCTGCTCACCGTGATAGGCTGATCTCGTCACGCCGCGCATGCCAGAGCCGGTTGCGCAGCATTGCCCTTGTAACCCTCGCCGGATACCATCATTTTCCACGCGATTCTGGCAATCTTGTTGGCCAACGCGACAGCCGCAAGTTTTGGCGGCTTACGCTTGAGCAACTCGATGAGCCATAGCGAAGCGTTCCTGCCTCTTCCCGCTCTTACCTGTCGGAGCAACGAGGTCGCCCCTACTACCAATGTCTTGCGCAATGCCTCATCGCCGGCCCGCGTAATAACACCGAGCCTGACTTTGCCCGCAGTCGAATGATCCTTGGGCGTCAGGCCCATCCAGGCGGCAAACTGCCTTCCTGATGTGAACTGTTCCGGTGCCGGCGCTTTCATCACCAGCAAGACCGCGCTGATCGGCCCAACACCAGGGATCTTTGCAAGACGGCGACAACATTCATTGTCGCGATACCAAGCCATCAGCTTTGCCTCCACCTCTTTCAGGCGCTCACCCAACTGCGCAAATTCCTCAGCTAGTGATGCGAACAGATCACGCGCCAAAGCCGGGATATTGTCATCAATCATCATGCGTTCCAGAAGGAACGGAATATGAGACATGCCCTTGGCCGCGGTCAGCCCGAACTCAGCTGCATAGCCACGAATCGTATTGGCAAGCTGCGTCTGTGCGGCGACAGCACGCTCACGCAGGCCCACCAGCATCAGCGCGGCTTGCTGATCCGCACTCTTCACCGGAACGAACCGCATCGTCGGGCGGCTCATCGCCTCGCATAGCGCTTCAGCATCGGCTGCATCATTCTTGCCGCGCTTGACGTACGGCTTCACCAGTTGTGGCGCGATCAACTTGGCAATGCCGGGTAAGGGCTTGATCAGCGCGACCGGATATACGCTGCGCAAACCGGCCCCCGAAGAGAATCCCTTGACTCTGTATTCACTACAGGCCGTAGAGCTGCCATTGAGATATTCGGAACTGATCAAATCTGGCAAAGCTTTGACGCAACAATATGAAACAACCAACCGCAATCATCGGCGAACTCTTTGGTCCGTATGCCGCAGCTCTGTCGTGTCTGTTATGATAGCCTCGGCGACAGCAGCGTCTGCGCAGCAGGGTACCGAGCAAAACGCGCCCCAAGCGCTCCTGACTTCGACGGAGGTGTCGCTGTCGATTGGAGCCGACGTTCTTGAGACGCTGCCTTTGCTCAACAACGATGCTTTGGCCCGTGTGAGAATCCGGGAAATAACATACGATAGCGGCGGGCTGCCAGTGGCCGGTTTTCTTTTTGAACCGACGGCTCCTGGTCCGCATCCGGCCATTATCTACAATCGCGGCGGGTACGGTACATTCGGCATGCTCGCCCCTAATCTAGATTTTCTGCAACTTGTTGATTTGGCGGCGGAAGGGATTGTTGTGGTGGCGAGCCAATACCGGGGAACCGCAGGAGCCCCTGGGCACGATGGGTTTGGAGGGGAAGATGTCGGAGATGTGCTTTCTTTGATTGATGTGTTGGATCGATTAGAGTCGGTCGATGCAGAACGTATCGGGATGATGGGCCATAGCCGCGGCGGCTTGATGACATATCTTACCCTGACAAGAACAAATCGGATCCGCGCGGCCGTCGTGATGGCCGGACCCACCGATCTTCGGGCTGGGTTGGAGGCTCGGCCGGAGATGATGCGGGTCTATGCGGAAGCTATTGACCGGCAAGGTGCGGAGCTTGAGATTGAACTCGATGCTCGCTCGGCACTCAATCTCGTCGATAAATTTCCGCAGACTACTCCGCTTCTAATCTTGCACGGCACTGCAGACTGGCGGGTGCCTCCTTCGGACTCCATAAGGCTATCAGAAACTCTATTGGACCGCCGCGTGCCCTTCCGGCTCGTTATGCTTGAAGGCGGTGATCACAGCATGTCCGAATTCGAGCTTGAAGTTCAGATCATGGTCCGAGACTGGTTCGATCGCTACCTCAGCGCTGATGCGAGGTTACCCAACCTCGCGCCGCATGGGCCGTAGGTGGCTGCGATGATGAACGAGACTTTCAAGTCGGATACCAAGAGCCAAGGGCAAGAATCTGCAGAGAAGTATTTGCCCAAGTCGACGTCACGGCTTACTTATTTGCCGCACTGGTCTATATTGATTGCTGCAGTCTTGCTACTCAATTTCCTGCTTGGAAAGGGTTTTACCGAACTTATCGAAGGACAGCTTGATGCCGGATTGTCATCAGGGGTCTGGGTCGGCGTTGCAGCCCTCGTCGTCTATGCCTTGCTACTGGCAATTCCATTTGTCCCCGGTGTGGAAATCGGGATCGCACTCCTCATCATGCAAGGAACGGTGATCGCGCCCTTCGTGCATGCTGCGACTGTAGCGGGATTGTTGATTTCCTTCGCTATGGGTTGGGCCTTCGCAGCAACATTGCCGTGCAAGTTTTTGGACACAATGGGGCTTCGTCGCGCTTGCGCCTTTGTAGACGCGATGAAGGTGATGAGCCGTCCAGAGAGGCTAGAGTACCTCAATGTGGCTGCGCCGCGCTGGATTGGTCGATGGATATTGCGATATCGCTATGTGCTGCTGGCCGTGTTGATCAACCTGCCCGGCAATAGCTTATTTGGTGGCGGCGGTGGCATATTGCTGGTTGCAGGGCTGAGCCGGTTGTTCACACTGCCCTCTATCTTGGTTACTGTGATCCTAGCGACGGCGCCGGTGCCACTGGCCGTCTGGTTGATTGGCACGGATTTCCTGAAGTGACTCCTCTTACGCCACCTCCGTCAGCGCATCGATGACGGGGCATTCGGGCACATCGTCTCCGGTGCATTGCGCCACAGTGGAAGACAGGACGTGCTCGATGCGCTTGAGATCGGCAATCTTGGCGCGGACAGAGGCGAGATGAGTGTTAGCGAGACCCTGCACCTCGCCGCAGGTCTGGGCCCCACCATCGACCAAGGCGAGAAGATCGCGCACCTCTTCGAGCGTGAACCCCAATTCGCGCGACCGCATGATGAAGCGCAGGCGTCCGACATGGCGCTCATCGTATGCGCGGTAGTTTTTGCTGGTACGCGGCGGCTCCGGCATGACGCCGATATTCTCGTAGTAGCGGATCGTCTCAAGATTGCATCCGGTCATACGGGACAGATCCGAACGGCGAATGACCTTCACCGGTTTGTGATGAGTTTTCACGTAAGACCCCCTTGAGCCTGTATCAGCTACAGACACTAGGTTGAAGTCATCAATTAGGCAAGGACGATTCGAAACATGACTGAAACCACATCCGCAGTCCGCCAGACGGCATTCGACGAAACACCGGGTGCCGACAAAAAGGCATGGGCGACGACCGGGCTGGGACTGCTCGGCGCGCTGGCCATGACCTCGTGCTGCATCCTGCCGCTGGTGCTGGTGAGCTTCGGGGTCGGCGGCGTGTTCATCGCCCAACTGGGCGCACTCTACCAGTACAAGTGGATCACCTTCGCGCTGAGCGCCGCGTTCATCGGCTACGGCTTTTACAAGGCCTACCGCCCGATACCGGCTGAATCATGTTCCGATGGAACCTGTGCGCGTCCCATGAACCGAACATTCATGCGATCCATTCTTTGGATTGCATCCGCCATCGTCGCCGTCGCGATGATCTTTCCCTATCTCACCCCATACCTCCTATCCTACTGAAAGGCCGAACCCATGAAAACAATCCAACTCGCCATCGCGGCCCTGGGAATTCTCGCGGCGGTTCCCGCCAGCGCCGACGAACAACGCATCAATGTCGGCGTCGGCGAACTGACCTGCCCGTCCTGTTCCTTCACAGTGGCGGCGGCCATGCGGGGCGTGCCTTCGGTGCAGATCATCGACTTTCAGGAAGGTCGCGCCTGGGGCGACGGCATCTATGTGGTCGCGTATGACGACCAAGTGGCCAATCCCGACATGATCATCGACGCTGTTCTGGCCAACGGCTACCCGGCCGAAGTGCTTCAGTCAGGCGACTCCTGAGGATTGAAGGAGGGCGCTGGCCATGGATGACAAACACATGGGGGGTCTTCTGGCCTTCATCATCGCCGCTCCGATCATGGTGATCTGTTGCGGTGGTGGCGGCGTCATCCTTGCCGCCATTCTCGGCGGGATAGGCGGGTGGCTGACCGGGCTCGGCGGCATTGCCACGGTGATCGCGGCCTTCGGTGCAGTGCTGCTGGTTCGGGAGATCCGGCGGCACCGCTCCGCAAAGGCCGATGGCGCGCAGGACGACACCTGCTGCCTCCCCAACACCAAGGTCGCGCCCGGCTCCACCGATATCGGACACCCGTAGGCTCTCGGCCTCGTTGCGGTATTCACAATCAGGCAATTGGTCCTTCGCCGGTCCTGTTGCTCAACTGAATTAGAAGCGGAACCTTCATGACTGCAGACGAAACCAAAAATAAAAGGCTAATGAAACGAGGGCTAATAGGCAGCGGCATCGCTGCGATTTGTTGTTTTACGCCTTTCTTGGTCGTCATTGTCGCTGGTGTGGGACTTTCTGCCTTTGTCGGTTGGCTTGATTACGCCCTCTTCCCAATGCTTTTCGCGTCACTAAGCGTGATCGCGTATGCTCTCTGGCTGGAGGCTGGAAAACCCGGACATAGCCCAAAACCTCTTCTCATTGTTCTGGCAGTGGCGCTTTCAGCGCTGCTCTTTTGGCTGGAGTTTCGTTTTGCTTTGCGGATCTCGGTCGCCGCCGCTTTGGCCGTGGCTGGATATGCAATCTGGCTCCGAAAATCTGGCCAGGCTACAACGGAACTTTCGGACATCGATCCGCGGTGAATCCCGCATCAATTGAGTCAAAGGACTGACATATGATGAATTCTGCAAATGAAATGATGCCAATGGCACCGCAGATGATGGGGTGCTGCGCATTCGGATTTTTTGGCTTGTTCGCCGGTCTCATCTCCATGGCAACGCCCCTGATCGCGGTTGCCGCGATTGTATACCTGCTTGCAAAACGCCCGCAGGCCGCCGTCCGCCCGAATGAAACCTAAGACTAAAGCCAGGTGGGAAAGCAGAATATGAAGAGTAGTTACGACCTTATCGTGATCGGCGGTGGAACCGGCGGCAATGGCGTCGCCCGGATGGCGGCGAATGCCGGCTGGAATGTGGTCAGCATCGACAGCGAGCCCCATGGCGGCACCTGCGCATTGCGCGGCTGCGACCCCAAGAAGATGCTGATCGCGGTCACCGAGGGCGTCGAGTGGGCGGAAAACATGAAAGGCAAGGGCCTGGAGGCGCAGCCTGCGGTCAACTGGCCCGACATGATCGCCTTCAAGCGCACCTTCACCGACGCTATGCCACCACGCATCGAAGGCGGGTTGCAAAAGGCGGGGATCGACGTCTTGCACGGGCAGGCACGGTTCACCGGCCCCGATACGATCGAGTTGAACGGCGAGACCCTGACCGCGAAGCATTTTCACATCGCCACCGGCGCGCGGCCGATGACGCTGAACATCCCGGGCGAAGAGCATCTGACCACCAGCACCGAGTTCCTGGAACTGCCTGAGCGACCGAACCGCATCGCCTTTGTCGGCGGTGGCTTCATTGCCATGGAATTCGCGCATATCGCCAAACGCTCTGGCGCAAGCGAAGTCACAGTGCTGGAGATGATGGAACGCCCCTTGGGTCCTTTCGATCCCGACCTGGTCGTAATGCTTGTCGAGGCGACCGAAGAGCTGGGCGTCGATCTGCGCACTAAGGCAAAGGTAGCCAAGATCGAGAAACAGGGCGACGAGTTTGTTGTCACGGTGGAACGTCCCGAAGGCATCGAAACGATCACTTGCGATCTGGTTGTGCATGGCACCGGCCGCGTGCCCAATATCGACGGTCTGAACCTCGAGGCCGCCGGCGTCGAATACTCACGCCGTGGCATCAAGGTGAGCGACGCAATGCGCACCACCAACCCAGCCATTTTCGCGGCCGGCGACTGCGCCGACAGCGGGCTGAACCTGACCCCGGTCTCGGCGGCAGAGGGACGCGTCGCGGGCAAGAACCTGCTGGCCGGAAAAGACGCTCGCGAGGTCAAATACCCGCCGATCCCGTCTGTTGTCTTCACCCTGCCGATGGTTGCCACCGTAGGCTTGTCGGAAGCGGCGGCCAGGGAGCAGGGTCTGACGTTCGACACGCATTTCGAGAAGACCGAGGGCTGGTATTCGTCGCTGCGCGTCGGCGCGAAACACACCGGATTCAAGGTCCTTGTCGAACAGGGCAGCGGGCAAATACTCGGCGCGCACCTGATTGGGCCAGGAGCCGAGGAGCAGATCAATCTTTTTGCCATGGCCATGGGTGCCGGGCAGACCGCAAATCAGATCAAGGCGATGATTTTCGCTTATCCCAGTTACGCCTCCGACATCGGTTCGATGGTGTGAAACGAAATTTGACCGGTCCACAAGGACGGCGCCGGTTGTCAGGAAAAAAGGAAATGAAAATGGACCAGACCGTCAAGGCACATGATTGCTGCTCGACCAAAGAAACCAGCAGCGACAGCTATGACCTGATCGTCGTCGGTGCGGGCTCTGCCGGGTTCTCGGCTTCGATCACTGCAGCTGAAGCCGGAAAGCGGGTGGCGCTTGTCGGGCACGGCACCATTGGCGGCACCTGCGTGAATGTCGGCTGCGTCCCGTCCAAAGCCATGATCCGCGCCGCCGAAGCGGTGCATAGTGGCGCATCCGCTGCCCGATTCCCTGGCGTCTCGCCATGTGAACATGCCGTGGACTGGCCAACCGTGGTGAAAGGCACCGCCGATCTGGTCGAGGAGATGAGGCACAAGAAATACATCGACCTGCTGCCCGCTTATGAGAATGTCACCTATATCGAGGAAGGTCCGGCGCGGCTGGTCGACGGCGGCGTGGCGGTTGCCGGACGGATCATTTCCGCCCCGCGCGTTCTAATCGCCACCGGCTCGCGCCCGCACACGCCCGATATTGACGGCATTGAGTCGGTGGATGTGCTGGATTCCACCGACCTTTTGACCCTGCCCACGCGCCCCGAGAGCATCATGGTGCTGGGCGGTGGCTACATCGGCTGCGAACTGGCACAGATGGCCTCACGGCTGGGCGTGAAGGTCACGCTGGTGACCCGCTCGCGCCTGTTGCCCGGCGCCGAGCCCGAGGTGGCCGAGGCACTGACCGACGCGCTGAAAGCCGAAGGCATCGCGGTCGAGACCGGCTTGGCCTACGTTTCGGTGGCGCAGGAATCGGGCGGCGTCACCCTGACAATCAAACGGGATGGCAAGACCGAAGCGCTTGCCGCCGAGCGGCTGGTCGCGACTACCGGCCGGGTAGCCAACTCTGACGGGCTGGGGCTGTCTGAGATGTGCATCGAGACCAATGCGCGCGGCTCGGTCAGGGTTGGCCCAGACATGGCTACCACACGGCCAGGCGTCTGGGCGGCTGGCGATGTCACGGACCGGGATCAGTTCGTCTACATGGCGGCCTACGGTGCCAAGGTGGCGATCAACAACGCGCTAGGGCTTGAGCCGATGCGCTATGACAATGCGGCGATGCCCTGGGTCGTGTTCACCGACCCGCAGGTGGCCGGCATCGGCCTTTCGGAGGCTGAGGCCAAGGCGGCCGGGCACGAAGTCAAAACGAGCGTGATCACGCTCGACAATGTCCCGCGCGCCGCGGCGGCCCGCGACACCCGCGGCGTGATCAAGCTGGTGGCCGATGCCAAGACCGACCTCCTGCTGGGCGGCCAGATCGCTGCACCGGAGGGGTCGGACACCATCCAGACACTGGCCATGGCGCTCAAGTTCTCCATGACCACCAAGGCGCTCGGCGAGACGATCTTCCCATATCTGACCACGGTCGAGGGGCTGAAGCTCGCCGCGCAGACCTTCGACAAGGACGTGGCCAAGCTCAGCTGCTGTGCGGGGTGAAGCCGTGGAGCCGACCGAAAAATTTGATTTCTTGTCGACAATTCCCGGTGCGTTGATCGCTTGGGGCTTGCCCATTGCGGCGATGATCTTGGCGATCGGTGTCCCGCATCCTGTCAAGACTTGGATTTGGGTCGGCGCGCTGGTCTGGATGGGGAGCGCCTGTTTGTGGAATGCCCGCCGGTGCAAGCGGCGCCATTGTTTCTGGACTGGACCGTTTTTTCTGGCAATGACGCTGGCGGTGCTGGCCCACGGATATGGCCTTGTGGACTTGGGTAGCCAGGGGTGGAGATGGCTTGGTGCGGCAATCGGACTTGGGGCGTGGGGCATCACCGCTATCACAGAGCGCGAGGGGAAATATCACTGAGCAATCCGAAGGAGCGAAAATGAAAAATGATGGTGACAAAGGCTCATTGGCGGGGCTGATCGCGCTTAAACTTGTGTGCTGCGGCGGGCTGTTGCTGGCCACCGGGGCATTCTCGCTTGGCGGACTCTTGGCGATGATAGATCAGCCTGCGGTCAAAATTGGAGGCGTGCTCCTCCTGGTTTTGGCGGCGGGCTGGTTTTTGCTGCGGGCGCTTTCGAACAGATCCGCCCACAGGTCACAGAACGAAGGCGGGCATGCCCATGAACACCGCCGAGACATTGCCTGACGGTGACGCCAACCGGGTCTCTTTGACCCGCGGCGACACGGCGCTTGTCCTTTGTGGTGGCGGCGGCCACGGGGCGCTGGAAGTCGGTTTTGCCCGCGCCCTGTCGGATCTTGGCATCGGGTACGACCGAATCCTCGGAACCTCGATCGGTGCGGTGAATGGTGCGTTTCTCGCCGGTGGTGTCGCTTGGCATTAAATTGTAAGAATGCGCCGAATTGGCCCAAATTTGGCATTTAAATTTGAGAATATTGGCAGTCCGATTCTCAAATTAAATGGTTCTTCCTCAAAGTCTGTGGTTAACGGAGTGTTAGCGTCACAGTTGCTATCTGCGGTGATGCAAACGAAATCGAAATGGTCGCCCGGCCCGGGGGTCAGAGTTCTGGGTGTCACCCTTAAGGATGAAGAAAATTGGGTTGTTTCCGCCGCTGCGAAACCCATCGGCATTTGCCCGGATTGCGGTATGCGAAGTCGGCACAGGCATGGTTGGCACAACCGCTGCCTCCGGGACTTGCCTGTTCAGGGTCAAGTGGTGAAAGTCAAACTCTCGCTGATCCGGTGGCAGTGTAGACACCGGAAATGCCAGCGGCGAACGTTCACAGATCGTTTGCCCAAGATTGCTTTGCCCTATGCGCATCGAACAATGCGGATGGCCGAGATCGTAGGTTTGGTTGGGCACAAGATGGGCGGTCGCCCGGCCGAAAACTTGATGCATCGGCTGGGCATGCCGATCAGTGACGACACGATCTTGCGGCAATTGAAGCGCAACGTTGGTGCCTCAAGGCAAGATAATGATATTCGAGTTGTTGGCATTGATGATTGGAGCTGGCGGCAGTCCTCGCACTACGGCACCATCATGGTCGATCTCGAACGCCGAACAGTCGTCGATGTTCTGGACGATCGTAGCGTCGAGAGCGCAAAGGCATGGTTGCAGGAACGTCCTGCTATTGAGGTATACTCCATCAGCGATCTTGCCGAACTCTTCTCAGTTTCGAGGCCAACTGTATACAGGACGTTGCAACGGACAGAACGCCAAATCAGCCCTTAACGTAGGATCCTGCCCCCTCCGGCATCAGACCCGAATATGTTCCTATTTTGCTCATTATGCAGCGTCATCCCTATATTTTAGAAGCCGGTAGCGAAGAGTCCGAGTGCGGAATCTACGATCCGGAGCCAATTCAAGATGACGACCTCTGGTTCATGCCTGCCAGTTTTAGTGGGGAAGCTGACGACCTCGCGCCTCCGCTCCCCCGGGCAGATCACTCCAGGCTCATTGATGTTGACGCATGGCGTGAGGCGGAGGCCAGTCTTGCCGTATCATTGGCTAAGGTCGCGGCGAAGCTTGGGGCCCTCGACGAAAGATTGCGCCGGGCCCCAGAGGGCTGGCGGCACCGGCTCGCGCTGATCGAAGCATCTGGCGTGAGCTGGCTTGGGACCGAACGGATCTCGGCGGAGCGCCTGTCACTTTGGCGGGCCATGCGGCTCAGTGGCGTCCAGGAAGACAACCAGGCACTCGCGCGGGCCGATTGGGCCTGCCGCCGACTGACGGCCGGGCCAATGCCCGACGTGACGTCGGCTGAGAGTGTCATGGACTTCCTGGGTCGCCAGGAACCCGCTGAGGTGGATCATATTCTTCATCCTTCCGGTGAGCCGATCGGCGACCAGTTGGCCGCATGGTGCGAAGAAATGAACCGGGCCGGGGACCTGCATCCGATCAGTCGTGCCGCATTTGGGCAATACCTGTGGGGGCCAACCGGCCTGCTGGCTCATGTGCCAGGCGCAGAGATGGAGGCAGCAGTACTTTCTGCGAGGATCGCCACCGACGGGTTGACGGGCGGGGCGGTGTTCCTGCCGCTGGCGGGTGGCGGGCTGTCTGGGCTCCGTCGCGTCGGAAATCCGGCGGAGCGGCTTCGGCGGTTTTTGAAGGGGGCAGAGGCGGCGATACTGGCTACGCTGCGACATCTCGATCAGCTTGAGGCGTGGCAAGGCAGGGCGTCGCACGCGCTGAAAGGCCGATCGGGACGCACGCCGAAGCGAATGGTTGAAGTTCTCTCCGAATGGCCGCTGGTTTCCGCGCCGATGGCAGAAGAAATAACCGGGGCCAGCCGGGCGGCCCTTCAACGCAATCTCAATGATATGGCTCAGATGGGACTCATCCGCGAAATCACCGGGCAGGGCCGATACAGAGTGTGGTGCGCACTTGTATAAAAAGGTGTTCCCTGGAACGAACCCCGGGCCTGACTGCCAAATCCGAAGGCCTAACCGGCCACCTTCGCGAGCCCCCGGCGTATTTCCGGAATGACGTTTGCGCCGAGAATCTCGATGGCCTCCAGCATGGATCGGTGGTCGATAACGCCCACACCGAATTGAAGCAGGATCCGGTCAAAACGCAAGACCTCATGTGCGGCGAGAATTTTCTCGGCCAATTGCGAGGGGCCACCGGTAAAATAGCCGCCATTGGGACCGGAAAACTTCTCGAACATCTCGCGGCTCTGCATGGGCATGCCGCGTTCGCGGCCGAGTTTTCCCATCTTCGCCGAATGCGCTGGATAGTAGATGTCCAGCGCGGATTTCATGCTGTTATGCACAAAACCATGGGCTGTCAGCGATGTCTTCAGGCGCAGTGCCCTATGGCCCGCCTCATGCCCGGCCTGGTGATAAAGCTGGAACATCGGCGCGACACGCTTCCATTCGCCGCCCAGAATCAATGCCATCGCCATCGGCAGTCCCATGGTGCCGGCCCGCATGGCCGATTGCGGCGTGCCGCCAACCCCCAGCCAGATCGGCAGTTGCAGCTGAACCGGCCGCGGATAAACACCGAGCCCATCGAGAGGCTGGGTGTGGGCGCTCCCCGGCCAGTTTGCGTGCTCGGCCTTGTTGATCTCCAACAGCATGTGCAGCTTTTCGATGAACAGATCATCGTAGTCGTACATGTCATAGCCAAAGAGTGGGAAGGATTCAGAGAACGCCCCCCGCCCGGCGATGATTTCGGCGCGACCATCGCTCAGACCATCCAGCGTGGCGAATTGCTGAAACACCCGCACCGGGTCATCGGAACTGAGCACCGAGACCGTGCTGGTAAAGCGGATGCGCTTTGTCTGTGTCGCCGCGGCGGCGAGGGCAACCGCGATAGAGGAGACGGCGTAATCGTCCCGGTGATGTTCGCCGAGTCCGTAGACATCAACCCCGACCTGATCGGCCAGAGTGATCTCTTCGACGATGTTGCGCAGGCGTTCGGGCGCGCCAACGACCTGCCCGGTAACCGGGTTGGGACCTATATCGCCAAAGGTAAAAAGCCCGATTTCCATTGCGGTTCGCTCGATTGTTCCAGGGTCCGGCTCAGCTTATCGCAATAATGAGCTTGCCGGTTACACGGCCCTCAGCGCTGAGTTCATGGGCTGGGCCGACCTGATCCAGGGAGAAGGTTCTTTCGATGCGTAGATCCAACGCGCCCTCGGAGTAGAGCCGCGCTGCCTCCTGTAGCGCCTGTTCCGGCTGTGCCTGCGGGGTGGGCGAGAATTGGGCACCATATTCGGGGGCGGAGAAATCGACGATTGAGATAACCCGCGACGCCTCGCCGGTGATTTGGATCAGTTCGGGAATGTTGCCCGCGCCGACCAGGTCGAGGGTCGCGTCGATCCCTTCTGGCGCAAGGGTCTTCAGCCGGTCGGCGAGCCCGGGTTCGTAGGTGGTCGGCGTTGCTCCGAGACCGCTCAGATAGTCATGCTTGGCTGCGCTGGCTGTGCCGATGACGGTGATCCCGCGCGCCTTAGCGAACTGGACCGCGACCGAACCGACGCCGCCAGCCGCGCCGGAAATCAGGATCGTCTCGCCCGCCTTGGCTCCGACATAGTCGAGGCTGCGAATGGCGGACTCCGAAGCGACTGTCATCCCTCCAGCCACGTCAAAGGGCATCGCATCAGGTTTGGCCGTCCAGTAGTTCAGCACTGCATAGTCCGCGAATGTGCCGATACCTGCACCAAAAACGGCATCGCCCACGGCCACGCCGCTCACGCCTTCACCAACCTCATCGACCATTCCGGAGGCTTCGAACCCCACGCCAGCGGGAAACTCAACGGGCATGAAATCCTTGAAATACCCGGCCCGGATCTTCCACTCCGCCGGATTTACCCCGGCTGCGCGGACCGCAATCCGCACCTGGCCGGGCCCGGCATGGGGTTCGTCAACTTCGACCAGTTCAAGGACTTCAGGTCCGCCGAACTCATTGAATTTGATTGCTTTCATTGCCGTCTTCCTTAATTTACTCGCGAGCGGGACTATCAATTTCTATGTGGTTTGCCAGGTCGGCATTTTGTCAACTTTGATCCGTAGGCCTTTCACCCGGGGTAGACTTTCAGCGCGACCAGGGTCTCCAACATCTGGCTCTTGTCGTAGGAAACGAAATCGACGCCGGTCACTGCCGGATCGGCAGCGATTGCGGCGGAAACCAGCCCAACTTCCCCATTCGCAACCCAGTTCGGATCAACGTGTTCGCGTGCACGTGTAACCACTGGGCCAAGGACCTGCGACGCGACGCGAAGCCGGTCACCAAGTTCAGCGGTCAGCACCTTGCGCATCATTAAAAGCGCCGCCTGCTGCATGTTGATAATCGACGCGCCGGGCACCGGCATCTGGGCGCTTCCCCCGAGGATCAACTGGTAGGTTCCAGATTGCGGCAGATGGGGAACCCAAGCGCGAACCGTCGCAACATGGGCGCTACTTACGCTGACAAAGAAGCTCTGCCAGTCTTCGTCCGAGATTTCCCACAGGGGGTTTTTCTGCCACCATCCGCCGATCGATGCAACGATATCCGTAACCGGGCCGAATTCACTGATGATGCGCTTGGCCATCTCCTCAGCGTCTTCGAAGCTGGCGGAGTCGCCGGATACAAAATCCACCCTTCCCGGACCTTCGAGATCCGAAAGGATTCCTCGCAGCTCATCAATCTTGCGATCGGTTCTGGACGGAACGACGACATGCGCACCAGATTTCACCCATGCGCGAATTATCCCCTCGCCAACATCTCCGGTTCCTCCGGCAATGACCACACGGCGGTGACCTAAATCGGGATAGCGGGCTTTTGCCAAATCAATAGTCTCAGCCAAATTGAGCGCTCCTGTTGCTTGTAGCAGTCAGGCAAGGCCCGATGCTTGTTCGAGTTATTCGTTCAAAGTGCCTTCACAGCGGCGCGGACCGTTTCGGCCCAGGGGGTTGTCGGGCGCCCGATCAACTTTTGAAGCGTGTGGCTTTCATCCTTCAACGCACCCTTGGCTGCATTGGCGTCGCTGTCAGCAAGGAGCGCGGCAATCGGGGCGGGCAGGCCGGCGCTTTCCAAAGCGCCAGCAAATTCTGCCTCGCTCATATCAACATAGGCGACGGGCTTACCGGCCGCCGAAGAGATCACCTCGACAAACTCGGCCATCGTGTAGCTTTCGTCCCCGGCCAACTCGTAGATCGCCCCGGACTGAAGGGTATCGGCGGCCAAAACGGCAACGTCGCCTTCTGCATAGTCTTGACGGGTCGCACTTGAGAACAACCCGTCGCCAGCCGCGCCGAGATAGGCTCCATGTTCGAGCGCGGGCGGGATCGAAGCGGTCTGGTTCTCGGTATACCAGCCATGGCGCAGGAAGGCGTGAGGCAGGCCGGAGGCCTTGATCGCCGCTTCGGTTTCGCGGTGGTCGGCGGCAAGTCCGATGCTGTTCGTCTCGGCCCTGAGAACCGAGGTATAGGCAAGAAAGCCAACACCGGCAGCCACAGCGGCATCAACCGCATTCTTGTGTTGCTCGGCACGTCTGCCCATTTCGGAAGCGGAGATCAGGAGCATCCGGTCGATGCCCTGAAAGGCCTGCTCGAGCGATGCGCGGTCGTCGTAGTCGCCGATGCGCACTTCAACGCCGTGCGCTTCCAGAGCGGCGGCCGCGTCGGGTCTGCGCACAAGGGCCACGACGTTCTTGGCCGGAACCTTGCCGACCAGTTCGGCAACGACTAGCGCGCCGAGTTGGCCCGATGCACCTGTGACGAGGTATTTTGCCGTCTGATCCGCCATGACGTGTCCTTTGCTTTGATTCTGGTATACATATGAGGTATGGTCTCTTTCAGTTACCTACTGTTTCTCAGCATTGGAAGAAGGCAGATGCAAATGACCAGGGAACACAAAAGTAACCCTGCTGATGTGCTCGATGACCTCATCAGGCATTTCGAGACCAGTCCGGAAGGTGGCATTGATACGGCAAGTTGTCCGGTCCGCGATGTGCTGGACCGTATCGGAGACAAATGGTCGGTTCTGATCCTGACGCTGCTCGCTCGTGAGCCAAAGAGGTTCAGCGCATTGAACAGGGTTGTCGGTGACATCTCCAAGCGGATGCTGACCCAGACGCTGCGCTCGCTGCAGCGCGACGGCCTGGTTGAACGGACCGTCTACCCGACGACACCTCCGATGGTCGATTATCGCCTGACGGATCTTGGCCGGTCCGCGCTCGAACCTCTGGCCGGGCTGATTGTCTGGGCCGACCGAAGCCATGACCAGATCCGCCAGGCGCGTGAGGCGTTTGACCATAAGGGAGAGGATATTCCCCTGGTTTCCTAGGGTCCGGGCCCCTGCCTTCAATGACCTGTCAGGTTTGTCACGGTCGACACACCGGATGAGCCAGTCCTCGGGTCAACACATATGTCGATCGCCCCAAACGAACGGGCCGCCCTGGAAAGGTTCCTTTCATGCGCAGTTTCTATCTCACGGCCCTCGTCCTGGGCCTGCTGACCGCGGTCGGCCCGCTGGCGATCAACATGTATCTGCCCGCGCTTCCAGTCATCGAGGATGTCTTTGACACCGACACGGCGACCGTTCAGCTAAGCCTTCTTTCGTTCTTTGTCTCCATGTCACTGGCTCAGCTCATCTATGGCCCGCTTTCGGACATGTTCGGCCGCAGGCTGCCGCTATTCATCGGTCTGACACTCTATCTGCTGGGGGCGGTCGGTTCCGCGCTGGCCCCGGACATTCAATGGCTGATCGCCGCGCGTGCGCTTCAGGGGCTGGGCGCAGCAGCGGGAATGGTGATCGCGCGTGCCGTCATTCGAGATCTCTATACCGGCCCTCAGGCCGCGCAGCTCATGGCCACGCTAATGCTGGTGGTCAGTATTGCGCCGGTCCTCGCTCCGCTGGCGGGAAGCGCTGCGCTCGCCGCAGGTGGTTGGCGCACGATCTTCTGGTCGATGGCGGCGGCGGCCATCGCGGCGCTTGTGCTTCTGACCACCGCGCTCAAGGAGACCCGCCCCCCCGAGCAGCGCGGCGACAGCAGCCTTGCACGCTCGCTCCGGGACTACGCAAGCCTTCTGCGCGAACCGAGGTTTCTCGGCATCGTCTTTGTTGGCGCGTTCGGGTTGGCCAGCTTCATGGCCTATGTGGCGAACTCGTCCTTTATCCTGATCGAGTACTATGGACTGAGCCCGACGCAATACAGCCTCGCCTTTTCGATCAACGCCGCAGGGTTTATCGGCGTCGCCCAACTCAACGGGTATCTGAGCCGACGCTTCGGGCTGGGGCCGATGATCCGGTTTGCGACGGCGGCGAATGTGGCTGTCATGCTGCTGCTGCTGATCACGGAGCTGGCCGGGATCGCAACGCTGCCGGTGATGATTGTCCTGCTTCTATGCGGCTATGCGTTTCTGGGTCTCGTCGTGCCGGGCACGGCGGTGCTCGCTTTGGAAGATCATGGAGAAAAAGCCGGAACGGCGTCGGCGCTGATGGGTGCGCTGCAATTCATGACGGCGACGGTCATGATCGGGATTGCGGGCGCATTCTTTGACGGCACGCCCATTCCGATGATCGTGGCCATCGCAGCCTGTTCCGTGATCGCTTTTGCTCTGGCGATGCTTTCTGTACCTCGAAAGGAGGCGCAGATCCCCGCTGAATAGGGTGTCGGCGCCGGTCAGGCTGCGCCAGCGGCCACCTTCCCGATCCGGTAGGTGCAACGGCGGCCACCACTCACGATATGCTCGACCCGCTCGATGGCGGTACCAGGGCCCAGAACCTGCTCAAAAACCGCTTGTTCCGACCGGCAGAAACCTTGACAGAAACGCGCGGCAGCGCAGATCGGACAGTGGTTTTCGACAAATAGGAACGTCCCGTCACCGGCATCCTCGAAACTCGCCATATAGCCTTCGTCAGAGCGCAGTTCAGCCAGTCTGGCGACGCGCTCCTTCAGGCTGCCGCATCCCACCATGGCGGCTTCGTATTGTGCCCGTGTCCTGGTCTCTCTGGCCGAGATAACCCGATCCAGGGCCTCCGCACCCAACTCGTCCTGAATGCTGCTCAGGATTTCAACGGTTAGCCCGGCGTGGGTATTCGGAAACCGTGCCTGCCCCTTTTCGGACAGGTGCCAGTAGGTCGATGGACGGCCTCGGCTCGCACTGCGCCGCTCTTCGCGGACCAGCCCGTCATTCGAGAGCTTCATGAGCTGCTGGCGCGCGCCCTCACCGGTAATCCCAAGCCGTTCGCCGATCTGCGACGAGGTCAACGCGCCCTGCATCTTCAGGGTCATCAGGATGCGCTCCGACGGTGCACGTGGTGCATCCGGGTATTTTTCCAAATGATCGCTTGACATATTGGCCGGATTGTTTTTCAAAGTCTTCACTTGTTTAATTACCCGCTCACGTACCATGACGCAAGCCGGACCCGATAAGGAGAGACATGATGGCCTTTGAATTGCCCGCCCTAACCTACGACCACGCAGCCCTTGCCGCGCGGGGGATGAGCCAGGAAACGTTGGAATTGCATCACGACAAGCACCATCAAGCCTACGTCACCGCGCTCAATGGCTTTGTGGACGCGAACGCCGACCTGCAAGGCAAGACGTTGGAAGAAATCATCGCGCTCACCTATGGCGATGCCGATCGTGCGCCCGTGTTCAACAATGCGGGCCAGCACTGGAACCACATTCATTTCTGGAACGCACTTTCGCGTGCGGGTGGCGGCATCCCGGGTAAACTCGAAGGCAAGATTGTCGATGCCTTCGGTTCGGTCGAGCAATTCAAGGCCGATTTCAAGACCGCAGCCAACGGTCAGTTCGGCTCCGGCTGGGCGTGGCTGATCCAGAAATCTGATGGCACATTGGCCGTCACCAAAACACCGAACGGCGTGAACCCGCTGGCTACAGGAGAGGGCACGACGCTGCTGGGCCTCGATGTCTGGGAACACAGCTACTACGTCGACTTCCGCAACCGGCGGCCCGACTATGTGACCAACTTCCTCGACAACCTGGCGAATTACGAATTTGCCGAAGCCAACCTCGCCTGAACGCGAGTCGGTCTCGGCGTCGGGGCCCAGTTTGAAACAGGCTTTCTGCGTTCCGAGTCGGCTCGACAATTCGATGCGTATCGGCCATTTCTTGATCTCAAACTCAAGAGAAGACCAAGTGAATACTCTTCTCGGATCTCACGTCAGACTTATGTAGGGCCTCCTTCAGTTGCCTTCCTCAAAAAAAGGCCTGGGGACAGCCGGCTCAAGCGAAGGAGAGTCACCAATTAGTGACCTCGCGACGGCGCATGGCAGAACGTTTGGAGGTGGGTGACACCGGGTGTAGCGCGGCTTATAGCATGAAATCGTCCAAGCAGTTTGGGCGATTATTCTCAAACAAGGAGGACGGGAACTGGATTTGCCAATTTCGCGACGCGCACCGAAACTCGTGATTTTTGACTGTGACGGTGTGCTCGTAGACTCCGAGCCGACCTTCAATCGCGTGCTGCACGCTTATTTGCTTTCTACTGGCGCAAGCTTGTCACTCGTTGAATGCCACGGCTTGTTCGTCGGCAAGAGCAGACATGATGTCGAACGTTATGTGAGCGAAAGGGGATTGCGCCTTCCTGCGAAATGGCCACACGACTTCTACGACAGAGTTCTCGAAGCCCTCGGAAAGGAGGTCCAGCCGATCCCGGGCGCCCGTGAGGCGGTGACGTTGATTTCGTCGGCTGGCATTCCGCTCTGCGTAGCCTCAAATGGGCTTCTGGCAAAGATGCGTGTCACACTGGAACGGTCGGGTCTGCTTCCCTGGTTCGAAGGAAATATGTTTTCGGCTTATGATGTCGGCGCCAGCAAACCCGCGCCCGATGTGTTTTTGCATGCGGCCGAAATGAATGGCGTTGCGCCAGAGGATTGCGTGGTAGTCGAAGATAGCATGAGCGGATTCGAGGCGGCCTCCAACGCTGCGATGACCTGTTTTGCCTACCTCCCGAAGACAGCTTTGAATCCAGAGAACGTCTTCGGTGCGCGACGGCTAACCGATATGGCTGACCTGCCGAAACTGTTGGGGCTTTGAGTGGTCAATCCATAGACGGCAACCAGCTTCGCATGGACCGGACGACGTATACCCGGCTGCAAATCTCCATCGGAACAAACAAAGTTTGTGACCTGCGAAGGAACACGGCCATCAAACAAGATAGTTGTTAAATTTTTGTATCCGCTTCACCAATTCTTGTTATTGATTGACTGAGCGAGCAGCATGCACCCAACCCCCTCGCGGTTGCCATCAGCATTTGGGGGAGGACCATCCACTCCAAAGCCCAGGCTGCACCCGACCGTTCCTGTTCATGGATCAAGGCATGATGCATAGCCGAGACCTGTACCGAATTGAACCGTGCCAACGTCACCAAGAGCTCGGCAGCAATCGGGTTGTTCTTGTGAGGCATGGCGGACGAGGTACCACCTCCTGAAATCGCGATCGCACCGATGCCTTGCTGCGCCATGAGGGCGATGTCCTGCCCAATCTTGCCTAGAGTGCCAGAAATCATTGAAAGCAGAGACGCATATTCCACAATCCCGTCACGCATCGTGTGCCAGGCCTTTTTAGTCGGCGCAAGATCGAGCTGGTTGGCGACATCGGCGACAACTTCATCCGCCTTATTTCGGAGAGCCTTGCGGTCGCCGGAGGCCCCGCCAATCTGTACCCGCTCGATACGGGGACGGATTTGATCCAGCCGCACCCGATGCTCGGCCAAAGGCAGGCGCCAGGGTAGAACCCGATCACGTACCTTGATCACCGTGGCGGCCTGCATTCTTGTGCGCCCCATTAACGGTTCATCCCCGAACCGCTCTTCTAGCTCCTTGAGGAATTTCTCCAATTCAATCAATCTGTTGGTGATGAGCAATGAAGCCTCTCGCAGAACCAGGACTGTCGTGGTGTCGACCACATCCTGAGAAGTAGCGCCCATGTGGACGGCTTCTTCAGGTGCGATAGCCTTAAGCTGTTTGACCAGACTCGGCACCGGCAGACCATCCTGCGCCGTACCTTTGGTAAGATCGGTTAGATCGGGTTTGGCAACTTCGATTGCTTGTGCAGCTGTCTCGGCCAGAGTTGCGTCAATCAGTCCTGCCCGGCCACAGGCCCGCGACCATGCCGCCTCGAAGGCGAGCATGTGCTGAAGATGCCGTTCCGGAGAGAGGATCGCTGCCATAGCGTCATCGCCGAACAGACCGGATAGCCACGGACTCTCAAACACTGAAGCGCTCATAGCGAGCTCCTTATGGTGCGCCGAAAGCGCGGGATGACCAATCTATATGATTCCGCTTTTCCCGATCTGGTCAGATGTCGAGGAAAACCGTCTCGCCCTCGCCCTGTAGTCGAATGTCGAAGCGGTACTTGCCGTCGCCGGTTTTCTTGGCGATCAGGGTATTCACCCGTGGTCGCTGTTCGATTCGGATCAGCAACGGGTCATTGGCGTTGTCCTCGTCTTCGAAATAGATCCGGGTATTGAGACCTACGTTAATCCCACGTGCGACGACCCAAAGGGAAATATGAGGCGCGCTCTCGACTCCACCGCGCCCCTGGTAAGAGCCAGGTTTGACTGTGCGCAAGGTAAACTCGCCGCTTTCCGCGTCGGCCGCAAAGCGGCAATGGCCTGTAAAGGCCGGATCGGCGCTTTTATCGCCCGGAAACACGCCCCCAGCATCGCATTGCCAGCTCTCGATCAACGCATCTCGCATCGCCCAGCCGGTGCCGTCAAATACGGAGCCAACGATCTCAACGATCTCACCCTTGGCCTTGCTTTCATCCAGAAAAGGCGTGGTGCCAATCTCTTCGTCATAGTATCCTGCGTTTCCCGCATAGGTAGGCATCAGGCCGATATGGACATAAGGGCCCGCCGTTTGCGAGGCGCTTTCGATCAGTGTTTCAAGTTTCTGAACCATTTCACATGCCCTCCAGCTTGTTTTCAAACATGGTCTGACGGCGACCCCGCAAAACAATGTCAAATTTATAGGCGAGAAAATCGAGTGGGCGCGATTTCGAGAAATCGAGCGGCGCGACCAGCCGGTCGAGCTGGCTGCGATCCTTGATGGTCGCGGCGATCGGGCAGTGATTGATGAGCGGATCGCCCTCGAAATACATCTGCGAGATTAACCTTTGGCCGAAGCTGTGGCCAAATATCGAAAAGTGGATGTGCATCGGACGCCAGTCATTGGCACGGTTAGGCCAGGGGTAAGCCCCTGGACGAATGGTCAAGAATTCGTAGTATCCGTTTTCATCCGTGATGGTCCGACCGCAGCCGCCGAAATTTGGGTCGAGCGGTGCGAAATAGGTGTCTTTCTTGTGCCGGTAGCGCCCACCCGCATTAGCCTGCCAGATCTCTATTAGCGCGTTCGGTATCGGGCGGTTCATCTCGTCCAGCAAGCGGCCATGCACCAGGATGCGTTCGCCCACGGCGGGAGCAGCACCCTTTGTCCAGTTCAAGATCAGGTTGTTGTCGAGCGCGCCGAGCTTCGTGTGGCCGAATCTCGGACCAGTCTCTTCCGAGGGAGTGCTCTCCATCGAAAGCAACGGCAGGAAGGGCGAGCGCGCGACGCTCGTTTTGTAGCCAGGATCATAGGGCTCGGGGTGGATCGCGCGGTTGCGCGGAATCAGTGGTCCATGGTCAGTCATTAGATACTTTCCTCCATTTCCGCATAAGTCTGCTTGGCCAGCTTTAGCGCGTGGTTGGCTTTCGGCACGCCAGCATAGATCGCGACGTGTTGCAGCGCCTCGGCGACATCCGCTTTCGAGGCACCGGTATTGGCGGTAGCCCGGATATGCATTGGAATTTCCTCGAAATTTCCTGTCGCGGCCAGCAGTGCGAGGGTCAACATCGAGCGTTCGCGTCGGGTGATCCGCTCCGACGCCCAAACAGTTCCCCATGCGCTTTCGGTGATCAACGACTGAAACGGCAAGTCGAATTCGGTCTTGCCTGCCTCTGCCCGGTCCACATGGGCCTCGCCCAGCACCTCGCGGCGCACTTGCATGCCTTTGTCGAACGTCTCTGTCATGGGATGATCCTTTCCACGAAATTCATCAGGGTGTGGGCAAATACCTTTGGCTGCTCTACCGCAGGAAGATGGCCGGAGCGGTCGAACATGACTAAATCGGAGCGGGGCAGGGCGGCGGCGAGCTTTTCGACCACGTCCGGCGGCGTCGCCTGATCGTGATAGCCGCCGATCACCAGCGCGGGCTGGGTGATCTCGCGAAGGCGGTCGGTGATGTCGGTGCCGGCGATCGCCGCGCAAGTGGCTATATAGCCTTCCGTATCTGTCCGGGTGAGCAGCGCCCGCCACAGATCGGTTTCAAGAGTCGCAAGCATATCGGGGCCGAACCACCGCTGTAGGATGCCGTCTGCCATTGCCGCCATGCCATTAGTGCGTACACCCTCGATCCGACTCAGCCAGCTATCCGCATTTCCCAGCATTGGGGCGGTATTCGAAAGCACCAAGCCGATCACCCTATCCGGCGCCATGAGCGCGATGTGCTGCGCGATCAGGCCGCCGATGGAGCAACCGACGATCACCGCCTGAGCGAGACCGATATGGTCCATCGCGGCCAGCACGTCCTCGGCCAGCTCTGGAATGCCATATCCCTGCGGCGCGGTACTGCTCAGCCCGTGACCGCGCTTGTCCATGCGCAAGTTCGACCAGCCCGCGGGTAGAAGCGCGACGACATCGTCCCACATCCGCAGGTCTGTGCCGAGCGAATTGATGAAGACAAGCGCGACACCTTCGCCGTCAGTGGCGCGCAGATGCGTGGTGCCCCAATCGCGTTTCAATGCCTGCATGGTATCCTCCTGCCGATAATTTGGCATAACTTTTCCCTTTACAAAAATATGATCTTGGCCAAAAACTATAACCAAATGGATATACCTAATGGTCTGAAACTGCGCCATCTCGAAGCTTTCCTGACCGTTGCTCAAGCCGGAACAATCTCTGCTGCGGCGCGGCAACGGAACGTGTCGCAGCCGGCACTGTCAAAAACGATCTCGGAACTGGAGGGGCTGCTTGGCGCGCATCTCTTCGAGCGTACAGGGCGGCGGGCCGTCTTAACCCCGGCAGGAGAGAATTTTCGTGCTCATGCCCGCGCCGCGTTGCAAAGCCTCGAGGCAGGGGTGCGCGACCTGTCGGGGCAGGTGGCGGCGGGGCTGGTGAAGGTTGGGTTGCTGCCGACCGTGGCCGGTGGGTTCTTCCCCTCGGTCGCTCTTGCATTCTCGCAGGCGCGCCCGGATGCGCGGATCGGTATAATCACTGGGCCGAACCACTACCTGCTCGAACGACTGCGCGGCGGCAAGATTGACCTTATGGTCGGGCGCATGCCACGGGCAGCCGACATGGCAGGCCTGTCTTTCGAGTATCTCTATGACGAGCCGATCTTGCTGGTGGCGCGCGCCGGACATCCAGCGCTGGATCTGCCGGTGACCGACGCTCTGCTACGCTATCCCCTCATCCTGCCCAACCCCGGTGCGATCATTCGTCAGAGCGTGGATCAATACCTTGCCGCGATGGGGTTATCCGATCTCACACCGGTGTTCGAGACGGTGGCCCTGCCGGCGGCGCAAACGCTTCTCGAAGGTTCTGAGATGCTCTGGTTCATCTCGCGCGGCGTCGTGGCGCGGGAAATTGCGCGCGGCAGCCTTGCTGCGCTCGATCTAAAGTCGGATTACATGGCCGGGGCGGTTGGTCTGACACGCAAGTTCACGTTCGACGAAGACAGCCATGCCGATCTGCTGGCGCGGCTTCTGCACCGGCGGGTTGAAGAGGATTGCGCCCGTCGTTGAGCCAGTCAGACGGCTTCTAGCGCAATAGCAATACCCTGTCCTACACCGATACACATTGTGGATAGCGATTTCTCACCAGGCTTGAGGTCAAGCATCGCGGTGCCAGTAATCCGCGCACCCGACATGCCCAGCGGATGACCCAACGCGATTGCCCCGCCATTGGGGTTCACACGCACGTCATCATCAGCAATCCCAAGATTACGCAACGTGGCGAGGCCCTGCGAGGCGAAAGCTTCGTTAAGCTCAATCACTGCGAACTCCTCTTGGCGCAGGCCAAGACGCGCCAGAAGCTTTCTCGAGGCCGGAGCCGGGCCGAAGCCCATGATGCGCGGCGCCACGCCGGCGGTCGCCCCGCCGAGCACTCTGGCGATCGGCTTAAGCCCATGCTTTTCGGCAGCTTCTTTCGTCGAAAGGATCAAAGCGGCAGACCCGTCATTCACGCCAGAGGCGTTGCCCGCTGTCACAGTGCCATCGGCTTTCACGAAGGGCCGAAGCTTTTTCAGGCCTTCGTATGTAGTCGTGGAACGCGGATGCTCGTCGGTGTCGATGACCAGAGGGTCACCTTTGCGCTGCGGGATCGTAACCGGCACGATCTCCTGGGCCAAACGGCCATTGACTTGGGCTTTGGCCGCTTTCTGCTGCGAGCGCAAGGCGAAGGCATCCTGATCGGGGCGCGAGATGCCAAAATCTTCGGCCACATTCTCTGCCGTCTCGGGCATGCTGTCGACGCCATATTGTTCCTTCATCAGCTTGTTAACGAAACGCCAGCCGATAGTGGTGTCGTGGACCTCATTGGCCCGCGAGAAGGCGGAGGTGGCCTTGGGCATCACGAATGGCGCGCGCGACATGCTCTCTACCCCTCCGGCGACAAGCAGCTCGGCCTCGCCGGATTTGATCGCCCGAGCTGCAGTGATGACCGCATCCATACCCGAGCCGCAAAGTCGGTTCATCGTCGTACCCGGCACCGTCTCGGGATAGCCTGCGAGAAGCAGCGCCATGCGGGCGACGTTGCGGTTGTCTTCGCCAGCCTGATTGGCGCAGCCGAAGATCACCTCGTCGATCGCGGCAAGGTCGAGGCCCGGATTGCGCGCGGCAATGGCCCGAAGCGGAATCGCGGCAAGGTCGTCAGCGCGGACGGAGGAAAGCGCACCGCCAAAGCGGCCGATTGGTGTGCGGATGTAGTCGCATATGTATACGTCAGTCATGAGATTCCCTCGGGAACATTGAGTTCGGCAACTTCGCCAACAATGTGCAACGTCGCGCCAGTCACCGCCTGCAAGGCGTCCAAAGTGATGCCCGGCAGTTTTTCACGAAGCACGAATTTGCTATCTTCGATGTCAATCACGGCCAGAGAGGTGTAGACGCGGGTCACGCACCCGACGCCTGTCAGCGGGAAAGTACAGGCCTCGACCAGTTTCGGGCCGCCATCCTTGGTTACATGGTCAGTTACAACCGCCACACGCTTGGCCCCATGCACAAGGTCCATTGCTCCACCCACGGCCGGCACGCCTTTGGTGCCTACGCGCCAGTTCGCCAGATCGCCGTTCTGGGCGACCTGATACGCGCCAAGAACGGCCAGATCGAGGTGGCCACCGCGCACCATCGAAAAGCTGTCGGCATGATGGAAAAAGGATGCACCGGGCTTCAATGTAATCGCCTTTTTGCCCGCATTAATAAGATCCCAGTCTTCCTGTCCCTCCGCAGGGGCTTTTCCGAATCCCAGCACGCCGTTCTCGGTATGATAGGTTACATCGCGGCCATCGGGCTGGAACTTGGCGATCATCTCGGGAAATCCGATACCGAGGTTCACATAGGAACCATCTTCGATATCCTGAGCGGCACGCCACGCGATCTGCGCGTTCGTCAGTTTGTCTTCCATTAAATTGAAACCGGACATCAGTAGACCACCCCCCTACGCACGAGTACTTCTTCTTGTTGAGGCGCGGGAACCTCGACAATCTTGTCGACGAAGATTCCGGGGGTAACTACCGCCTCAGGATCGATGGAGCCGGGTGCGCGGAGGTTGGAGACCTGCGCAATCGTGCGATCGGCAGCCATCGCCATCAACGGATTGAAGTTCCGGCCAGCCAAACGATAGGTAAGGTTGCCGGTCTCGTCACCATCATGGCCTTTGATCAGGGCGAAGTCGGCCTTCAACCACAACTCTTGCACGTACATCTTGCCGTCGAACGTCTCTGTCGGCTTGCCTTCGGCAAGCTCGGTACCAAAAGAAGTTGGTGTATAAAAAGCGGGAATGCCTGCTCCGCGCGCGCGAATGCGTTCGGCCAATGTACCCTGCGGGATCAAATCGAGCTCGATTTCGCCTGCCAGGTATTTTTCGTTGAATGCCTCGGCGTTGGAGCTGCGCGGGAAAGAGCAGATCATCTTCCTGACCATCCCCGCTTTGATCATCGCGGCGATTCCGATCGCGCCGTTTCCCGCGTTATTGTTTATCACGGTAAGATTCTTGGGGCTGCCGGTGGCACGAAAGCGGTCGATTAAAGCGTGGATCAGTTCGATCGGGGCTCCGGAGCCTCCAAAGCCACCGATCATAACCTGTACGCCATCGGGGATATCCGCAACCGCGTCAGCGAGGCTGGGCGATGTTTTGTTCATCAGGATCCTCCTTAGATACCCTTCGAAATATCCCTAGATTACCGCCGTAGCGAGTAAAAAGTTCATATATTGATCTTTTTTCAACATGTGTATATCAGCGTTCGCATGTTGAACAATCCCACCGACTACATCGCCTCGCTCGCCAAGGGGCTGAAAGTGATCGAAGCCTTCGGACCCACATCCCCGCGTCTTTCGATATCCGAAGCTGCCGTCGCCAGTGGCTTGGATCGCGCTGCTACGCGACGCGTACTGTTGACGCTCCACCGCGAAGGTTACGCCGACTATGACGGTAAGTTTTTTACTCTTACCCCGCGCATCCTACGGCTCGGAGTGGCCGCACTTGCTTCCCTACCGCTCTCGCAGATTGTCCAACCTTGGCTTGACCAACTCTCCGAGCAAATTGGTCAAAGCTGTTCCGTGGCACTGCTCGATGAGACCGAGATCGTGTATATCGCGCGCGCGGCGCAGAAACGTGTGATGTCCATCGGGCTCATGCCTGGGTCACGACTCCCCGCCCATTGCACCTCGATGGGAAGGGTTCTGTTGGCTGCGCTGCCTCGCGAAGAGGCTGACCTGCTTGTCAGACGCTCGGACCTTACCCCGCGGACCAAGTTCTCAATACTCGACCCAGTTCAGACCTTGTGCCGGATCGATGCTGCGAGAGAGGACGGATATGCATTTGTGGACCAGGAAGTGGAAACGGGTTTACGGTCAATCGCTGTTCCGCTGAATGATCGCAAGGGATTGACCGTCGCTGCTCTCAATATCGGTTTGTCGTCTGCCGGCTGGACACCGAAGCAGACGATTGAAACATACTTGCCGCACTTGCTTGGCGTCCAATCGGCCCTCGGGCGGGTTCTCTGATTGACAATATTTAGAAGTCTAAGTTATTAGGACCTCAAGCCGGGAGGATACCTTAGATGGAAAATCTGAAACTAGACGCGAAGCTCTCTCTTCAAGAACCAGCCCATCTCTACTACGGCGGCGCATGGGTGCCGCCACTAGAGGGAAAGTACGAAGACACTTTCAACCCAGGAACCGGCGAGCGGATCGGGTCGGTTGCGACGGCAAGTCGCGCCGATGTCGATGCGGCGGTTGCGGCAGCGAAAGAAGGGTTCGAGGTATGGCGGGATGTTGTGCCGCTGGAACGCGCACGTATCCTGAAGGAAATCGCAAATCTCTTGCGAAAGCATGGCGATGAACTGGCGATGATGGACGCTGCAAACTGTGGCAACCCCTATACTGAAATGCGCGGCGACGCCGCGATTGCGGCAGCGCAGATGGAGTTTTTCGCCGGTCTTGTGACCGAAATGAAGGGCGATACGATCCCTATGGGACCAGAGCGCATCAACATGACCCTACGCCAGCCGATGGGCGTGGTTGCACGGATTCTTGCCTTTAATCACCCTTTCATGTTCTGCGGCGGAAAGATGGCAGCGCCTCTGGCCGCAGGCAATGCCGTCATCATCAAGCCGCCGGTTCAGGCTCCGTTGTCTTCGCTGCGGCTGGCGGAGCTCATCGATGGCCTGCTGCCTAAAGGCACGTTCAATGTTCTGCCGGGCGGCGTCGAGGCAGGAGCTGGGCTGGCCGAACATCCCGACGTCGCCAAGGTCACACTCATCGGCTCCGTACCCGCGGGCCGGGCGGTGATGCGCAGCGCGAGCGACACCGTCAAACCAGTGCTGCTCGAACTCGGCGGCAAGAACGCGCTGATCGCCTATCCGGACAGCGATCCGAAGAAGATCGCCGATGCGATCGTCGGCGGCATGAATTTCGGCTGGTGCGGGCAATCTTGCGGATCGACGAGCCGCGCTTTCTTGCATGTAGACATCCACGATGCGGTCATCTCACATCTCAAAGCGGCTGTCGAACGGTACAAGCCAGGCATTCCGACAGAGCCGGAGACCACGATGGGGGCGATCGTCAGCCGGACACAGTTCGATCGGATCATGGACTTCATCGAATCCGCCATGAGCGAAGGCGCGCGTGCCGTAACCGGCGGCCATGCGGTGACCGAAGGTGCGCTGGCACAGGGAAGCTTCATCGCGCCGACGATTTTTGCGGATGTAACGCCGCAGATGCGTATCGCCCGTGAAGAGATTTTCGGGCCAGTTCTTGCGGTTCGCAAATGGTCGGACGAAGATTCCATGCTGAACGAGGTCAATGCACTTGAGCTTGGGCTGACCTGCGCAATTTGGACTCGGGACTTGGTGACGGCTCATCGTACGGCTGCACGCGTCGAGGCCGGGTTTGTTTGGGTTAACGAAGTTGGCCGGCATTTCCTTGGTGCCCCGTTCGGTGGGGTCAAACAATCGGGTATCGGGCGCGAAGAAGGTATTGGCGAGCTGATTTCCTTCACCCATGAAAAGAATGTGCATATCAATCTGTCGGGTCAGTGACCCGGTGCGTAGGTAATGTGCGAACGGGGTCTGGGATCCAAAAGCTTTTTCTTTATTGATTGCTTTGGCCGGGATGAGACCATCCCTTCCTGCCCTTTCTGCAAACCGACAAGGATCTTAAAAATAATGAGCAGTGTTGCGAACGTCCCCGATATCATCCTCGAACCTATGGTTCGGAACGCTATTATGGAGGACTTGGGTGCAGCAGGCGACGTGACAACCCGTTCCGTTCTGCCTGAAGGCACGCGCTATAAGGCGCAAATGCGTGCACGGCAGGACGCGGTTGTCTCTGGGATGCAGGTGGCCTCTCTGGCGTTTCGGCTGATTGATCCCGATCTTATTGTCGAGACTGTTGTTGCGGATGGTACGGCCTGCAAAGCGGGCGATACCTTGATGTGTATAGAGGGATCGGCGGCGTCGATCCTTGCCGCAGAGCGTGTTGCCCTGAACTTTGCCGGGCGGTTGTCCGGGACGGCAACTTTGACAGCGTCCTATGTGCAGGAACTTGCGGGTACCAAGACACGTATCACCTGTACGCGCAAAACCACACCGGGGCTGAAACTTGTCGAGAAGCTCGCCATTTTGCATGGCGGCGGCCACAATCACCGGTTTTCCCTATCTGATGCGATCCTGATCAAGGACAACCATATCGCAGCGGCTGGTGGCATCAAACAGGTGCTGGAAGCTGTTCAGCGAAATGTGGGTCACATGGTCGTGGTTGAGATCGAGATCGACGGATTGCATCAGTTGGACGAGGTGCTTCAGACCGGGGGCGCAGATGTCATCATGTTTGACAATATGTCGACCGAAGACATGGCCGAAGCCGTAAAGCGCATTGACGGGCGGGCGAAGACAGAAGCCAGCGGGAATGTGACCCTTGGCCGTTTGCGCGAAATCGCATCGGCAAATGTGGATTATATTTCCTCCGGTGCTTTGACCCATTCGGCGGGGACCGTCGATTTCGGTTTGGATTTCTGATCCTCTGAACCGCTCCAGACCGTCTGAAATGCAAAAATACCCGCCCTTTCGGCGGGCAATAAATACCTATTGCGTACGCCTTTCAAAATGGGGCGCTGCTGCATCAACACTTCATAAGGAAAGGCCAAAACACATGACAGAGCACAGGCTGTATCAGGTTGAGCGCCCAGTATCGTCGGATAGTTTGGGAGTTTGGGGTAGCGATGTATTTGCGGATATGTTGCGAGGTTTGGGGGTGAAGTATGTTGCGCTGAACCCTGGGTCGAGCTTTCGGGGTTTGCATGACAGCCTTGTGAACCACCTTGGTAATGAAGATCCGCAGATGCTGTTGTGTCTGCACGAAGAGCATGCGGTTGCGATTGCACATGGCTATGCGAAGGTGACGGGGGAGCCATTGGCGGTGATTCTGCACAGCAACGTGGGTCTGATGCATGGGACGATGGCGATCTTCAACGCATGGTGTGATCGGGTTCCTGTGCTGATCTATGGTGCGACGGGGCCGGTTGATGCGGCGCTGCGGCGTCCTTGGATTGACTGGCTGCATACCTGCCGTGACCAGGCGTCGATGATCCGGAATTATGTGAAATGGGACGATCAGCCTGGCTCGATGGAGGCGGCGCTGGAATCGATGTTGCGGGCGGATGTGATTGCGCGGAGCGAGCCGAAAGGGCCGACCTATGTGAACTTTGATGTGTCGATCCAGGAAAAGCAGCACGCGCAGGCCCCGGCGCTGCCGGATTTTGCGCGTTACCAGCCGCCTTTGCCTGCGGCTCCTTCGGCCGAAGGCGTGGCACGTGCGGCGGACCTGCTGAAGAACGCCAAGGCGCCTGTGGTGCTGGCGGGGCGGGTGTCGCGCGATCCGGCGGATTGGGCGCGGCGTGTGGCCTTTGTCGAGGGGCTGGGGGCGAAGGTTCTGACGGATATCCGGATCGGGGCGTCTTTCCCGACGGATCACCCGCAGCATCGGGGTAAACCAGCCTTCTTCATCGACGACGCGGCGGGCGCGGTGCTGCGCGAGGCCGATGTGATCCTGAGCCTGGACTGGCTGGATGTCGCGGGTACGCTGAAACTGGCGGGCGAAGTGACGGCGCAGGTGATCCAGGCGTCGCTGGATTATCAGCTGCACAATGGCTGGGGGATGGAGCATCAGGCGCTGCCTGCGCTGGATCTGCACCTGGCCTGTGGCCCGGATGTTGCGATGCATGCGATTGCCGATGCCCTGGGTGTAGGGGCGGGCGAGATGCCCGGTGATTTGCCGGTCAAACCCGCGCTGAACGCCCCCGATGCAGATGTTGAGCTTGATATCATGACGCTGGCCGGGGCGCTTGGCGAAGGTTTGGAAGGTGTCTGTGCCAGCTTTGTGCGTTTGCCGTTGGGTTGGGCGGGCGAGGCGTGGCACTTCCGTCATCCGCTGGACTTCCTGGGTTCGGATGGCGGCGCGGGGATCGGCTCGGGTCCTGGGATGCTGATCGGGGCGGCGCTGGCGCTGAAAGACAGCGACCGGCTGCCTGTTGCGGTTCTTGGGGACGGCGACTTCATGATGGCGGCCTCGGCATTTTGGACGGCGGCGCATTATGGCACTCCGTTCCTGGCGGTGGTGTCGAACAATCGCTCGTTCTACAATGACGAGGTGCACCAGGAACGCGTGGCCGTGGCCCGCAACCGCCCGGTCGAGAACAAGTGGATCGGCCAGCGTATCGGTGATCCGGATATCGACATTGCCGGAGTTGCGCGGGCGCAGGGCTGCGAAGGGATCGGCCCGGTCTTTACCGCGGGCGAGCTGGTCGAGGCGATCAAACAGGGCGTCGAGATGGTGCGCGCGGGCAAGAGCGTAGTGATCGATGCACGTGTCCAGCCGGGGTATAACCCCAACATGGTCGCTGGCCTGACGCGGAGCGACTGATGATGACCCCGAAGATCTATATTGCGCAGGATCCTGTGCTGGAAGAGGTGTTGGACACCGCAACGGATCGGCTGCGGGCCGAAGGCTGGGAGGTCGTTCGCGGCCCCCAGATCACCCCGGGTGTTCCGCTGCGGCTGACGG
This sequence comes from Hoeflea sp. EC-HK425, assembly GCF_902498795.1. NCBI lineage: Bacteria > Pseudomonadati > Pseudomonadota > Alphaproteobacteria > Hyphomicrobiales > Rhizobiaceae > Hoeflea > Hoeflea sp. EC-HK425. Next base: position 42,069 of record NZ_LR701553.1, read on the forward strand.
GAGAGCAACGGCAGGCGCTGCTGTCGGACGTTGATATCATCGTGGCCAGCTCGCGGTCGCGGCTGAGCGAGGCGGATCTGGATGCCTCGCCACGGCTGCGGGCGCTGGTCTTTCCGACGATCGGGGTGGATGCGGTCGATCTGGAGGCCTGTGCCGCGCGTGGTCTGATCGTGGCCAATGGTGCAACGCCCGAGAACTTTCTGGCGATGTCAGAGGCGACAGTGATGCTGATGCTGGTGCTGCTGTACCGGCTGCATGAATCCGAACGCCTGCTACGCGAAAATGCGGGCCGGCCGCAGCAGATGTATGCGCGGATGGTGCGGGGCCGGACGATCGGCCTGATCGGGTCTGGCCGGATTGGGGCCGGGGTGATCGAGCGACTGCTGGCGTTCGAGCCGGCACAGATCCTGGTGCACGATCCGTTCCTGACACCGGATACCGCGCCTACGGGCGTACGGTTGGTGGAGCGCGACGCGCTGCTGACCACGTGTGATGTGGTGAGCCTGCATGTGCCGTTGAACGCGCAGACACGGGGCATGATTGGCGAGGCTGAACTGCGCATGATGAAGCCGGATGCGGTTCTGATCAACACCTCGCGCGGGGGTCTCATTGACGAGGATGCGCTGGTGCGGGTGATGACCGCAGGGCACCTGGCTGGTGCGGGGCTGGACGTGACGGAAACCGAACCGCTGCCCGCCGACCACCCGCTGCGCGGCCTCGACCGGGTGATCCTCACCCCGCATATCCTGGGCCACACCATTGATCTCTACACGGTCATGCCCGACGTCCTCGTCGAAAACGCAACACGCATCATGAAAGGTGGTCTGCCGACATATGTCAGGAACCCCGATGTGGTGGAACGCTGGCGACAAAAGTTGAACGATCTGAACTGACCAGCCCCTCCGCGCGAACGGTGTGCACAGCTGAACTGCAGAGCCTATGTTCCTTGCACCTATTGAATGGCCGTGAACCGCGCCGGGTTTGCCGGAGGCGTTACACAACGGTTGCCCGGCGCTGTGCGGCACAGTGGTGCAAGGCAGGTGTCGGCGCATGATGGTCGCGTTCTGGAAAGCAACCGGCGCACAATCCCGACACAGGGGCAAAACCACCCCGGAAGAAAGTCCATACTCGGGCCCAACGATAGGCACCCCGTCTTCCATGTCTTGACTTTGTACCAAGGCTCGGCACCTATGTTGCGCGCGCCACGCTAGGGTTGTGCCGCCGCCAAAGGCGTGCGGCAGAACTCTGGAGTTCCTAGCTATCAAGTCCGGGCGGGCGCGCTGTTTGGATAAAAACCATGTGTGGAGACAGGCCGTGAGCGATGCGATGAAAGAAAAGCAATCAAGCCATGTGCCTGTCCGCCCCGACGAGCGCTTGGCCCGACTGGTGCGATTGGCGGCCCGCGGTTTCAACCGGGCTCTTCAACTTCGCCTGCAAACGGAAAATGTTACGTTCGGTCAGTGGATTTTCCTGCGCATCCTCTGGCAGGAAGACGGGTTGTCGCAACGCGAACTGAGCGACCGGGCGCATCTCACCGAACCCACCGCCCACACCGCGCTCATCAAAATGGAAGAATTGGGTTTCATAGAGCGACGCAACGTCGAGGGCAACAAACGGCGCCAGCACGCGTTTCTGACGCGGAAGGGCTTGGAGCTGCGCGACGTTCTCGAACCTCTGGCGCTCGAAGTGAACGATGCAGCGATGGCGGGACTGTCCAAGAAAGCTCAGGAAGACTTGCGACACGCACTTGCCGTGATGATCCGGAACCTCGAAAATGACGAACAGGATGCGGCCGCCAGAGGGGTCCGTGTTCCCCCGACCAAGGGCAACACAGAAAACTGAATCGCGAGCCATGCGTGCCGAGGGTCCGGCGCGGGCCATTCAATGGCGGTGGCGGACATAGAGAGCCTATGGGGGCGGGGGTTTGAGGCCTGCTGCTCCGGGGCTCCACGGGTTGATAGTGCGTCACGACAAAGCACCTACGCCGGACACACGGCTTCGGCGTGTTCCGCGTCAGGAACTATGACCTGAGTGGCTTTCGCTGAACAATAATCTCGACTTCAATCAGGGTTGACGGGTGCGAGTGGATAGACTATTGGCATTAAAGATAGATATCTAATATTAGATGTCTACTGAAAACAGGGAGGAAGACATGAAATTTCCAATCAAAGCCGTTGCCGCATCGATCGGCCTTGCGGTTCTTGCGAGCGCTGCTTCCGCAGAAAGCGTTAATGTGACCCTTTCAGGCGGCAATCCCTCGGGGCTTTGGTCGCTTCTGGGCGCTGGTATTGACCGTGCCGTCAAGGCGGATGACCCGAGCGGCGTGGTGACCTATCAGGCCACCGGGGGTGGCTTTGCGAACATCGGCCTTCTGGGCCGTGAACGGACCGACCTGGGGATGGCACATGATGCCGAGATCAAGCTGGCCCTCGCAGGGGACGAACCGTTTGACGCGCCGATCGAGAACCTTCAAGCCATCGGCTACATGTACAACTGGGCGCCGATGCACTTCTTCATCAAGAAGTCTCTTGCCGAAGAATATGGCATCGACAGCATTGACGACCTCGCGACGTCCGGCGCGGCGATCCGTGTTGCGAACAACAATGCCGGGAACATCGTCGCCAACATCACGACCTTCATGCTCGAAGAGGCGGGCTACGACGAAGCCACGATCGAGTCCAATGGCGGCGTGCTTGTCCGCGGTGGTTCGTCACAGCAAGCAGATCTGATTGCAGACGGCCGCACCGATATGGTGATCAACGGCATTTTCATCGGACATTCGTCGTTCCGTAAAGTTGACGAGGGCAATGACGTCGTGTTGCTCAGCGTTCCCGAAAACATCATCGCTGCGACCAACGAGCGTTTCGGAACCGGCACGTTCACAATTCCAGCCGACAGCTACAAGAACCAGACCGAAGATGTCGTCACGCTCGCACTGGGTGCGATGGTAATCACTTCCGATGTACTGCCGGAAGAAACTGGCTACATGCTCGCAAAGAGCATCGCGTCCAATATCGACGAGATCCGCGGCGTGCATAAGGCGATGCAGGCGCTCACACCGGAACTTCTGACGTCGCAGACCACGCTGCCGTTCCATCCTGGTGCGGAGCGTGCCTACAAGGAACTGGGTCTGCTCAAGTAAGGTCGATCCCGCGATCCGGCCGGCGCGCGCTGCAACGACACGCGCCGGCCCACTCATGGACTGCACAGAGCAATGCCCCGCGGTGGCTACGTGAGATGTCACGTCATGTCATCGCGCGGCCCATACATCGCGGTTCTTTCTCTTCTCTGCCTTATACGGGGTCTACATGAATTTTCCTTCGCTTACAGAAACCGGTCGTCGTAGAAATTTAGGCTCGCCGATGAGAACCATCGTCATGGTTCTGGCGGCGGCATTCGCGGTTTGGGTAATCCACTCGAACCTCTTCATCATCTCCGATCCGCTCATTCAGGGCATTCTGTTCGTATCGGGCATTTTCACGATTCTCTTCCTCGCGATCGGCGCGACCTCGCGCGCGCCGGACAGCATTCCGATCTATGATTGGGTTCTCTCTGCGCTGAGCCTGGCCACAGGGGTGTATTTCTACGTGACCTCGGGAGCGATTGCGGACCGGATCAGTCTACTCGACGAATTCACAACCGATCAGTTTTTCTTTGGCTCAGCCTTGTTGTTTCTGACCATCGAAGCGACCCGCCGGACCACCGGCCTAGGCCTGACCGGCGTTGTCGCCCTCTTCCTGATTTATAATCTGTTTGGCTCTCTTCTGCCGCCGCCATTCGGGCATCGCGTCAGCGAGTTCAGCTATCTCTTGGATATTCTGGTTTTCACCACCGATGGACTTTTTGGCGTGCCGCTTCAGGTCGTTGCCAGCTATGTTTTCCTGTTCGTGATGTTTGGAACATTCCTGGCCAAGGCCGGGGGAGGGGACTTCTTTTTCAACCTTGCAGCGCTTGTGACCGGCAATGCGCGCGGCGGCCCCGCCAAAATCGCGATCATTTCGTCGGGCCTGTACGGCACGATGTCCGGGAGCCCAACATCCGATGTTGTTGCAACGGGGTCGATCACGATCCCTGTCATGAAGCGACTCGGCTATCGGGCACGGTTCGCGGGGGCGGTGGAAGTCGCGGCGTCGTCTGGCGGAAGCGCGATGCCTCCGATCATGGGGTCAGCAGCCTTCATCATGGCCGAGTATTCCGGCATTTCCTACAACGCCATCGTGCTCGCCGCTCTGGTGCCGGCGCTTCTATACTACACGGGTGTCTTCGCTCAGGTTCACTTCCGGTCAGTCAAGCACAACCTTCGACCCTCTGCAGACGAAATACCTTCAGCAAAGGAAACATTCAGGACCGGATGGGTTTTCCTGCTGCCGATCATCGGCATCATCGTCGCCCTCATTCTGGGGTATTCCCCGACCTTCACAGCCGGTGTCGGAGTTCTGGTAACCATCCTGTCCGCGATGATGCTGAAAGACACACGGCTGTCACTGTGGCAGTTGGTGGAAGGGCTGGGGGCGACTACGCTCCAGATTCTGCCAGTCGCCGGCGCTTGTGCCGCGGCCGGTCTTGTGATTGGCGGCTTGTCGATGACCGGCCTTGGAATGAAATCCGCGAACGTCATTTTGACTGTCAGCAACATGCAACCACTGCTGACACTCGTTATCGCCGCGGTCGTCACGATTGTTCTCGGTCTCGGGATGCCAACGCCCAGTGCGTATATCCTGGCAGCCGTGCTGGTCGGACCGGCGCTGGCAAAGCTCGGTTTCCCGACGTTGCCGAGCCAGATGTTTCTGCTCTACTACGCGATTCTCTCGGCACTGACGCCACCGATTGCTGTGGCTGCAATCGCGGCCTCAGCGATTGCCGACGAAGACCCCTTCAAGATCGCGTTCTCTGCAGTCCGGCTAGCCATCGTCGGCTTCCTGCTGCCCTTCGCCTTCGTGTGGAACCCGGGTATCCTCCTAGAACTTGGCCCCCTGGCAAACACCTTGGCCGTCGTGGGTGCGTTTGCCGGAGCCCTCGCGGTCGCAGCCTCTCTGGAAGGCTTGGTCAAGACGCAACTCACTGCAATCGAAAGGGGCGTACTTCCCATCGCTGCGATTGGCGCCGTAAGCCCATATTTGGCGGTATCCGCGATCTGTATTTTGGTGATTGTCGCAATGCTAATCCGGCAGATCGCTTTCACGACAGAAAGCGCCCACGTCGACAGTGCCTAGCTGTGGCGCCTCAGCAGGTTGCCCCTATTGAAGTGCAGTCTGGTCATCGAGGGATTCAACCCAGAGGCGGCATTTGGTCTGGGCCAATTTTTAAGGTTGGTCCGGGCCGGTCGGCCTATGACACCGAACACAGGCGGCCACTTCCGTAGGTGGGAACTGATCATTTCGCAACCGGCGCAAAGTATGTCGAGGTTCAGAAAATGAATGAAACACGGGGGCCGGAAGAACTTGGGCCAAAACAGCTTAGTATTGGCGCCGACGCGATCTCCGAGCTGTCGGTTTCAATCAGAGCGCCCCTTGTACAGGCCGCGGTCGTCGCGAAGGCGATCAACGATTTCGTTCCCGATCACCTAGATTGCTGCCGACCTGACAGGCCAGTGTCGGTGCAGAACCAGACTAGCTCTGAGGAGTTCACCTTTTTGCTTACCCTGCGTGGGGAAGAAATATCCGAGTCGCTCCGAGACGAAATGGCCGCATTGGCCCGTGACCTCGAAGAGAGACTGAGCTTTGCTTTGGTGGCGGAAGGACACCAGGTGTCGGCCAACGATACGGACCCGAAACCGCCAGCCGCGCCGCGCTACTGGAAGGCCTGGGTCGCCAGCATGTTGGGTGTCTATCCCCTGCTGATCCTTATCTACTACGCGCTGCAACCGCTCACGCAAAACCTTCCAGGTCCGGTGTCTTTGTTCCTTGTTGCGCTGGTGCTCACCGGGGTGAACGGTGTCTACGTTGCGCCGTTTCTGGGCAAGAGATTGCGTCCATGGCTCACACGGTGAAGCGAGATGGTGCGCTTGCCGGGACTCATGCACAGGCTGGCCGCCATGACACCTCAGTGACGGGCCCGGCAAGCCGCTGTCGGGGAGGTTCCGGACCACAATTGCGCGAAAGAATCTCGGTTTTGCGATCTCGTCAGCTTGATCTAGTTCAGAACCCGCTATTTCGGACAACAAGTTAGGTCGATACCTACAACGCGGGCAAAAAAAGTGGCAGGTTACGTTGACAGATAAAACTTAGAGAGCTAAGAATAATTGAGAGGTCGAAAACCACTCATCCACTGAAAGAGTCGGATGCCATTGGAGGAGCCCAGATGCTTACACCCGAAGAGAATGAACTGCTTACACGCGTAACGGGGGATGCCCCGATGGCGCGACTTATGCGTCAGCATTGGACGCCTGTATGCCTGATCGAAGAGGTTGAAGAGTCGGACGGCAAACCGCTTCGAGTCGAAGTTCTCGGCGAAAGCTATGTCGCGTTCCGGGATACCAAGGGTCGTCTGGGAATGCTGGATGAGCTTTGCCCGCACAGAAAGGCCTCTCTGGTCTATGGCCGTAACGAGGAATGTGGGCTGCGCTGCCTCTATCACGGCTGGAAGATGGATGTTGAAGGCAATGTCGTCGCAATGTCTTCAGAGCCAGAAGGCAGTCCATTGATGGACAAGGTCAAACATCGTTCCTACCCCGTGCGGGAGTGGGGCGGCTTCGTCTGGGCTTGGCTCGGCGAGAAAGATGATATGCCCGAGTTCCAGCCGCCGGCCTTTGCGCCAACCGAAGACACCCCAGTTTCGATCCTGAAGATTCGCGTGCCCGCCAACTGGGCGCAGATTCACGAGGGCCAGATCGATAGCGCGCATTCATCATCGCTCCATTCCTCGAATATGGTTCCGGCACGGGTCGAGGGCGCCGCGGCGGACGACAAATCATGGTACCGCCCGTCGACAGACAAATCTCCGCGTATGCAGACTGAAACCACGAGCTACGGTTTCCATTACGCGGCGATCCGTAAGCCGATCAAAAACGCTCAGACGCATAACTATCTCCGGATCACCGAATTTATCGCGCCCTATTATTCGCTGATTCCGCCGAACAACAACTACCGGGTCGCCAGCGTCATCGTGCCGATCAATGACGATGAGACAGCGTTTCACTTCATAGCCTTCGACGGACCGAACGTTCCCTCCACCAAAGAGTGGCGCAAGTTTGCCCATGCCGTACCGGGTGAGGACGTGGACCATAAATGGCGCTCTCTCCGGACGTTGGAGAACGACTTCAAGCAGGACCGCGAAAGGATGAAAGAGGGCCACTTTACCGGCGTGGACGGCATTCCGAACGAAGATATTGTGATGTGGGTTTCGATGGGTAGCCGCGTGCAGCGTCACACGGACATTCTTGGGGCCTCCGACCTAGCGATTGTCGAGTTCCGCCGGCTCATGGCCGATGCGGCAAAGAAAGTCGCCGAAGGTGGCCAGGCAATCGGCACCGACTCGAAGATTCCGCAAAGGGTAATCGCCTCTCACGAGGGCGTGTATCCTAAGGACGTCGATTGGCGAACACTGGTAGACACGTCGAGCAAGACGGAAGCGGCCGAATAACTTGCGCACATGTTTCCTCCCTGAACCGTCCAAAGCCTCAAGGGGTTTTGGGCGGCTCTTTTTTCGTGGTGCCGTCGGACTTTCATAGCTTCCCTCGACGGTTTCTGCTCGACGGGCGACAGGCGTTATGACGACAGCAATCAATATCGAAGACTTGCGAGCGCAGGCACGGCGTCGCCTGCCACGGGTGGTGTTCGATTATTTGGATGGGGGCGCGGAATCGGAGGTGACGCTGCGGCGCAATCGCAGTTCCTTCACGAATATCGTTCTCACGCCGCGAATCCTCAAAGGGGGGAGCGTCGATCTCACCTTGGAGCTGTTCGGGGAAACATACTCGAAGCCGTTTTTCATAGGGCCGACAGGGCTGAATGGCCTCTACTGGCCCCAGGGAGATCTGCACCTCGCCGCTGCGGCCGAACGGGCTGGGGTCGGTTTCACGGTTTCGACCGCCTCGAACACGACGCTGGAAGAGATCGCGCGGAGGAGCAAGGGTCCCCTCTGGTTCCAGCTTTATCCTTGGGGGAAGGGCGCATTCGCTGATGCGCTGATCGACCGGGCGCAGGCGGCCGGTTACTCGGCTCTGGTACTGACTGTCGATTCACTCGTGGGCGGCAAGCGCGAACGTGATCTGCGGCACGGCTTCGCCCACGAAATCCGCATTGGCCCCCGGACTGTTCTCGATGGGCTTCTGCATCCTGCTTGGCTGACCTCCGTATGGCTCGGGCCGCACCGTCCCAGACTTGAGAACCTCTTGGACTTTGTCGGAAACAGCGCGAGCGACAGAGAACTGGCCGAGTTTACCCGATCTCAGCGGAACCCGGAGTTTTCTTGGGGAGATGTTCGCCGCATTCGGGAGAAATGGAAAGGCCCGCTGCTGATCAAGGGTATCATGTGCCCAGAAGATGCGATTGACGCGCAACGCGCCGGTGTGGATGGTATCGTCGTCTCAAACCATGGTGGCCGTCAGCTTGATGGCGCTCCTGCCACCATCGACGTACTCGCAGATATCATCGCGGCTCTTGATCGGAAGTTCCCGGTTCTGCTGGACGGCGGCATTCGTCGCGGCAGTGACATCGTGAAAGCCCTCGCCTTGGGTGCGAAGGGCATTCTGCTGGGTCGCGCGCCGCTCTATGGCTTGGCGGCGCAAGGCGAGGCGGGCGTGTCACGGGCGCTTTCGATCCTTGAAGAGGAGATGAAGAGGACCATGACCTTTGTGGGCGCAAGATCCGTGTCTGCGGTCTCTGATTTCAACGTCGAAATTCGACGGTAATAAATGGTTCCTCCGCCAGTAGCGCTTGCACGATCAACGTTTTGGATGACTGCGTAGTTCAAGGTCGGTTGACACACACAACTTAGCTATCTAAACAAATTCACAATCACGACCAAATGGGAGGACCTCATGGAGAATATCAAGATGCGCGTCGAGAAACGGCGTGACTTGACCCCGAGCATCGCCGAATTCACCCTGGTGCCGGTTGGGGCCGATGTGCTCCCTAGTTTCGATCCTGGTGCTCACATCACCTTGGAAACTCCGTCCGGAGCGATGCGTCGCTATTCACTGATCAACGATGGCAGCGACCCAAAGGAATTTGTTGTCGCGATCAAAAAAGAACCGAATTCGCGTGGGGGCTCCGCGTCGATGCACGAACAGGCGACCGTCGGGTCCGAGTTGACAGTCGAATTCCCGGAAAACGATTTCCCGCTAACCGATGTTCAGAAGTACCTGCTCATCGCCGGCGGTATCGGGATCACGCCGATTCTGTCGATGGCACGGTATCTCGACAAGAAGGGCAAGATGCTCAGAATCATCTACGTCAGCCGCAGTCCGGAGGAATCGGCCTATCTGGATGAACTGATGAGAGATTTCGATGGCCGGATTATTGTGCACCATGACGGCGGCGCTCCGGATGCAGTCTACGATTTCTGGGACGATCTCGTCACGCCCCGTGCCACTCACGTCTTCTGTTGTGGTCCGAAACCGCTGATGGATGAAATCAAGGCCGTTTCCGGGCACTGGCCGGAGGGGCGAGTTCACTTCGAGGATTTCAAGCCCGTCGATGTGGTGCGCCAAGACGATGTCTCTTTCGAAGTGGAGCTGAAAAAAAGTGGCAAAACCGTCACGGTGCCCGAAGATCGTTCGATCTTGGAGGCATTGCGTGACGCCGGATTCGCAACGTCCAGCTCCTGTGAAAGTGGCACATGCGGCACCTGCAAGACCCGCCTCCTCGAAGGGGAAGCTGACCATCGCGACATGGTGCTTATGGAAGAGGAAAAAAGCGACCATATAATGATTTGTGTATCGCGCGCGCTATCGGGGAGGCTGGTTCTTGACCTCTGATCCCGTCCGCCTCGGAGTTGCGGGATTGGGGCGGGCTTTCATGCTGATGGTCCCCACCTTTGATGCCGACGCACGCGTCAAGCTCACGGCCGCGGCCGCGCCGAGGGCGGAAAGCCGGGCCGCATTCGAAGAGCAATACGGCGGTATCGCCTATCCGACTGTCGAGGAGCTATGCGCCGATCCATCTGTGGAAGCGATCTACATCGCCACCCCGCACCAAATGCATGTAGATCACGTTCTGGCCGCGGCGCGCGCTGGAAAGCACATTCTCGTGGAAAAGCCGCTCGCGATCTCGATGGAAGACGCCGAGACCATGGTCGCCGCCGCGAACGAGGCGGAGGTTCACCTGATCGTTGGGCCCAGCCACAGTTTCGATCCGCCGGTCGAGCTGGCCGCGCAGTTGATCGCGAGCGGCAAGTTCGGCCAGCTGAGAATGATCCAGGCCCTTAACTACACCGACTTCCTGTATCGTCCCCGACGCCCGGAGGAGCTGCGCACCGAAGAAGGAGGAGGGGTACTGTTCAGCCAGGCCATCCACCAGATCGACGTGGTCCGACGGCTTGCGGGCGGCATGGGAGAGAAGATTTATGCCATGACCGGGGCATGGGATCCAAAGCGTCCAACAGAAGGCGCCTTTACGGCGCTGATGAACTTTGAGGGTGGATGCGTCGCCAATCTCACCTATTCGGGCTATGCCCATTTCGATAGCGACATTTGGATGAACGACGTCGGAGAGCTGGGGCAGCGAAAACTCGCCGGCGCCTATGGTGATGCAAGGCGGGCGCTGATGGACCTCGATCCCGATGACGAGGCGCGCCTCAAGACGACGCGCACATTCGGCAGCGGTAAGACGGTCGACGCAAAGCACAACGAGCATTTTGGCCCAGTCATCGCGCTTTGCGACCGTGCCGACCTAAAGCTGACTCCGGACGGAGTTGAAGTATTTGGTGACACCGAGCGTGGCTTCATCGAAGCGACATTCGGGCCCGCGCCACGTAGAACCGTGAACGATGCACTGGTAACCGCTGTCCGCCAGAACAAGGCCCCCGTCCAGACGGGCGCGTGGGGTCTGGCAAGCCTGGAGGTTTGCCATGCGATCCTGCAGTCCGCCTCGACCGGCCAACCTGTCGACCTGCGGCAACAATGCAAAACAAATGAGGAGGAACAAACAGGATGAGCAATCTCAAACTATCCCTTGCCATGGGAAATTATGACCGGACGCGTGCCATTGTGGATGGAAGAGTGCAGATAGACGGTGTCGATCCCGTGCCCATGCTCCTGTCCCCAGAGGAAATGTTCTTCCGGGCGTTCCGCCACGAAGCGTTCGATATCAGCGAAATTTCGTTGTCCTCCTATTCGATCTCGGTCGCCCGCGGAAATCCGCACTATGTCGCGATCCCGGTCTTTCTGAGCCGGGCGTTCCGTCACACTTCTGTCTACATTCGAACCGACAAAGGAATCGAAACGCCTCAGGATCTGAAGGGCAAGCGCATTGGCATCGCCGAATATCAGCTGTCCGCCAATGTCTGGGTGCGCGGCATTCTCGAAGAGGAATACGGTGTCAAACCCTCCGACATCATCTGGGTGCGCGGCGGTATGGATACGCCGGGCCGGCCCGAAAAGATCAAGGTTCAGTTACCCGGCGATATCCGCATGGAAGAGGCGCCGGTCGGCAGCACGTTGAATGGCATGCTCGAAGCCGGTGAGATCGACGGCTTCGTCGGCCCGCGTTGGCCGCGTTGTTTCGCCGAGCGGCATCCGCACGTAGGTCGGCTTTTTGCAGACAGCATCGCTACGGCCGAAGCCTATTTCGAAAAGACCCGGATCTTTCCGATCATGCATGTTCTTGGGGTGCGCCGCAGCCTCGCAGAGGAATACCCGTTCCTACCCGCCGCCCTGCTCAAGGCGTTCACGCAATCAAAGCTGCTAGCAGAAGAGGCCCTGTCGGACACCTCTGCAACGAAAGTAACGATGCCCTTCGTCGAGGATAATCTCAACCGCGTGCATGCGCTAATGGGTGACGACCCCTGGAGCTATGGCGTCGGCGGCAACGCCCATGTCCTGAACAAGTTTTTGGACTACCACGCGAGTCAGGGACTGTCGCCGCGCCGAGTGGAGATCGAAGAACTGTTCCATCCCTCGACCCTAGAAGCCTACAGCCTTTAAGAGGAGCGCCACAATGGAAGAGTATGCACCCGGAGATATCGTCGAGGTCGAAACACCGAAGGGACTGGCTTACGTACAGCTCACACATACCCACCCGAGCTATCCTCCCGTGGTCAAGTTCCTCCCGGGGCCTTACGAACACCGGCCCGACAATGTGACAGTATTGGCCGAAAAAACCGCACCGATGGCCATGGTCCCCCTAACGGGGGTATTGAATCGGTTAGGGTTGAAGCACGCGCTTGCCGGAAAGTCGGACATTCCGCATTCGGAAAGAAGTTTCCCGATTTTCCGGATGCCGATTCGCGACAAGCAAGGCAAGATCATCTATTGGTGGTTCTGGGACGGCCAGGGGTTGACCTATTCTACCGAGCTGATGGCGCAGCAGGAGACGCTGCCAATGCGCGAGGTTATGTCTTCAGACCACTTCCTGGATCAGTTGCTGACCCATGACAAGTAGCAGGTACAATCCGCGCCGACACGCGCGATGACCACCGCAGGGTTCGGCGGCCTCTTGGCCGCGTTCGGAGCGTTCTGCTACGCCTTGAGTTCGGTTTCCATTGCCAAGAGTTCGCAATCGGTTCAGGGCCGCGGCAACGACGTTCTTATCTCTGTGCTGATGACCGCCGTTGTCTCCGGGGCGCTTTGGCTGCTCCTGGGCCCAACGATGCCGGAACTTGGACTCGGTGCGCTCATTGGTGCGGCTTATTTCGTTGCAGCCGGGGTGCTTGGCAACGTTGTCGGCCGTCTTACGCTGTTCCGCTCGGTAGAGCTTGCCGGAGCCATCGAGACCGGTTTCATCCGACGCCTGATACCAGTGTTTGCGGCGCTGTTGGCGTTCTTTCTGCTCGGTGAGGTCATCACGACACCTGTGGTCATCGCCTTCTTCCTGGTTACCAGCGGCGTGGTAATCATGATGTCACGCGCTTCGGTCAAATCGGCTTCTGACTTGGCGGTCGGAGATCCTGACCCTCGAGAGAAGAACAAGGGCCGGGCGATGGCCGTAGCGTCCGCCGCCGGGTATGGCGGCTCTTTCGTCTCCCGAAAGCTCGCGATGCAGACTTTGCCGGACCCTCTGGCCGGAGTTTTCATCGGTGCGATGACGGGTCTAATGTGGTTTGCGGTCTCCTGGGTGTTCCGGTTCAAATCGCGCAACGCGTTGTCCTGGCGAATTCAGCGGCCGAGCAGGTGGCAACTGCTGGCTGGCAGTTCGATGACCGTTGGGCAAGTGGCGCTGTTCTTTTCACTTATGTTCACTGATGTGACCGTCGTCGCGATCATGTCTTCGATCGAGATGTTCTTTGCCGCCTGGCTCGCAGGCCACATCTTCAAAACCGAACGGCGCCCGGGTCCCAGATTCTACCTGTCGTCTGCACTAGCCGCGACCGGTGTGACACTTCTCGCCCTTGCGCCAAGGTTTGGTTAGCGGGACTGGCAACACGCGCTTGCGAGATTATCTAGAAGCTTGTCCATCGCAGCGAAAAGGTGACCCAACTCGTCGGGTTCAAATCCCGTCGAGGCGTGATCTGCCGCGAGACGCGCAGATTTCATTGCGCCATCTATCCTTCGAAGGCCTGAGTCAGTCAGGTCGACATGAACCACGCGCCGGTCGGACTGGCTGCGGTTACGCGTGATAAGATCTCGCTTTTCGAGCTCGTCCAGTACGCGTGTAGATGACGCCTTTTCGATGCCCAGCAACCCGGAAAGCTCGGATTGTTTTAGTTTGCCTTCCTCTCTCAGGCACCGGAGATGAATGTACTGCGCCATGCTGAGCCCGGTTTCGCGCAACTGCTCCTGCAGCAGCTTACCATAAAGATGATGCGCCAGGCGGAGTGACGCCCCAAGACCACGTTTCCTAGAAGGTGATTGCGGCACGATTTGCGCCCCCTAATTTAGATGTCTTATTTCTTGACAATTCTAAAGCCACTCTTATAGTAAGGCAATCTTACTAACTTGAAGCAAGACTGGGCAACAGACGGAGGAGCTATAATGCCAGAAAGATTGCTATGTGCGGTGTCGGACTTGAGCGACAAGACGGCAAAGATTTGCGAGGTCGACGGGGTCGAGATCGGGGTCATTCGGCACAAAGGAGACATCGTTGCATATAAGAACGTGTGTCCGCACCAAGGTGGCCCGGTATGCGAAGGCCTAAAGATGCCGCAGGTCTGCGTCGAACTCGACGACCAGCAGCGCGCGCTCCGGCAGACCTTCAACGAAGACGAATTGCATTTCGTTTGCCCGTGGCATGGCTGGGAATTCAAGATTGCAACGGGCGAAGCCGTCGGCGATCCGAAGTACAAAATGAAACGTTACAACGTGGTGGAAAAAGGAGGAGAGGTCTATGTCGAAGTTTGACCAGATAACCGCTGAAGCTCCTGCTCTGGAGGCATCGGTCGATGCTGTCCTGAATGCACTTCGCAACCCCGAAAGCAGTGGCCTGCGCGCCGAGCAACTTCAGGCGCTGCTTTCACACGCTGTGACCGCATATGCGAAACTTCGCGAAACCAATGACGGCTTGCCCGCATTCCCACGAGACAACGATGTCTCGGCGACAGCTGTCGCCATCGCCGCGACCGGCATTCTCGATGCTGCCGATATGGCGGTGTTCGAGTTGGGCATGTGGCAGACGCTGAATCCGTAACACGAGGGGAGAGAGATAAAATGTCTTTAACGGGCACCACGATGAACTACAGCTCGGATAACGATCCGGCAATCCAGGAATTTAACACCAGCAAGCTGCTGAAGAACGCACGTAAGCAAGCGGAAGATCGCAATTACAAAGACTTCTTCATTTGCGATGTGGACAGCCACCACTATGAGACTGAGGCCTTGCCGGAAATCCTGCAATACATGGACGACCCGGTGATGCGCCATCTTGGCTTGTCAGCCGGTAACGTTGGCCGCGCCGGCCTTATTCCGCAGGCGATCGGTTCGCAGGACATGGCTGGGCGCGTGACGCGCTATGCGGGTCGGAACAAGGAAATTGTCCCCGAAGAACCACACCGCGACATCACTTTGGCACGGCGCTGGATGGACGCGATGGGTACGGATATGGCGTGCCTTTTCCCAACCCCAATGCTGCTGTTGGCAACGCACCCCCAAGTCGAGGTCGAGGTGGCAATGGCCCGCGCCTATAACCGTTGGCTGAGCGAGCGCATTCTTGAAGAAGACAATCGCCTCGTATCCATGGTCTATCTGCCCATGAACGAGCCGCACGAAGCCGAGAAGATGATTGACGAGTTCGCCGAAAAGAAAGGCGTCGTTGGGTTCCTTTCGACTGGGTATCTCAAGCGGCCAGTGCATGACAGCGCAAACATGCGTATTTATGCCAAACTGGAAGAGCATGGAATGCCTCTTGGCTTCCACGCGGCTTATCACTGGGCCGACACCTCGTTGGCACAGCTGAACAAGTTTATCTCAGTTCACGCGCTTGGTTTCAGCTTCTGTAACATCATCCACATGACCAACTGGGTTATGAACGGCATGCCCGAGCGTTTTCCAAAGCTGAAAACCATGTGGATCGAAAGTGGTCTGGCTTGGGTTCCTTTCCTGATGCAACGGCTGGACAACGAGTACATGATGCGTACGTCCGATGCTCCGCTCTTGAAGAAAAAACCCAGCGATTACATGCGTGAGATGTACTACTCTACGCAGCCGATGGAGCTGGTGGACAACCGCGAAGCCTTGGAAGTCACCTTCAAGATGATAAACGCAGAATCGCAGTTGCTCTATTCGTCCGACTATCCGCATTGGGATATGGATCTTCCGAGCACGATCTATGATCTTCCGTTCTTGGACGAAAAGGCCAAGCGGAGCATTCTAGGTGGAAACGCGCAGAAACTGTTCAATCTTGACCCAGTTATGTCCGAGTGGAAACTGGAGGCAAACGCCAAAGGTTGACGCCGTTCTCGTCGTCCGTCTTCAACAGGACACGCATATACGGATCACTGCGAGGCTGCCCGGAGAACATCCGGGTGGCCTCTTTCATGCTTGAACGGCACGCAGTATGTCTGGCGGTTATCGCGACCTAGCTATCTCTTGAAGCGCGGCAAAAAACATAGACATCTAAGTAGTCAAATGATAGCATGTCTTAGCGTTCGATCAGTGAGGCGAAGATGAGCATCAAGAATATCCTTATTACGCATTCCGGGAGTGCTGGATTCCCGAGTGGCGTAGGTCATGCGACAAAAATTGCGGCCAAGCACGATGCATGGCTGACCGCGGTTTATGGCAGCACTTCTTCCTACTTCGAACATGTTCTCGGCCTGACCGAAGAACTTCTCGACAAGCTCGGAAATGTGCGGAATGAGAAAATCGAAGCTGCTCGAGCCTTTTTTGAGGAGCAAGCTTCTTCGGCAGGAGTGGCCGAACGGTCGCGTTTTGTTATGCCAAGCGAGATCGGAAAGTTAAGTTTGCCCGAAATCGCACGTAATTTTGATTTTGTGGTGACAGGCTACCAATCGAACCTCCCTACCGATGAATTTCGCGCTGTGAACCCAGATCTTATGGCACTACAAAGCGGCCGCCCAGTCCTTGTTGTACCCAATGGATACTCCACCGACAAACTTGGTTCACATGCTCTCGTCGCCTGGGACGGAAAGCGCTCGGCAGCCCGAGCGCTCAACGACGCAATGACGATCTTGGAGGAGAGACCGCGCAAGGTCACGATCTTGAGCGTTGGCGCGAGCCTGCCGAAAATGCCTGAAGGAACAGACATTGTCACCCACCTTCGACGCCATGGTGTTGACGTGGAACAGGTCGAGCGCCCCAAAGGCAAGAACGGCATAGCCGACGTTATTCAACGGACCGCTGCCGAGTTGGGGGCAAAGTTGATCGTGATGGGGGCTTACGAACACAGCAAGTTTTCGCAAGACCTGTTCGGGGGCGTTACCCACGAAGTCATCAGGAGCAGCCAAGTGCCGGTGTTCATGTCCCACTGACCGCATCGTCGTGCCCTTCGGAGGGTGTCCTTTGCATGGCTCGCAGTGTCACCCCCCCGCGCGGGGCCTTCTGTACATGATCATGCAGGCTCGGCGAAGGATTGTCGGATGCGGTCCATGAGCTGAATTTGCGGCGCGGAAAACACCGTCTTCTTGTCGTAGACCAGGAACAGTGGCATTGCAATTTCTAGGTCTGGTGTATGCACAAGGCGAAGCCCCGACGCCTCTGGGTCCCTCGGCAATGCGCTCTTGAAGACGAAACCGGCCCCGACATCGGCGCGGATCGCATTTAGGATCGGCTCGGGATGCCCGAAGGCCAGTACGCTGTTGGTTCGCACGACCCCTGCGGCGCGCAGCACCTCGTCGATGAGCTCTCGCGCCATTTGCCCCTTCGGCGGGGTGATCAACGGTAATGTCCCTAGCTCATCGATATGAGCGACATCGCCGACCAGTCGGCTCTCTATCGCGGCCACCAGATAAAGCGGCTCGCGCCAGAGCAATTCGATCTCCAACCGTGAGGTGTCGCGATTGTGATCAACCAAAGTGATCCCGAAGTCGCAATCCCCAAGCAGTACTGATTCCGTGGCAAGGTAGGGGCTGGCCATCGACACCGAAATCCTGGCCGATGGGAATTCTTTTTTGAACGCGATTATAGTTTCAGACAACTTGTAAGTGCCAGCCACCATCGACGAAGCGATCCGTGTTCGGCCGATCAGACCTTTCTTGATGTCTGCGAGGTCTAGAAACATATCTGAGCTGCGCTGAATGGTTTCCTTCGCCCAGGCAAGAGTGCGGCGACCGGCTTGTGTCAGTTCGATGTTTCGCCCGGCCTTGCGCACCAACTTGACACCAAGGCTCTTCTCCAGACTGCGCAGGTGGGCGGTTACTGCGGGTTGCGCGATATTCAGATACTCCGCCGCGCGGGTTACACTGTTGAATTTGGCGATCGTGCAAAAGACGTGCAGCTTGTGCAGCGTGAGATTGCGTGACCGCAGAAGGTCTTTCGACAGCGTGTCGTTCGGTTCTTCTAGTGGGTCATTGCGCAATTCCTGTTCTCCTGTGTCGGGCATCCGGTCTGATGGCTCGGAAGCATACCAAAACCCCAATAAATCGGTCGGGCAAATCCTGGAATCACCTCAGTTGATTGAACGCCCGCCATTAAATCATAACTGTAACCATATATATTGTCGACGTTTGCGTATTGGACGCGAGACCGCTCGGCATCGCACAATCGGAACATTCCTGATCCTCGCGCCGCAATCCCAGCGGCTCGAGTGAAACAGTCGGCTAGAAGCCTGTCGTCCAGAAGAGTCGAAGGTTCATACCATTTGAAGGGAGGAGGAAAGTTTGAAGGAATTTGCGTTCGGTACGGAGCCGCCCGGGTCCGGTAGGATTTGCGTCGTCGGGGCCGGATTCATGGGATGTGTCATCGCGACACTCTATGCGCATCACGGCTATGATACGGTGATCTGCGACAGCAATCAGACCATGCTTGACACTTACGCGGAGCGGGCCCGCCCGATCGCGGCAGGACTGGTCGAGGATTCGGATGCATCGGAGGCCATGCTAGCCGGAGTGACACTTGAGCCGGATCTTGCGAGCGCGATCGAAGGGGCCTTCCTCGTGCATGAAGCAGTGCAGGAATCCCTGGAAGTCAAACAGGCCCTGTTCGCGGAACTCGACAGGATCTGTCCGGAAAACGTGGTGCTGGCGACCAATACCTCGTCCTTCCTAATCTCCGACATCGCCGCTCAAATGACACGCAAAGAGCGGATGATGGGCATTCACTATGTTACTCCGGGTCATATCGTTCCCGTAATCGAGTTGATCCATGCGGCCGATACGCCAGCGGAGTTGGTGGCATGGAGCCGCATGCTGGTGCAGAACATCGAACATGTCGGTGTCGCGATCCTCGAACGTCCAGGCTTTCTTGTGAACCGGATCCAGTTCGCCATGCTGACCGAGATCTATCGTCTGATGGACGAAGGCCTGGCGACGCGCGACGATATCGACGATGCCGTCCGGCTAAGTCTCGGGCCGAGACTCGCGCTGTGGGGTCCACTTCTGACTGAAGATCTAATCGTTTCGAAGAAGACCGCGCTTGCCGTCACCAATTCGATCTACGAACAGACCGGAGATGAGAACTACAAGGGTCGGAAGGTGCTTGAAGATCTGGTCGAACAGAACAACCTCGGCGCGATTACGGGACAAGGCTGGTACAAGTTCAACAACAGCCCCGAAGCGGTCGTCGAGACGCGGGACGCCCAATTGCGTGCCCTCTTGGCCTGGCTCGAAGAGACCGATCCCGTTCGCTCTTTGAACGTTAGCTAGTTCGAACAAAGAAACGAGAAGCGGAAAACGACGTGTCCGGTGCTTCGCCAGGGCAGGTGAATTATAAAGCTAAGGGAGCGCGATATGCGGGGTGTGACATTTCCCGGAGACAAGCGAGTCGAGATCATGGAGTTCGACGATCCGACGCCAGGGCCGGGCGAAGTGGTCATCGAGGTCAAGGCATCGGGTCTTTGCGGCAGTGATTTGCACGCCTACCGCGCGCCGAGCGACGACCGGGCGTTTCGCAAACTGGCCAAGGGCAAGCCCTACGAGACGATGCGCGACGGCGGCCCCATAATCGCCGGACACGAACCCTGCGGGGTCGTCGTAGCGATCGGACCAGGGGTCGATCAGAACATTGCGCAGATGGGGCAACGGGTGATGATCCATCACTACTCCGGCTGCCACATCTGCGATCAATGCCGCACCGGCTGGCCACAGATCTGCGAAAACAAGGTACCTGACATTTACGGCTGGACAGCCCATGGCGCGCACGCGAAATACATGAAATGCGCGGCCCATACGCTGGTCACGCTACCCGAAGAGCTATCGTTCGAAGCGGGTGCGGCGATTGCCTGTGGGTCCGGCACCTCCTATGCGGCGTTGCGCAAGATCCAACCCAACGGCAGCCATACGATCGCGATCTTCGGGCAGGGTCCTGTCGGGTTATCAGGTACACAATTCGCCGCGGCAATGGGCGCGCGGGTGATCGCTCTCGATATCAGCCCCGAGCGGCTCGAAATGGCCCGCCGCTTCGGCGCCGTCGAAACAATCAACCCAGTTGAAACGGACGCGGTGGAGGCAATCCGAGAACTGACACACGGTCGGGGCGCGCACTACACGCTGGAAACATCGGGCGCACCACAAGCGATCAACGACGCAGTCAAATGCCTCCGGCTTTGGGGCACCGCGGTCTTCGTCGGACTGGGACAGCCGACAGAAATCAACCTCGCGTCAGACGTGATCTTTCGCCAGATCAACATGGCGGGATCGTTCACCTTCTCCACTAACCTGATGGAAGATTGCGGCGTCTTTTCCGTGGATCGCGGGATCGACGTCGGTTCAATCTTCTCAGACCGGTGGGCGCTGGAGGACGCCGGAAAAGCCTACGACCTGCTCGACAAGCAGGTCGGGGGAAAGGGAGTAATCGTGTTTTGAGATGGGGGCCGCGCGCTGCGGCCCTGTGAGTTTAAAGCCGGATTAGTCGTTGTTTCCGCGATGCCCGGGCAGGGTGCCGGAAGGCGGCTGGAAAACAGAGGAGGAAAGAAAATGAAAAAACAATTGTGTGGTCTGGATCTGTCGCAAACTCTTCGCTAACCGGCAACCGATAATGATCTCTCGATAATTCCGGGAGCTTTCCATGTTCAAAGGTCGCCATTTCGACCAGTCGGTCATCTTGCTTTGCGTACGCTGGTACCTCGCTTACAATCTCAGCCTTCGTGATCTCGAAGAGATGATGGCCGAACGCGGCCTGAGCGTCGATCATTCGACTGTGCACCGCTGGATCATTCACTTCTCGCCCAAGCTGCTGGAATGTTTCCTCCGGCGCAAGCGTGTCGTGACTGGAAAATGGCATATCGACGAAACTTACATCAAGGTGCGCGGCCAATGGATGTATCTCTACCGTGCCATCGACAGTGTGGGTGACACGATCGAGTTCTTCTTCAGCGAACACCGTGACCTGTCGGCTGCAAAGCGCTTCCTTCGAAAGGCGTTTGCGCGCCATGGCCGCCCGGATCGCATCACCATCGACGGCAGCCAGACAAATTACGAGGCAATTGTTTCCTGCGATCTTGAAGACCGCCTTCGCGACAAGACGCGGCGCTCACTGAAACCAATTCGCATACGCAAGAGCAAGTATCTTAACAACCGGATAGAACAGGACCATCGGCGCATCAAACGCCGGGTCAGATCCATGCTTGGCTTCAAGTCGATTGCAAGTGCCCGGGTCATACTCGACGGCATTGAATTGGTTCATATGATGCGCAAGCGACAGGCGAGGTTTGCCTATAATCCGTGTCCCTCAATCGCTGACCAATTAGAAATCTTGGCAGCTTGATAGTCAGCACGGAAGCGTCCCATCGTGGCCCTAATTTCGGTTTGCGACAGATCCGGCGGCAGTCCTCGCACTACGGCACCATCATGGTCGATCTCGAACGCCGAACAGTCGTCGATGTTCTGGACGATCGTAGCGTCGAGAGCGCAAAGGCATGGTTGCAGGAACGTCCTGCTATTGAGGTCGTCAGCAGAGATCGCTGCGGCCTATACGCCCGGGCCGCCCGGGAGGGTGCAGCGCAGGCCCGGCAGGTAGCCGATCGTTTTCATCTGGTCCAAAACCTTNTGTCAACGGCGGAGTAAAACCCGGCCAGGCGGCGGCGCAAAAATCGGCCACTCTTTGTGCGCGCATGAGGCTGCCGCGAGGGCGTAGCCCGAGTGGGGGTCTCATGCGCGCGCGGCGATTTCCGGAGGGTTTCAGCCGGCCTTTCGGGCTCGGCTTTGGGCGAGACGATAGCTGTCGCCGTTCATCTCGAGGATGCTGACGTGGTGGGTAATACGATCCAGCAGTGCGCCGGTCAGACGCTCGGACCCGAGCGTCTCCGTCCATTCATCAAAGGGAAGGTTACTCGTGATCAGGGTCGCGCCTCGCTCATATCGTTGCGAGATCAACTCGAACAGCAATTCTGCGCCGGTTTTGGAGAGCGGCACGAAGCCCAGCTCATCGATGATGAGAAGCTGGTATGCGGCCATCCGTTTCTGGAGCCGCAACAGACGGCGCTCGTCGCGCGCCTCCATCATCTCGCTGACGAGTGCTGAGGCTGTTGTGAAGCCGACGGACATACCCTTCTGGCAGGCAGCCAGGCCGAGACCAAGCGCGACATGGGTCTTGCCCGTGCCGCTGGGCCCAAGCGCAATGACATTCTCGCGGTGCTCGATCCATTCGCAACGAGCGAGCTCCAGCACCTTCATTTTGTTGAGCTTCGGGATGGCGGCGAAGTCGAAGCTGTCGAGGCTTTTGACGACCGGGAACCTCGCCGCCTTGATGCGGCGCTCGACCTTGCGCCGATCACGTTCGATCATCTCTTGTTCGGCAAGCCGGCTGAGGTATCCGACATGGTCGACGCCTTCGATGGCGCACAACCGGGCCAGCTTCTGGTACTCACGCAGGAAGGTCGGCAGCTTCAGGCTCTTGAGGTAATGGGACAGAAGGATCTCCGGTGCTTCGGTGCTCATGCCGCTTCCTCCCCTTCAACACTGTCAAGCAGGCGCATGTAGGACTTCGCCGAGGTCGTCTCGACCGTCGCCTTCGGCAGGTAGGGATAGATTGACAGGTCCAATCGCGGTGGCCGGCGTTCCACCCGACACAGGATCAGATGCTTGACCGCATCGAATCCGATCGCTCCGAGCTGGATGGCCTGCTTCACTGCCGCATGGAGGTCAGCAAGCTCGAAGCTTTCCAGCAGGCGCAGGACCTGCACATACTCACGCCGGCCATGCTTGTTCATCCGCGCTTCCATCAGCCGGCGCAGCGTGGCGAACTCCTCGGGCAGGTTCCAGCCTTGCAAGGGCGCTGCCTGATCCAACGAATTGATCTTCTGTTCGATCAGCGGCAGGTAATGGACGGGATCGAAGACGACGTCCTCCCGCTCCCAGCACCGTGGATGACGAGCGACGATCTCGCCGCGGCAACCGATCACCACCTCATCGACATAGCCACGCACCCAGACGTCCTGGTGGCCATAGGCGACCGGGACAGAATAGTCGTTGGTCTTGTAGCGCACCAGCGACTGGGCCGTTACCTTGGCGCTAGACTGGTCGCAGGCATCGAAGGGCGACGCAGGTAACGCGCGCATGGCGGCCAGATCACGCTGCAGCCGTTCTCCGATCGTCTCGTTCTCGCCGCGCAGCCTGTCTCGCTGGCGCTTGCGGCATTGCTCTTCCAGCCAGGCGTTGAACGCCTCCCACGTCGCAAACTCTGGGATCGGTACCATGAAGTTGCGCCGGGCATAGCCGACAAGCCCTTCGACGCTTCCCTTGTCATTGCCTTTCCCCGGACGGCCGTAGCGATCCCGGATCAGGTAGTGGGATAGAAAGCCGCTGAATAGCCTGGCGCGCTTGCGCGTGCCGTCGGGCAGGATCTTCGCCACCAGGCAACGGTCGTTGTCGTAGACGATTGATTGCGGCACGGCCCCGAAGAAGGCGAACGCATGGATGTGGCCATCGACCCAGGCTTCCGACACGGCCGCCGGATAGGCCCGAACATAGCAGCCGTCACTGTGCGGCAGATCCAGCACGAAGAAGTGCGCCTTACGCTCCACGCCACCGATCACCACCATCGCCTCGCCGAAATCGGCTTGAGCGTGGCCGGGTGGATGCGACAAAGGCACAAACACCTCCTGGCGGCGTTGTTCACGCTCGCGCATGTAGTCCTTGATGATCGTGTAGCCGCCGGTAAATCCGCACTCGTCCCGGAGCCGATCGAACACCCGCTTGGCCGTGTGGCGCTGCTTGCGCGGCACCCTCATGTCCTCATCAAGCCAGTGACAGATCGTCGAAACAAATGCGTCCAGCTTGGGCCGCCGGACCGGTGACTGACGCTGGTAGCCCGGCGGTATCGAATACGCCATCATCTTGGCAACGCTGTCGCGCGATATGTTGAAATGCTTTGCAGCCTGACGCCGGCTCATCCCTTCCGAGACAGCCAGTCTAACCTTCAGATAAAGTTCCACGGTGTAGATCCCCAAGCCCTCCTGCATTCGTCGCAGAAGGAAAATAGGTGGCCGGATTTTACTCCGCCCGCGGCCGGACTATTCCGCCGCTACCATGGCCGACTTTTGCACCGCCGCTCTCAAAGCCTGCTAGCGCATACCTCGCCACTCGGATGGGCCCACATACTTCTGACCGGCGAATACAGGTGGCCCAAAACGTGATCAGGCGGTCTTAACGTAGGATCCTGCCCCCTCCGGCATCAGACCCCTTCATTCGGTAGTTGACGATCCGGTTTTCGCCACCGGAAACGACGAACAACACCGGCGCATCCTGGCCGGAGAGCGAAGACGGAAACTGGATGAAGGTCTTCATGCCGTCGCTATAGATCCGAGTCGGCCGCCAGCGCGCGGACCCGCTGACATGGAAGGAGAAGTCGAGCTGATCGGCCGGCACACCGGCTCCCGGAACGACGCTCGCCTCGATCCGTGCGTTGATCTCGGCGAAGCGTGCATTGATGTCCTCGGGGTAGTCGAAGCCGACACGGGCCATGTACTGGGTCGGATGAGACTTGAGCTGAATGTGATAGGTCCGCCGCGAGGTGGTCACGACCATCGACGTCATGAGCCCGGCCTCGGCAGGTTTGACGATCAGATGCACCGCCTGACCGTTCGACGCGCCGGATGTCGCCGGATCGACCTTCCACCGTACCGTGTCGCCGACAAGGACGTCCCGAACGATCTCGCCGGCCTGAAGTTCGATATCGCAGACCTGTAACGGCGAGCAGACGACCGAGGGTTGGACCTCGCCATAGAGGAAGATCACCTTCCCGTCCGGCCCGCGCGTCACAACGCCCTGGCTGTGCTGCCACTGTCCAGAAAGCTGTGTCCCGCGGGCTTCATTGTTGCTGAGTGGCTCAGCGGAGACCGGAAAACTTGTGGCTGCGACGATAACGCCAGCGCAAAGCGCGATGGCGGGGGGCATGCTTTTCTTCATGTTTCTATCCTTGCGCGCGCTCACAACTGCGCTGTCCAGTCAAAATCCTTGAGGTAGAGGCCGATGGGGTTGAGCCGTATCACCGCCTCGTCCTGTGGCGGGGTCAACGCCACCGTGGCGACGCCACGGAACCGCCTGGTAGCGATCTCCTTGCCCTGCCGGTCGCGCTCATATTCCGTCCAGTCGATCTGGTAGCTCAGGTTGGAAAGCGGCACGATGTTGGTGACCTCGATGGCAACCGTCTTGGATCTTGCCCTGTCGAACGGCGAATTGTTGCGGAACCAGGCATTCACCTTCTCGGTCGCCGGGTCCGATGATCTCAGCAGCGCATAGACGCGGTCGATATATTGCTTCTGCACTATCGCGTCGGGTGTGACGGAGCGGAAGTTAGATACGAAACTTCCAAGCGTCGCACGCACTACCCTGGCGTCGGCATATTCGATCTGCTGCGGAAACCCGATGGTCGCCGCGGTCCCGAGCTTGTCGACTTCCACGATGTAGGGAACGAGCTTGACCTGAGTGCTTTGATAAAGCGCGTAGGAGAAGCCAATCACCGCCATGAGCATGCCGGTGATACCGACGATCCGCCAGGCAGCCGCCGCCTTGACATAGGAGCCGTAACGCTCGTTCCATTCCTGACGTGCGGCGAGATAGGGGTTTTCGGGGGGATGTGTTTTGGCCATGGTCTCTGTCACGCTTTCTCGTCACGGTTTGGGCGTGGGCCAGGACGATCCTGACCTTGATCGAGCTTGGCGTTGGCAAGACCAAGCGTAGAAGCGCCCCAGGTGCCGGGCACCCCGATCGCCTTGTCACGCGAAGCGGATGCAACGGCACCACCAGCCGCGCCGACACCGCTTGCCATGCCCTTGAGTGCGGCCGCACCGAACGAGCTGCCGCCGGCGCGGGCATTGGAATAGGCCGCGGCCCCTGCCCTCGCCCCGCCCGTGGCGAGCGCAGCACCTCCGGCGGCGAAGCTCGCGGCTTGCCCGCCATGGCGTATGGCTTCCATGCCGCCCGTAACGGAAACGCCCTGCACCATCCCTTGCACAATGTTCGGCACATACATGGCGATGACAAACACCACGACGGAGATGCCGGCGATCGCCAGTGTCGAGAGGAACTCGTCGCTGTTTGACGGCGTATTGGCGAGGCCTATCAGGACTTCCGAGCCGATCCTCGCGATCATCACGAGCGCCAACAGTTTCATACCAACGGAGAAAGCGTAGACGAGATAGCGGACCGAAAAATCTTTGGTGTAGCTCGACCCGCCGAGCCCGAGCATGATCATGCCGGCGAGCAATCCGACATACATTTCCGCCATGACGGCAACGAAGATTGCCGCGACCAGGCTGAAAGAGATGACCACGACCACCATTGCGAAGACAGCGGCGATCGCCAGAGCGTTATCCTCGAACAGGCCGAACTGGGCCTTGACTGACATGGCGCTTGCCACCTGCAGACCGGCATTGAAGACATTGGCGGGTGATGCCGAGCCGCCGCCGGCGCCAATCTGATATAGGCTGTCGACAACGGCCTTTGCAAAGTCGGGCCCTTGCTCAAGTATGAAAACGAAGAGGCCGATGAACATGATGCGGCGGACAAGCTCCGCGAACCAGGTGTCGAGCGAGGCCGCCGAGATAGCCAGCCACACCGCCGCGATCCCGACCTCGATGCCAGCGAGGATCCAGAAGAGTGACCGCGCCGCAGTCAGGATCGTGGATTGCCAGCCTTGGGCAGCGCTAGCAATCTCGTTTTCCAGCGTCGTCAGCAGCGTGCCTTCTTGGGCAAACGCTGGCCCTCCAAACAGACCGAGTGCGAACGCAGCTGCAAAGAAGATCTTAGTTTTCCGCCTCATCGCCCTCACCTGTCTTCCAGCGCGGACGCATCTCCTGCCCGCCAGCCGTGTCAAATTTCTGTGGCACCGGCGCTGTTGTGCCGGCAGATGCGGGGGCGTTGGACGGCAGAACGATCTGCCAAACGAGGATTCCGCCGATTCCGATGACTGTGAGGACGATCGCCATGAAAATAATGGACCTGTTCACCAGCGCGGCTCCATTTCCTGCCCACCCGAGGTGGAGGGCGTGGTCGACTTGAAGAATTCCTCGCGACGGTTCTGGGCGAGGTCTTTGGCCGCTTGTTCGGACTGATACCAGGTGCCCATCATCGTCACTTGCTGGGAGACGAGTCCCCGCAGCTTCTGGGCCTGGGCGACCTGCTGGGCCGCAATCTGGTGGCCAAGCTGAAGCGCTTGCATTTGACCGACCGCGCTTTGCGACATCGACCGCAACTGGCTCATCGTCGATTCCTCGGAGCTGAACTGGTCCGCAGTCAGTCCGGCCGCCTTAAGCGTTGCGGCAATCGTGTCGCGATTGGTGTCCGACCAGGTCTGATAATTTGCGGAAAACGTCTCGCCGCTGGTGAGCCCCGACTTGAAATCGGCAAAACTTTGGAACCGCTGCCGAAGCACATCGTCAGCATTGCCCATCGAGAAAGCAATTGACTGACCCTGATTGACGAGGCCGCGTAGCCTGTTGAGATCGCTTTCCACCTGACCCCAGACCTGGTTCGGAAGGGTCAGCGTGTTCTGGAGCATGTTTTCGTAAATCTTCAGCTGGTTCTGGATCTGCTCCGCCAACTGCGTGATCTGCGTTATTTGATTGCCGATCTGCTCGGTCGACTGCCCGACGAGACTGACAAGCTCGGTATTGTTCAGGATCTGCGTCCATTCGGTCGCCCCGCCCGTCACGGTGCCGGCATCGGCATGAACGATCGGCAACCACGCGGCCACCGTCAGAGCCGCGACGGCTATTTTAGTCGATCGAGAGAATGCGTTTCGCATTGTCCACTCCCCTTGTCCGCAACCAGTGCATGGGCCAGTCCGGTCCATGCTGTTGGCTGAGTTCATTGATGTGCTTGAGATCTTGCCTGCCCGAGGCGCCGACAAAGGCGAGCGCGACGGGTCCAAGTGTCATGTCGAACAGACGCCGCCCTTCTGGAGACGCGACGTAGTATTCCCGCTTCGGAATGGCGGTTGCGACGATCTCGATCTGCCGCTCGTTGAAACCGATCCGTTCGTAGAATTCGCGGGTTCCGGGTTCCCGAGCGGCGCCATTCGGCAGGCATATCTTGGTAGGGCAACTTTCCTTGAGCACATCGATAATACCGGACTGCTCGGCATCCGAGATAGACTGCGTGGCGAGAACGACGGCGCAATTGGCCTTTCGCAGGACCTTCAGCCATTCCCTGATCTTGTCACGGAATGTTGCGTGGCCAAGCATCAGCCAGGCCTCGTCGAGGATTATCAGACTTGGGTTCCCGGTCAGGCGCTTTTCTATCCTGCGGAAGAGATAGAGAAGGACGGGGACGAGATTGCGCTCGCCCATATTCATGAGTTCCTCGACCTCGAAGGTCTGGAACATCCCAAGCGTCAGCCCGTCTTGCTCGGCATCAAGGAGCTGTCCCATCGGACCGTCGACCGTGTAATGGTGAAGCGCGGTCTTGATCTCGCGCATTTGAACGCCACTCACGAAGTCCGAGAGCGATCTGCCGCGCGCCTCGGCCATCAGGGCGATCTGACGGGCGATCGCGTTGCGGTGGTCGGGTGTGATGCTCACTCCCTGCATGGAAACAAGCGTTTCGACCCATTCGGCCGCCCATGCCCGGTCCCCGTCGGTTGAAAGCTCGGCCAGCGGACAGAATGCGAGCGCACCCTCCCCTGCCCCGATCTCATAGTGATCGCCGCCGGCGGCCTTGGTCAGCGGGTAGAGCGACTTGCCTTTATCAAAGGCGAAGATTTGCGCCGCTTCGTACCGGCGGAACTGTGCCGCGATCAGCGCTAGCAAGGTCGACTTTCCCGACCCCGTCGGCCCGAAGATCAGCGTATGGCCGACATCGTCGACATGCAGGTTCAACCGGAAGGGAGACGAGCCGCTGGCGACTTGCATCAGCGGCGGGGCATTGGGAGGATAGAACGGGCATGGGGCGGTCGCACTGCCTGCCCATACGGAATTGATCGGAATGAGGTCGGCGAGATTGCTTGTATTGATGAGCGGCTCGCGGACATTGGCATAGGTATTGCCGGGTAGGCTGCCGAGATAGGCCTCGGTGGCATTGAGCGTCTCGATACGGGCGCCGAAGCCTTCTGCCTGGATCAGCCGTCGGACAGCCTCCGCCTGATCGCGCAGACGAGCTTCGTCGGTGTCGAACATGACGATGACCGGCGTGTAATAGCCATAGGCGACAAGCTGCGACGAGGCAGCTGCAATTGCATCCTCGGTTTCGGCCACCATCGTCATGGCGTCCTGGTCGACCGATCGGCTCTGGGTCTGGAAGAGCTGGTCGAAAAATGGCCGGACTTTCTGCTGCCACTTCTTGCGCGTGCGCTCGAGCTTCTGGCGCGCCTCCTGATCGTCGAGAAAGAGGAACCGGCTCGACCAGCGATAGGTGAGCGGCATCAGGTCGAGCGAATTGAGGATCCCAGGCCAGCTCTCGGCTGGGAAACCGTCAATGGCGACGACCGTCAGATAGGTGCCATCGACCATAGGAGAAAGCCCATGATGGAATTCTGCCGTGACCAGCCAATCGAGATACATCGGGATCGCCGGCAGGCGGACGGGGTAGTTCTCACCGAGGATGCAGAAGCGGATGAACTGGAAGAGCTCGTCATAGCGCGCCTCGCTTCCTGTCTCCGGATCGCTAACTGTGCGTGTCACCATGCGCCGGATCGAAAGCACGTTGCCGAGATACTGCTCGACCTCACGGATCGAGGTCTGGAACGAATTGAGGACGCGGTTCGCATAGGTCTCCGATCGGCTTGCCTCGTCGGAATAGACATATCGCGCCATGGCCGACCGGCGCGGTTCCGGTGGCCGATAGGTGAGGATAAGGGCGTGCTGGCTCTCGTAGTGGCCGCGCTCTGCCTCGAAATGTGCACGACGCTCTTCGTCGATCGCCCGTGTGACCGGATCGGGGAAATGGCAGGCGTCACGAGCCGGATAGGCCGTCGTCGGCACGCGGACCGCCTCAACCTGGATCATCCATCCGGTTCCGAGCCGTGAAAGGATCGTGTTGATCTGGCGCGACACCTCGTTTCGCTCGACATTGGTCGAGCTCTCCGAATCCGGTCCCGCGAAATACCAGCCCGCCATCAGTGAGCCGTCCTTCAGCAGGATAATCCCGTCGGCGATCAGGCCTGCATAGGGCAACAAGTCGGAAAACGACGGTTTTGAGTTTCGGAATTGCTTGAGCGCCACCATGAGAGGTCAGTACCTCCGCCATGGCGACGATGTCGTCAGGTAGGCCGGTCGGTAGCCGATGTGGCGCAGATAGACCTGCCGCATCATCGGATCGGCCTTGGCCATGATCCGGAGGATCCCGACAACGGCGATCCAGATAGCAATGCCGAGCAACACCGAGAACCAGGTCAGCACCACGAAGATGAGAATGACCGTGGCGAGCGCGGTCAGAAGCACGAGTTCGCGGTCGGCGCCCATCAGATGGTTCGGCCGCGACAATGCGCGATGGATGGGCGAGCGGGAAAGGGGTGCGCCGGCTTCAGCCATCAGTCCCCTCCCCTCGCCCGCCCGGGGCTGCCTGATCTGGGAGGCCGATCGAGGCACCCGATGCGCCGAACAGTCCGACGATCTGGGTCGCGCCAAGCAGAATGCCTGCGACAAGGACGACATACATCAGCCGCCGCGCGAAGTCGTTGAGTTCACCGCCGAATATCAACATGCCCCCGGCGACCGCGACGGCGGCGAGTGCGATGAAGCCTGCAACCGGGCCGGTAATCGATTCCTGGATCTGCTGGAGCGGTCCTTCCCATGGGAGGCCGCCGCCGGAACTTGCGAGAGCTGGAGACGCGACGCCCACGCAAAGCAAGGCAACGATCGCTCCGATAGAGGCGTTTCGGCGGAAGTTATGCGGCATGGCTGTCCTCGTCGATCTGGGAATTGTGGTCTGTTTCGTAAGTCGCGCCGTCGAAACCGGTAACGCGCATCACGTCACGCACACGCCGACCGGTCGCCGTTCGTTCAATGGACACGATGAGGTCAACCGCTTCGCCGATCACTTCCCGCATCGGCTGCTGGCTCACCTCGGCGGTCAGTTGTTCCAAACGCCGCAGCGCGGAATGGGCGGTGTTGGCGTGTATGGTGGTGATCCCGCCCGGGTGGCCTGTGTTCCACGCCTTGAGAAGGGTCAACGCGGCGCCGTCCCGGACTTCGCCGACGATGATGCGGTCGGGGCGCAAACGCATCGTGCTTTTTAGAAGCCGCGCCATGTCGGTGCTGTCGGTCGTGTGCAGGCAAACCGCGTTCTCGGCCGCGCATTGGATCTCGGCCGTGTCTTCCAGAATGAGCAACCGATGCGATGGAGCGGACTGGACGATTTCGGCGATGACTGCGTTGGCCAATGTGGTCTTGCCTGACCCCGTTCCACCAGAGACGACTATATTCAGCCGTTCCTGAATGGCGCGTCGAATGAGGCTTGCCTGAAGCCTGGTCATCACCCCGCTGCTGACATAGTCCGCAAGCGGGATCAGACGGGATGCGCGCCGGCGAATGGTGAAGCTGGGTGCCCTCACCACCGGGGGAAGCAAACCCTCGAACCGATGCCCGCCGATCGGCAGTTCACCGGAAATAATAGGCTGTTCGTCATCCGCCTCGGTCTGCAGGGCGTGCGCAACGCTGCCGATGATGATCTCAGCCGCGCCCACCTGCAGCGCGCCAATCTTTGCCATCCCCTCGCCCAGCCGCTCGACAAACAGCCGTCCGTTCGGGTTGAGCATGATTTCAACGACATCGTCGTCCTCGAGTGCCGCGCAGATCGCATCTCCGAGCGCCTCACGCAGTTTTCGGACCAATCGGGAGTGGGAGGAACTCGTGCTCATCGATCTACTCCAATTGGCGAATTTTGGTGCCGCTCGGCACGGCCAAATCCTGTTTGCATCGCGTCCACCGTTGCTACTTGCGGGTGAGTTGCGGTTTTGATCGAATGAGAGAAACCGGTCACCCCGGCAGAACTGCCGGGGTGAGCGACGTAGTGACGTGGGGCCTTTGAGCTTAGGATATGTCTGACCAACGGAACTGAGTCGCAGGAAAATCGGTTGTGTTCTTTATGGGTTCCTCTTTCGAGGCTGAAGACCCGGTGTTTGGTTGAGGTCCCCCCGGCAAATCTGCCGGGGAATATTCCGTTCGAACATGGCGCGAGAATCTTATCTAACAATATGAAAATACTAGGAAAAAAGGCCCCTCTTCGGATCAAGACGTGTTGCCGTCTGACGAGGTGTTTAGTTTCTGTTAACCTTATTTTCCTTGCCTGAAACCGAGAATCGCACATACTGGCGCCAAATCATCCGAAATGCCGTATTTGGCGCTATTTTCTATGTATGAGGTTCTCCAGGCATGTCGGCCCTTCCAACTTTTGAGTTTGACGACAAGATTCTGGCCCAAGGTGCGGAAATTTCGCGCAAGCTCGACCAATTGCGCGTCGAGAAATTTCCAACGACCGGGCAGAAGACGCTTCGCCGGTTCACGATGGCTGAGGTAGCGCACTACCTCGGTGTCAGCCCGAATAACCTGAAACGCCTTCACCTCGAGAACAAGGGCCCTGAGCCTTTTGTCGGAAGTGGCGGTAGACGGTTTTACACCGCTGAGCAGATGTCAGAGCTACGAGATTATCTCGACAAGAATGGCCGTTCGGATGCAAAGCAGTACGTCCCTCACCGCAAGGTCGGCGAGAAACTTCAGGTAATTGCGGTGGTGAATTTCAAGGGGGGGTCTGGGAAAACGACCACGGCCGCACACCTCGCGCAACATCTGGCGCTGACGGGGCATCGGGTATTGACCGTTGACCTGGACCCCCAAGCCTCCTTGTCCGCGCTCCATGGATTTCAGCCTGAACTCGACAAGAACCCGTCGTTTTACGATTCCATACGATACGATAACCCCGTCTCTTTGGAGCAAGTGATACAGCCGACCAATTTTCCACTGCTCGACATAGTTCCTGCAAATCTTGAGCTGCAGGAGTACGAGTACGACACGCCGCTCGCAATGCAGTCCCCTTCTCAAGAGGGCAAGCGGTTCTTCACACGCATAGCGAGATCACTCGAAACGGTGGATGATCGGTATGACGTGGTCGTCATCGATTGCCCGCCTCAACTCGGCTACCTGACATTGTCGGCGCTTTCAGCCGCCACATCAGTACTGATCACGGTACATCCACAGATGCTCGACCTCATGTCCATGAGCCAGTTCCTCTTGATGCTCGGCAACATCCTAAAATCGATCAAGAAGGCCGGAGCTCATGTGCGCCTCGATTGGCTACGCTACTTGATAACGCGCTACGAGCCGACGGATGTCCCACAAGCACAGATGCTGGGGTTCATGCAGTCGATGCTAGCCGAAGAAATTCTAAAAAATCCTATGCTCAAGTCGACCGCGATCTCTGACGCTGGACTAACCAAGCAGACGCTCTACGAGGTCGAGAGGTCAAATTTCAGCCGCGACACCTACGACAGAGCCATTGATAGCATGGACGGCGTCAACTTTGAAATACAGGGCTTGATCCACAAAGCGTGGGGGCGTCTTTGATGTTGACTGCCGTCAAAACCACTGAAAACCGCAAGGATTTCAAAACCGTAAGCTGTTTTAGAGGAATTTAGACTGATGGCCCGGAAGAATCCCTTTGCAGGCATCATGGATAAGGAGGGCGAGAAGCCCGAGAATTCGGTTGCTCTTGACTATACCATCAAGGGTGCGTCGCGCTCGATCATCAGCTCGATAGATGAAATGGCCTCTCACGCTGATAAGCTGCTGGAGGGTGAAACGATAGTGGAGGTGGACCCTGACCTGGTTGACGAGTCTTTCGCCCGTGACCGCGTAAACCTTGGTAAGGCCGACTACGAGGCGGACTTCAACCAAGTACTCGAATCCATTCGGCTGTCAGGACAAAACACGCCCGCTTTGATGCGCCCCCATCCGACCGTGCCAGGCCGTTACATGCTTGTTTTCGGTCGGCTACGACACCGTGCGGCCAAGGAGCTTGGAATAAAGCTTCGCGCGGTCGTCAAGAAGATGTCCGACCGGGACCATGTGATCGCTCAGGGACAGGAAAACAATGCGCGGTCCAACACCTCCTTCATTGAGAAGGCACTCTTTGCATCAGACATTGTGCAGAAGAGATACGATGCTGATAATGCGACCGCTCTTGCTGCGATCGGTGTCGACAAACCAACTCTGTCGAAGATGCTATCTGTTGCTTCTATCGAGCCCGAGATTATCAGTGCGATCGGTAGGGCGAAGGCTGTTGGTCGCGACAGATGGTATGAACTCAAGCTTCTGCTCGACAAACCCGGAAACACCGACATCGCACTAGATATCGCGACTGGCTCGGACTTCGAAGAGCTTTCAAGCGAAGAACGTTTTGACAAGGTTGTTGCTAAGCTAAAGTCCTCGAAAGGATTGAAGTCGAAAAAGCAGCGCCCGGCAGAAAACGCTTGGAGTTTGTCGAATGACACGGTCAAGGTGTCGACCAAAGACACGGGCCGCGCATTCACTCTGGCTTTAAAATCGAGGGATGCTTCTAAGTTTGGCGCCTATTTATCCGACCGGCTAGAGCGCCTCTATCAGGAATTTCAGGACAACGGCAAGGAGGGCGGCGACTGATCAATCGGCCGTTTCCGAACGGCTACCAGAAATTTGGCAAAGAAAAAGGCCACCGAAATCGCTTCCGGAAGCCCATTCCCTGTTTTGCAGCTAGAGAATCGCACTTCCCGGAATCACAGTCAAGGCTCTTTTGAGTCGTGAGCGCCGTTTCGGCGAGCAGTTTTCTATTGCCTAGCAATAGGTGAAAGAAAATGCAGACGCATATCTCCACGACGCCCTTTGGGCGGCGGCCGATGACCCTTGGCCAAATGGCAAGCCAAGTCACCGCGAAATCTATACCCGAAGGGGCAACGGTCGAGAAGTGGAAGGCCTTCCGCTCGATTCGTGAAGCTCGGGACCTTCTGGGCGCCACAGACCGGTCCCTAGCCATTCTCAACGCGCTCCTGTCGTTCCATCGAGAGAGCGAGCTGTCGGGCGACGGAACGCTGGTCGTTTGGCCGTCGAATGAACAACTCATGGCACGCGCGAATGGTATGCCACCCACGACGCTGCGCCGGCACCTGGCCGTCCTCGTCGATTGCGGACTGATCATTCGCAGAGACAGCCCGAATGGAAAGCGTTTCGCGCGCAAGGGCCGGGGAGGAGAGATCGAACAGGCCTATGGCTTCGACCTCTCGCCGATCGTGGCCCGCGCCGAGGAGTTCGAGCAACTCGCGGAAGCGGTTCAGGCCGAGAAGAAAGCCTTCAAGGTCTCCAAGGAACGCCTGACACTGCTTCGTCGGGATGTTGTGAAGATGATCGACGCCGGCATTGAGGAGGGCGTTCCAGGCAATTGGGGCCGTATTGCTCAGATCTACCAGGAGATTATTGCACGGCTTCCTCGCACGGCACCGCGCCAGGTCATCGAAAGCCTTTGCGACGAGCTCCAGGAGTTGTGGACCGAGGTGCATGACATGCTGGAACTATTCACAAAAACACAGAATATGGACGCCAATGAGTCCCAATCTGGACGCCACATACAGAATTCAAAACCAGACTCCATTTTTGAATCTGAAAACGGCTCTCGAAGAAGAAGTGAAGCGGGCGGCAACGCCCTGGAAAACGATAACCTGCGGAGCTTGCCGAAGCGGGAGCTGCCCTTGGGGATCGTGCTTGACGCTTGCCCGGACCTGATGGACTTGGCTCAGGGTGGTCGAATACGCCACTGGAGTGATTTTTTGGCGGCCGTCGAGGTGGCCCGGCCGATGCTGGGGGTCAGTCCGAGTGCGTGGCGAGAAGCTTGCGACGCCATGGGTGAGGTTCAGGCTGCCATCACGCTGGCGGCGATCCTGCAGCGGTCCGATCAGATCAACAGCGCGGGTGGATATCTGCGCAGCCTCACCGATAAGGCGAGAGACGGGCAATTCTCGACCTGGCCGATGGTAATGGCCCTACTGCGGACCAAGCTGGATGCAGACAAGGCGGCAGCCACGACCGATAGGGAGCCGCCAAACGGCAACAAAGGCGGGGAAGGACAGTATGAGGTCTCGGAAGCGCTTCTGAAATCCTTAAACAAGCCCAGATCGTGATGATGAGCGCTTTGGCTATTGCTGCATTGGCTGTGGTTTCAGCATCGATCAGGCGGGAACGGCGCGCTCGGTCGATAAGGTTCTTGACAAAAGAGGGCGACTATTCCGAGCTACCCGCTGTGTCAACTCACGAAACCACCCAAGCTGACCGGCGATTTCGCGATAGGTGAGATCTGGATTGGACGCATGAATTTCCCCGCGTTCAGCGTCATCTCAGGTGCTGCTTGGCGTTCGGGCGTTTCATTGGTTGTGCCGAGCCGGGCGTTGCTCGCTCAGGAGCGCAAGTAGCGCCGGATTGATGTAAAGATTTTCCCGGCCCGCCTTCATTTCCTGCAGCAGGCCCAGTTCGGTGAGGGCCTTGAGATAGACCGACGCTGCCTGTCGCTTTGCGATGCCGGCCGTCACAAGGTCGCCGATTCGGCAATAAGGGTTCACGAAGATTACCTCTGCCAACTCGCGGGAATAGATTTTGGGCAGATCGCGTCGGATATGCTCCGCGGTTTGATCCAGCAGATCGCGGATGGCGCGAATTCGCGCTGTCGACCAGTTTGCCGTTTCGCGCACAGCCTCCAGTATGTAGAGGATCCAGTCCTCCCACTCCTCCTGAGTCGTGACGGCCAGGAGCCGATCATAGTAGGCGCGTTTGTTCCCTATGATATAGCGGCTCAGATAGAGTACCGGGATGTCCAGCAGGCCTTTGTCAACGAGGAAGAGCAGATTCAGTACCCGTCCTGTCCGGCCATTGCCGTCTATGAAGGGGTGGATAGCCTCGAACTGGTAATGCATCACGGCGAGCCGGATCAGCGGGTCGATGTCCTCAGCTTCGTGAATGTAGCGCTCCCAGTTCGCGAGTTTGTCGCGCAGAAGTGCCTGGCCCTCGGGGGGCGTGTAAATTACCGAACCCGTTGTCTCGTTCATCAACGCTGTTCCTGGCGTTGCGCGGATATCCAGTTCGAAGCCTTTGATGGTCTGGCACACAGTGATCGCCGTGGACGTCGACACGGGCCGCTGTTTGAGCGACTGAAAGCCCTCGCTGAGGGCTGTGCGATAGCGTAATGCTTCCTTCGTCGCAGGATCAGCGTGATTGCCGGCTTCGTTGGCGAAGCGGAACAGCCTGTCGGTGGTAGTGACGATGTTTTCGATCTCCGAGCTCGCCTGCGCCTCGAGCAGCGGAATCGAGTTGATCAGTACGGCCTGGTTGGGAATGAGCTGGCCGGATATGCGAAGCTCGGCCAGTGCTGCACGAGCCTCGATGCAGGCCTTCAGGACTGCCTTCGTCTCAACATCCTCGCGCGGGGGCAGGGGAGGGAGGTCGTTGTAGGGGCGATCCGGGCGAAACGGCATGTCGATCAATCCTTCTTCGAACGACATGTCGGGCGGACATGTCGTCGTTATCGACATATGGCTAATTCGTGTCGACGGAATTGCATTCTATCGACATATAATAAGTGCTACAAGCCGGTTGTTCAGAAGCAGAGGTCTTCTGTAAACGATCGTCTGTAGCCGCTTCACGGCTAGTTGACGATCCAGGGCTTGAAATCCGACCGGCAAAGTAATACCTTGTTGAAATCAGGTATTACCATGGAGCGGACATGACCACCACCGTTACAGCCAAGGGACAAGTGACCATACCAAAACCGGTTCGAGATCTGCTGGGGATCGTTCCGGGAAGCAAGGTTGATTTCCGCCGCGCAGCCGATGGCAGCGTGGTGCTTGCACGTACCGACAATAATCAGCCGGCCACACGCTTCGCGAAGTTGCGCGGCCATGCTGGCAAGGGCCTCAACACCGACGCAATCATGGCGCTGACGCGTGGCGAAGCGTGACGCTTGTCGATACCAATGTTCTGCTCGACCTCGTCACTGACGATCCGATCTGGGCGGACTGGTCGATTGCCCAACTTGAGGCGGCTAGCCTCGATGGGCCGTTATTGATCAACGATGTTGTCTATGCCGAGCTGGCGGTTCGTTACAACCGCATCGAGCTTCTTGAAGCGTTTGTCGATGAGGCAGGACTCGCTATAGCTCCGATGCCACGAGCAGCGCTGTTCCTGGCGGGAAAAGTGTTCACCCAGTATCGCCGGTCGGGTGGATCGCGGACCGGTGTATTACCCGACTTCTTCATCGGCGCCCATGCGGCCGTCAATGAACTGCCGCTGCTCACCCGCGACGTCGGCCGCTACCGCACATA
Source organism: Hoeflea sp. EC-HK425 (assembly GCF_902498795.1). Taxonomy (NCBI): domain Bacteria; kingdom Pseudomonadati; phylum Pseudomonadota; class Alphaproteobacteria; order Hyphomicrobiales; family Rhizobiaceae; genus Hoeflea; species Hoeflea sp. EC-HK425. The sequence goes on from NZ_LR701553.1 coordinate 80,485, forward strand.
TTTTCCTTCGCTGAAGCTGATTACGCCGGACGCCTGAGTGGACGGCTAGTCAAAAAGGCGGGTTCTTTCTTAAAGATAACAGGGGAGGGGATCATAGCCCCGCCGCTTTCGTCAAATTGACGCGGAACCGGTCGCGACGTCGCTGGTATTTCCGGGTCATTTCCGCGGAGGCGTGACCGAGGTGTTTTTGCACATATCGCTCATCGACTTCGGCCGATGAGGCGAGACCGGCGCGCAGCGAGTGCCCAGCGAATTTCTGTCCGCGCTCAGTTTCTGAAAGGTCACCGCGTACGCCAGCCGCGAGGGCGGCGCGTTTGACCAGGCGCGCTACCTCTTGGTCGTTGAGGCGATCCGGCCCGACGTTCTTGCCTTTGCCTGTCACGCGGCGGAAGAGGGGGCCTTTGGCGAGTTTTGCGAACTTGATCCAGGTCTCGGTGGCAACGACCGGGCATGTGGTGTCGGCAGACCCGCGTCCGACCTCCACCTCGCGCCACCCCGTTTTGCCGCGCAGTGTAATGAGAAGCCCCTTGTCGAGAACCTCGATCCAGCCACGGCCATCTTCGGTCTGGTCACGCCCAAGATCAAGGCCGGTAATCTCTGATCGTCGCAAGCCGCCAGCAAATCCAATCAGCAGCATTGCCCGGTCTCGTAGACCACGCAGGGTTCCGCGGTCCAACGTCTCAAGCATGGCAATCAGGTCTTCCGGCAGCAACGCTTCTTTCTGACGGGGAGGGGCAGCGTGTGTGTTGCGAATGCCGGCCATCACTGTGGCGATGGCGCGATCTCTTCGATCAAGCATCATGCCGCGTTGGGTACAGTTCCAGCCAATCGCGGCCAGGCGCCGTTCGATCGTCGAAACGGAGTTTGGCTTGCCGCCGCGCGTCGCCGTGCCAATGGCACTGCCAGAGGCGCAGGCGGTGATGTAAAGGCCAACAACTTCCGGATCCGGGGGGAGGGGGGCCAGATTCTGGCGGCGGCACCAGGCGGAAAAATGCTTCCAGTCGGACGCGTAGGCGCGGCGTGTGTTTGCGGAACTGGCGGCCTCGACATAGCCACGCG
>NZ_LR701552.1:0-1569 GCF_902498795.1 Hoeflea sp. EC-HK425
TTGCCGCAGGCTGGCCAAGGACTTCGAAAACATGTCACGCAACGCACTCGCCTTCCTCAAATTGGCATCCATTCGCCTCATGCTGAGAAGGCTCTGTTCAAACTGAATAACTTTCCGGACCGACTCTAATGCCCCAAACATGTTTGCCCCATTATTGCCTTCAGCAAATTGCTAAGCGTTTGTAAAAGGCACGGCAAGAGCAATCACAACGTGTCTCTTATGTTTCATTCTCAATGCTAGAGTATTTTTTACCGCGCCTAGATTGCGAGCATGCTGCCGACAACTCGGCCAAGACAGGAAACCGTACGCCATTCCCCTCCAGATCTAGAGACGTTCACAAACGATCGTTTGTCTCTGCCCTCGGCGATTGAACAGCGCCGTATTGATACCCCGCCGCCCGGAACGCGATCGTGAGAACCGATCGTCAGCGGCATGAAAAAGCCCGGTGCTTGAGGAGATGCACCGGGCTTCGATTCTGACTGACAACTGGGAGGAGGAGGGTTGCCAGTCGTTGCCCGAAGCTGCTGGGAGGAGGAGGGCAGCTCCGACAATCCGAATGTATGCTGCATTGCAGCATTCTTCAAGAAGCCGAGCAACGAAATTATTCCCTTCAGGCGCTATTCGCTGGCGTCACCCTGCCCGGAAGGAAGCGCAGCGGCCAAGGCCGTCACGAGGCCGACCACCTTCCTGCGCATGGTGTGCGAGCTGATCCGCGCGAAGGCCACGTTGAGGTCCCGGCCCTCATTGGTCTCGATGAAGCTGACCAGCTTCGGCGCGGCGGCCGCCACGGCTTGGCCAGGGTCGACCGTCGAGCCCGGGAAGAAATAGGCAGGGGGGATGCCGAAGGCCTCCGCGATCATGGCCAAACGGCTTGAGCTGACCCGGTTGGTGCCTTTCTCATATTTCTGGATCTGCTGGAAGGTGACGCCGAGCCGGTCGGCCAGGGTGTTCTGGCTCATACCGACCAGCCGGCGCTGCGCCTTGATCTTGCCGCCGACTTCGACGTCGATCGGATCGGGGATCTTCGCCATTCAATTTCCCCCGATCGTATCGATGATGTCGTAGTTCCTAACGATGGAGCCAACGCCGTCGTTGAGCAGCGCGAGGAACGCATCCCTCGTGACCGGCACGGTCTCGATCCGCTCCAGCCGCATCGACGGGCAGTCGTGCCCCGGCTCGTTGGCAACTGCGTCTCGCAACTCTTCGATCGCTGCGCGAGCGGCGTCGGCGTTGCCAAAAAACGCGTCACCAACGCCGTCGTCGCGCCAGCGCGCTTCCAGCGGCTCGACCGCGGACGAGTAGGTGTAGAATGTAAAGGAGGGCTCTGCTGACACTCGGTTTCCTCCAAGAGCTTGCGGTACGCCCCCGCTCTGCTCTTTGACCCCTGGTGATCGGGGAGTTGGAAAACCGTGTACACACGATCCCCACGGCCTTTAGTTCGGAGAACCTGTTGCATACGCCGCAGGCTCCTACGTTTTAGTCGCGCTACCGCCTTACCCGGCAAAAGCCCCTATCATCTCCGGCGCAAGTCATCCAATCGGGGAAAAGATATGAGCAATTCATTTGACT
>NZ_LR701568.1:0-8291 GCF_902498795.1 Hoeflea sp. EC-HK425
GCGGAAGAGCGCCTGGGCTTTTGCCGCCGGCATGCCGACCTTCACACCAACCTTCCGTGCCGCTGCATCTGCGGCCGCGACCCAGCGCCGGGAACCGCTCCGTGCGATGACGGCGATCGGCTGCTCAGCCGGCAGCGAAGGATCGGCCCGTCTGATCCTGTCGGTCGGCAGGTCCGGTAGATAGATCGATACGACCCGAGGCATCACAGGCTCCAACGATAAACTCAGCGCACTCGCCCGCTTTCACGCGCATCAATTCCAACAGCCAGTTTGCCCGACCGACGGTGGCGACCGGCAGCTCCTCCGAGGGAAGGACGCTCACCCGCCACCTCGTGGTCGAGGCAGTCGGTTGCCCATAGTCGGAGGCTTCCGTCGGCCGACGCCAGCGCCGGACGACGATCGCCATCGCGCCGGTCTTCTCGGCGGCGAGCTGCAGCCGGCGGCTCGCCACCATCGGCAATCGCACAAGCTCCGCGACGACAGCGCCTAGCCCGCCATAGGCAAGCGCTTCCTCCGCGTTCGCGAGAACATCCTCCTCCTTGTCGCTCTCGACGAAATAGACGCGGTCCGGATGAAGCCCGGCCTGTGCGAGCGCCGGGAAAAATAGGTCCGGCCGCGTCAGGCACCAAACGATCGGTCCCGTCGTGCGGGCGGCGATGCCGGCAACGAACAGCGCGGCCGCCGTGCCATCGACGGCTCCGGTCCCTCCGCCCGAGACTTCATGAAGCGCGCCGTAGGCAAGGCCACCGCCCGGAAGCGCCGCGTCGATCGCCGCCACCTGAAACGGCAACAAACCAGCCTTCCGCGACGCAGGGCTCTCCAGGGAGGCAATGCGTTCGCGCAGGTCGGTTATCACCCTGTTTCGGACAGCATTCATCGTTCACGGACTCCAAGGCGTTCGTGTTGGTGGGCGACGTCATGTCGTTTCGGGCTTGTTTGTTCTGTATCTGTTCCTCTATCGAAAAAGAGTCAAGCCACCCGAAAATAGGAAAATTGTCTCTCATTTTTTCGGGCGGGGGATTTTCCTTGCGAATCATTGAGATGCAGGCGCCTGGCGGACCGCAAAAAAGATTCGTCCCAATACGGCCAGAAGCAGCCGATTGTTCCTAATTTGTTCTTGTGATAGCTTGCGAGGACCAAACTGGACCGGAGGCTGGACTTGTCCCGGCTATTCGCAATTTCCCGCGCGGCTGAAGAGATTGTCGAGCATTTCGGCGTCGATGTCTCCTCGGTGACGAGCGTGCCCCCGGAGACCGTCGAGGGCACGCCCGGTCTGATCGTGCTCGAAAAGGATGGTCTGCGCCTGCTGAAATCCCCGACCTGGGGCTTTCCCCGGCAAACCGGGGAGATGCGCCATAGCGGAGAACCGCCGGGGCGCATTGGTCTCGTCGCGGATCTCACGAACCCACTCTGGGATCGCATCATTGTCGATCAGAGATATCGGTGCCTGATACCGCTGACCCATTTTGCCAATCCCGATGGCGTCAAAGGCTCGAAAGCGAGGACGTGGTTCTCCCTCCGGCGCCAACCGTTGATCGCCTGGGCCGGTATCTGCCGCAACACGCCCGAGTTCGGGCCGGTGTTCGCCGGTCTGACAATCGACGCGAACGACAGGATCAGACCGTTGAACGATCGGATGCCGCTCCTGCTGAAGCCGGAAGAATATGATCGATGGCTGCATGGATCGATTGAGGATGTCATCGCGTTCCAGTTTCGCGAGCCTCCTTCATCGGATGATTTCGAGGTTCTGCAAACGCGCGATCGATGGCAGAGCGGCACCCCGCCTTCCAAGGCTTCACGCCAGCGGGGCGACGTGTTTATCTAGACCGATGTCCGAGTTGAAAGGTTCGTCGCATGTGTAACCTTTATACCGTCCGCGTCACGGCCGCAGAGGTAGCCGCTCATTTCGGCGTGCCGAATCCGATGCAATCTAACGCGCCAGATGAGGTCTATCCCGGAACGCCCGGCATGGTCGTCACCGAACAGGAGGGCGTTCGCGAGCTGCGCTCGATGACCTGGGGTTTTCCGCTCCGGTTGAAGGGAATGAAGCCCGACGCCAAGCCGAAACCGGTCAACAATGTTCGTGAACTCACCAAGGGTATGTGGGTCGGCCTGGCGCGAAAACCGCAGTGGCGATGTCTGATCCCTGTCACGCATTTTGCGGAGGCGGAAGGTGAGAAGGGCAAGATGACCCGGACCTGGTTCAGCATGCGCGATGAACCGATCTTCGCCTGGGGCGGGCTCTGGCGCGTTAGCGACGAGTGGGGGCCAGTCTATTCAGGGGTCATGACAGACGCCAATGAGGCGGTTGCGCCGGTCCACGACCGCATGCCGGTGCTGCTTCATCGCGACGACTACCAGCAATGGCTTCACGGCAGCTTCGAGGACATCCTTGCGTTTCAGAAGCGGGTTTTCCCGTCTGATCTCATCGAGGTGGAGCGCACCACGGAACTCTGGGTGAAGAAAAAAGGTGCCGCTGCGCAGGAAACGCTTGCCCTTTAATAAACGGAAAGGGCTGAGAGAAGCGCGGCCTCTGGGCTGTGCCTCCCCGGATCGGCATTTAGTTCACAGCGGGACGTTCGTGAACTATCTCAGAGGCTTATAAAGACGGTCGATTTTTGATTTACAATGCTGTTTAACTTAGATTTTTTCGAAAATCCCTATCCAAACTGACCTCAACTGTCTCTATAAAGAACCTCCTAGGCGTCCTAAATTTCAGCCATCGGATCGAAAAGATTCAATGCGATGGAGAAATGAAAATGGAAGCTTTGACTGAACTTGTGCGTCTCCTGGTGGGACTGAAGACCGAACAGATGACGATCATGCTGGCGTTCGCAGCTCTCGGTGTTGCCGCGCTCGCCGTGGCAAATGTCCGGAAGAACGGAGACCGCTGACACATGAAGGGTATGAGGACATGGGTGAAGCTGCCGACCGCGTGGATCAATGCGGGCGGACTGAAGGCGTTTCGTTGGGATAGAGGGCAGGGCGCCAACAACATTGCTGCCCTCATGTGCCTTATGGTGATCGCGCATAACACCGATCCGGACACGGGTGAGGCGAGCGTGACCTACGACACGTTCGAGTGGGCGACCGGACTTAGCCGGGCCAAGATTTCCGGCGGCCTGGATGTCCTGGAGAAGTTTGGGCGAATGGAACGGCGCGTAGAAAGGCGACGGAGCACATATAAGTTGGCCGGCGTCGGCGCCATCGGCTGGGGTGCCTTGCCTGCGAAGCCTCTGTATGCCGGCGGCAAGGCATTGTCCTTCTTGCAGGACTTCAACCTGCGCAAAGCGACCGAACTCAATGCGCTGAAGCTCTATTTCCTATTTATCGCGCGGCGCGGGCGCGACACGAACGCTGCCAACATTAGCTACGACAAAATCGAGGAATATACCGGTATCGGGCGTGAGAAAATTCGCAGCGCGCTGAGCCTGCTCGTCACGCACGGCATGGTTCATGTTGATCATATCCCGTCAAACGTGAACAAGTTCGGTGTGTCGAGCGCCTACCGAATTCCGCACATCAAGCCCTATCTTCACCAGGGTACATCAGCGAGGGAGAAGCTGGAACTAACGGAAGCGGGCGAAGACATACCGTTTTAAATAGATTGTGCATTCAGGCAGCCGGGTTGGGAGGGCAGGCATTATGACGGCAAAGTTGGAGTCGCAATTTGATGAAGCTATGATGGGGATTTATCATCGGGCGAAAGTGGAAGCGAACTATCCAGCAACGGCGTTTCATCGGATGCTGGTGGAGCGCCGCGGATTATCGACAGCGAAATATCTTATCAACGCTGCCAAGCCGTCGGAAGGCTATACGAACCTTTGGGAACGGAAACGTCTTGATCTAACGGTCGAGGCCCTGATCTTGGATAATCCGAAATGGCATCCGCTGTTCACCCCGGCAGAGTTGGCAAAGGCAAGGGCGCGGCTTTCGGATTACGGCTACGAAATGCGACAAAATTAGCCGGCCGTTCCGTATCGGCGTTACGCGTCGCCATAATCGCTTCCGAAAAGCTTTCCATAGTCTGGCAGGTCTTAGCGAGATCGGCCCGGGATTAGGTTTCTAAGCCGGTGCGCAGCAATCGATAATCCTCCAACCGCGATCCGAAAGCGTGTCGAGTTCTCCGTCGCCAAAAGCATCCTTGCGCATCGCAAGGCATAGCAGGTGGGTTGGGCGGGTCATTGCAACATAGTGCAGTTTGAGCCGCCCAAGCATTCGAATGCCTTCCAAGACCCTCTTGCCGCGGGGGGTCGTTGTCGAACCGCCCGATTTCGATCCCAGCAACCAGGGTTTGAGTTCGCTGAGGTGGTGCTTATGGAAGAAGCTGTCGAGCACCAGCGTCGCCGTGTGCGTTTCGCCCTTCACCGAGTGGATCGATCCCAAACGAACACGAACCCGCGGCGCCCCTGCCGGGTAGGTGAAAAGGTTATCGGTGCGCGTTACGATGGCTGCCTCGCCTTCAGCAGCTATTGGCGCTTGGGGAGCAGTGAGGAACGCGACGACAGTCCCGTCCAACGCGGCCGCTCCGCTGAGCTGCCTGACTATGTTTTCGACAAGGGCTCGCGCTTGCGCCGCCCACACCTCGGGAGAGAACTCGCCTGCATGTGTCAGAACGATTTCCTGTAACGCGCGATAGCTGGCCCGTGCTTCACCCTCGCTAAGTATCTCCACGACCCTGCGATGCGGAGACTTCCGCGACATCCGACCATGCGTGCCACCGGCAAGCTCGCTGGCAGCCAGCAGTGCCGACGCCGTGGCGTTCACCAATTTATCGGTGTTCCCAACGGCTGATGACTCAAACCTCGCTCGCGCCAGATACTGCAGGAAGCTGCTCGGTGAGGCCTCTTTTCTCACGCACGAAGGATCATAACTGGGGACGTAGTGTCCCATCGCACGCGGGATATTATCATCGCCACCAGGTTCGTGGACGCCGGCAATTGCGGTAAAAACGCCCCGTTCGAGCACGTCTTCATTAAAGGTGTCCAGTAGATGCTGACCGTAGCGCGGCAAAACCGACTGCACGGACCCATCGTCAAACAGGAAGATCGCCCTTTCCTTTGGGTCGGCACCAAGGTGTGCGGGTGGACCGGCGCCAATCAGAGGCTGTGGAGCGACCCCCAGGCCCTTTATGTGGTCGGCGAGATCCTGCCCAAAACGATAGCTCCGTGGCATCGGATGCACGTCACCGCTCGGAAAGAGGTCGGTCGTGGCTCCACTTTGGTACGAATTCGCATAGATCGCCTGGTTGGAATCGCCGAACCGTTGCCTGCGCGATGGCGCGTCGCCGTCGCAGAAAATTCGGTGCAGCAGTGCTGATTGTGCTTCGCTATTGTCCTGCGCCTCGTCGATGAAAACGAGCGGGAAACGGCGACGTAGAGTCCGGATTGTCTCTGGGCAGCTATCAAGAAGCTCCTTTGCCCAGATGAACATCTCATCGAAACAGAAGTATCCTTGTTCACTGGAAGCCCGTCGCGCGTCAACAATTGCTTGATATGTCGGCGTCTGCGTCCCGAACCTACCAGTCGCACCGCCACCGTAGTCGGGCTGGGTGTAGATGAGGCAGGATTCCGTTAGATTGGCCTGCTGCAACGCCCAACGAGTATTGCGAGGTAACAAGGCCCAACGTTTTGCGAGCGCAATCTGTGTATCGACGCAGCGCACTTCGACACCCTTGGACCGGAGCCATGGCAGCGCCAGGTACTCGTTCACAAACGAGTGGATGGTCCCGACGAAGTGGGGATAGCGCATAAGCGCGATACCTGCCGCCGTGTTGCTCAATTTCGAACCGATCTCGTTGCGCGCTGCATTGGTGTGCGACAACACGCAGATGCCCTGCTGGCGGTACGTCCAGCGCATCGCAAGCACAGCTAGCTTCGCAACGAGCAATGTGGTCTTGCCGCTGCCTGGGCACGCTTCGAAATCGACCGTGTCAAGTCGGAGCATCGCCCGAAACCGGCTGTCGTCTCCCTCGACCGGTGCGAACCCGTCCGGCCCTAGACCCATCACGTCCGCCGCCCAGGCAACATCTTCGTCGCGGATTAGACCGTCGAACATTGCTCACACCCCCTGCTCAGGAGCAGCCTGCTGGTTTGGGTCAGCTTCCGCGTCGCCGGCAGGTAGGGGCACGAATGGTCCGGTAACATGGGCGATCGCGGCGACGACATAGGGCGGAAGCAATGCCCGAAGGCCCTCTGCATTCAGCACGCCATCGACGACCTCCTGCTCGAGTAGCTCAGCAAGATATTGTGCGCCAATAGCTTTGGAAGCCCCATCAGCCTCGAATAGGGCATAGACATGCGAGGAAAGCGTCGGACCATCGTGACCTGCATTGACCAATGCCTGATAGGCGACGTCCGCGGCGTCGAGGACGACAGCTCGCGTGGTCGTGGCCGCGTTGAGCCTGTCATCGGCAATCGCTAAAGTAGCCGCGCGGAAAACATGCTTCCCAAGCCCATGAAAGGCGAGATCGTATTCTAACGTCCACTCGTCGGCGACGAACGTCTCGACCCTTTGGCCCGACGCTTTCGCCCGGCGTTCCGCCCGCCGCTGGTTCAGCTCATCGCCGGGAAAATCGGCTTTCACCCTCCATTGGCGCTTGGAGGGCGGACGCGGGGGAATAAGCTGACCCTCGTCGAGCTTTCCGACGATCCACGGCGCATTGTCGGGCATCACGTCTAAGTCGGTGATGCAAGCGACGGGGATATTGATAGGGCCGTCCTGTGCCTCATTCTCACGCATGAAGACCCGGGCATAGCGCCCGAGCCCGACGCCTCCGACATTCACCACGGACACACCGTGATGGTGGAAGTCGCGTCCAAGCAGCCTGGCAATCACCGGCAGCAGAATGTTCTCGGCATCGCCTTCCACAACCAAGACCGCCCGGGCGAAGAACAGATTTGCTTTGGTCACGTCGAGAAAGCGTTCGAGAAAGCGATAGTCCGACGTGCTAAGCTTGGTCTTGCCCTCGCACATCGGGAATGCCCGCCCGCCTTCGATCAGAACAAGATTGCGGAGCCGCAGATCCGAGGCGAGGTTGGGACTGTGCGTCGTGGCGATGATCTGGATATGTTGTCCGTCGGAGCGTTTTTTCTCCGCCTGTTCTTGCAAAAAGGACATCAACCGCAACTGGCGCTGCGGGTGCAGATGCGCCTCGGGCTCTTCGATAAGCAGGAGCGGAAAACCGTCGCTTTCCGCGGCGAGGAGCAGCAGCTCGCACGCCATGAAAAGGAGATTGTTCGAGCCCAGCCCACGGCTATGCGCGCTTTCGGTATCAGCCGACGCGGTCAGTGCCAGTTCGAGTTTCTCAAGGAGCTGTCGTAATCTCAGGCCGTCTTCTTGCGCGCCGGCCACTCCAATCCTGGCATGCAACAGGTCGTTGGCGAATGAGAGCGGCTTTAGATACTCGTCATTGAGCCGCTTGCGCGCCTGCTTGATGCCTTCACTCTCACCGAAAAGATGTGACGCATAATCGCCCAACCCGAGAACGCTTAGCGTATTAGGGTCCACTGGCGCTTCCGCAAGCTTGTTAAACGGATTGCCGGTGTCACGGATTTCCTTGGTGTGCTGGAGGATCTGCGACAGGCGCGAACCGCGCCCAGCGCTCATCGCGCGCTCTGCATCTCGCAGGGGGCGCAGATAGGTCGCCGTCAATAGTGATCGTGCTCCTAGATCCAGCAGAGGACCGTCACCCTTGGCGCCTGTGCGCCACTCGGGTGGCAGCACACGCCGCGAACTACCTTCTTTAGCATTGCGCTTCGCCACCCAGGTCAGGATCATTGCCGTGTCGGTCGCACCCGCGATTGTCTCGTACGTGAGAAATTCTGCAAATGCAGCTCGGTCGGCGAGCGTTAAGCCGCGAAAGGTCAGTCGGATAACGATCTGGTCGGCGGGGTCGGCCGCAGGTGCCGGCTGATGGAAGTCCATCGGGTCGACGCGAGGCACCTCTTGGTCGCGCGTACCGAGCACCAATCGGAGTGCATCAATAACCGCGGTTTTGCCTGCATCGTTCTGACCAACGAGAGCGGTAAGTCCCGGCGTTAGTGGAAGGACGAATGCCTGATCACCGGCACCAAACAATCGAAAGTTTTCAATCCGAATCTCTGCTATGTACACGGAAAACCCCTTTGGGGTTCAACCTATCAGTGAGAGCGGGACCGTTAAACCGTTTTCTGAAGCTGCCTTGGATGTTCACTCGAGAACGCCCGAACTGAAGGCCCACAAGGCAAGCAAATTTAGATTGCGCGACCCATTTCATGAGGCGGAAACGCAGGTCAGTTCCATAATAGAAC
>NZ_LR701569.1:0-3710 GCF_902498795.1 Hoeflea sp. EC-HK425
AGGGGTCTGATGCCGGAGGGGGCAGGATCCTACGTTAAGACCGCCTGATCACGTTTTGGGCCACCTGTATTCGCCGGTCAGAAGTATGTGGGCCCATCCGAGTGGCGAGGTATGCGCTAGCAGGCTTGGAGAGCAGTCCAACCCTTCGCGGCGACGCTCGGCGACAGCGTTTCCAAGGTGCTTGGTATTCCAGTAGATGACGATTGCGGCGAGCAGGTTCAGGCCAGCCATGCGATAGTGCTGTCCTTCTGAAGTCCGGTCGCGGATTTCACCCTGCCGCCCGATGCGAAGTGCGTTCTTCAAGGCGTGGTGTGCCTCGCCTTTGTTAAGGCCGATCTGCGCCCGACGCTGCATGTCTGCGTCAAGCAACCAGTCGATGATAAAGAGCGTCCGTTCGACCCGTCCGATTTCTCGTAGCGCCACCGCGAGTTCGTGCTGGCGGGGATAGGCAGCAAACTTCCGCAACAAATGGCTTGGAGGCATGGTCCCTGCCACCATGGTGGCTGCGCTGCGCAAGATGTCCGGCCAGTTTATGGCGATGATCGGCTCTCTGATCTTGCCTCCAATCAAGCCTTTCAATTCCTTCGGGCAAGATGTGGGGTCGAAGAGATAAAGACGTTTGGACGGCAGGTCCCGGATGCGGGGAATGAACTGAAAGCCCAGCAGAGCGGTGACCGCAAAGACATGGTCCGTGAAGCCACCTGTATCAGCGTACTGTTCCCTGACATTTTGCCCGGCATCGGTCATCAGCAGACCATCCAGAATGTAGGGCGCTTCGTTCACGGTGGCCGGGATGGTCTGTGTGGCGAAGGGACCGAACTGATCGGAGACATGGGTATAAGCCTTCAGCCCAGGTTCATTGCCATACTTGGCATTAACGAGATTCATCGCCTCGCCTTGACGTGAGGTGGGGAAGAATTGACCGTCGCTCGATGCGGTCTGCCCGGCACCCCAAAACTGCGCCATTGGCAATGTAGATTGCCCCTCGATCACCATGGCCAGGGCGTGGGCCATCGCATCGCTTTCAATATGCCACCGCGACAGGCGCGAGAGCTGGAAGTAGTCATGGGTGTTCGTCGCACCCGCCATTTTGCTGAGGCCGAGGTTCAACCCTTCGGCAAGCAGCACATTCAACAGGCCGATCCTGTCTTTGCAGGGTACGCCAGTGCGTAGATGTGTGAATGCCTCGGTAAAGCCAACCTCGTCATCCACCTCGAGCAGAAGGTCGGTGATCCTGACTTCCGGCAGTCTTCGATAAAGGTCGAGTACCATGGCGTCGGCCTCTTCGGGGACGGCAGCGGTCAGTCGGTCGAGTTTGAGGATGCCGTTCTCGATGAGGCCTCCCGGAATCGCACCAGCTCTGGCGGCACGGGCAAGCCGCTGCAATCCGTTCGCCAAACGGGCCTTCCGGTCTGCCAACCAGGCTTCCGGTTCAAACGGCACGACCAGTCTCGGTGTGGCCCGAGCGACCTCGGCGGGAACAAGCGCTTCCTTGAGATCGCCATAACGTCGGGAATGGGCAAGCCAGACGTCGCCGGATCGAAAACCCTCGCGCAGGTGGCACATGACGGCCACCTCCCATAGCCGGTGCCCATCATCGTCCTTCAGGTGTCGATGCCATTTTGAGGTGCGGCGCAGAAAGGTACGTGGCCGGGTGGTGGTTGTATCGCCATCCGCGATGATTTCGGCAGCGGTCAGCAACGGTTCGGCAACCGGAGCCGCCTTGATTTCGAGCGCACGTAACATGCGTGGTCCATAGCGCCGGAAACGATGATAGCCCTGAACAACATGTGCCAGCGGATCGGCGGCCAGCGTGTCGGTGAGTTGCGCTGCGGTTGCAACAAGGTCCCTGAGCGCGGACCAACCACCAGAATTTTGAATGGCCTCCTCCAGGGGAGCCTGGTCTTCGTGCGCTTCGAGCAACGCCGATCCGAGGGTCGAGAAAGCTTTTAGGGTGTCCTTCAGAGTCGATTTGGCTTCAGCCACGCAAGCATCACTTCGTGATTTGGCCTCACGCCAGGTTTTACCTACGATCCGATCATGAGTCTCGACCACTGCGTCGGCAACCGCACTTCGCCATTCCAAAACACATACTGCGAGAATTGCGAGGCGCCGATCACCCGAGATATCCCTCATGTCCCCGGCAAAGTAGCGCTCGCCTTGACGTCGAAGGCCAGAAACGCGATGCGGCGGGATATCGGACAGCAGAGAATTGTCGAGTGCGATATCCTGCAGTGCTCCCAATCGGTCGAGCAGGCGGTTCATGTCGGCCGAGTTCCGCCCTACCTCAAACTGCCGCAACCACACAAAGCGCGTGACGCTGCCATCTGCACTCTCGGTCAACAAGGCATCAAGTCGATCGCGCATTCCATCGTCCAGTCGGTCCACAATCCGCGCATCAATCCGTCTTTCTGCGGCGACAAGGGCGTCTGCGCAAAGGCGCTCGATCACGGTAATCCCGGGCAAGATGGTTTGCGTCGAACGGCAGCGATCGACAAACCACCGCGCCAGGTCTTCGTTTGACCGCGCCGTCTCGGCTTTCTTCTCCAGCCAAACCTTCAAATCGCGCGATCCCCGCCCCGCGAACATCTTGTAACCATAAAGCTCGCGCAGGATTGCAAGGTGTTCATGCCGGGTTTCTTCGCGGCTCGCATATTCGGCCAGATCCTCAGGCCTCAGTCCAAGCTGGGCCGCCAAGAAGCGCGTGATTTCCAACGGAATGACTTCACCTGGCGCGAGCAACCGACCTGGATATCGTAGGGCGCAAAGCTGTAGTGCGAAGCCGAAACGATTGTGAGGGCGCCGGCGGGACCGAATGATCTCCAGATCGTCATCCGCTAGGGTGTAGTGATGCAACAATAGAGCTTCGTCGGTTGGCAGGTCAAAAAGGGCCGCGCGTTGGCGGCCAGTCAGGATTTTCCGACGGGGCATAATGTTACTTCCTTGGCAAGAGAGGTGTCCAAAAGGGGATCGATCAGCGGACGGTAATGAGCGAAATCACGCGGCCAACAATGTCTGCCGCAAGACTGTCTCATATAGCTAGTACGAATAGTTTTGCAAAAGAGGCCCCATATTCGTACACTCAGGCTATGACCGCGACCAAGATAGGCTACGCCCGCTGTTCCACCGATAAACAGGATCTGACGGCGCAGCGTCAGGCCTTGACTGATCTTGGGGTTTCCGAAGACCTTATCTACACCGACCACGGTTTGACCGGCGCGAACCGCGCCCGCCCGGGCCTGGACCAAGCACTCGCCGCCGTTCGCGATGGGGACACACTCGTTGTGTCCAAACTGGACCGGTTGGCCCGTTCCGTCCCCGACGCCCGAACCATCGCCGACCAGCTCGAAGCTAAGGGCGTGAAGCTCGCACTGGGTGGGTCGGTCTACGATCCCGCTGACCCCATGGGAAAGATGTTCTTCAACATCCTGGCGACCTTCGCCGAATTCGAGGCGGATCTAATCAGAATGCGGACACGAGAAGGGATGGCTATAGCCCGCGCCAAAGGAAAACTCCGCGGTAAACAGCCAAAACTATCTGATAAACAACAAAAAGAGCTCGCACGCATGCACGCGACAGGAGAATACTCCATCAGCGATCTTGCCGAACTCTTCTCAGTTTCGAGGCCAACTGTATACAGGACGTTGCAACGGACAGAACGCCAAATCAGCCCTTAACGTAGGATCCTGCCCCCTCCGGCATCAGACCCG
>NZ_LR701566.1:0-23707 GCF_902498795.1 Hoeflea sp. EC-HK425
CGCGTGGCTATGTCGAGGCCGCCAGTTCCGCAAACACACGCCGCGCCTACGCGTCCGACTGGAAGCATTTTTCCGCCTGGTGCCGCCGCCAGAATCTGGCCCCCCTCCCCCCGGATCCGGAAGTTGTCGGCCTTTACATCACCGCCTGCGCCTCTGGCAGTGCCATTGGCACGGCGACGCGCGGCGGCAAGCCAAACTCCGTTTCGACGATCGAACGGCGCCTGGCCGCGATTGGCTGGAACTGTACTCAACGCGGCATGATGCTTGATCGAAAAGATCGCGCCATCGCCACTGTGATGGCCGGCATTCGCAACACACACGCTGCCCCGCCGCGGCAAAAGGAGGCACTGCTGCCGGAAGACCTGATTGCCATGCTTGAGACGTTGGACCGCAGAACCCTGCGTGGTCTACGAGACCGGGCAATGCTGCTGATTGGATTTGCTGGCGGCCTTAGGCGGTCGGAAATCACCGGCCTCGACCTCGGACGTGACCAGACGGAGGACGGTCGTGGCTGGATCGAGATTCTCGACAAGGGGCTGCTGATCACCCTGCGCGGCAAGACCGGATGGCGCGAAGTGGAAATCGGCCGCGGTTCGTCCGAGGCGACCTGCCCAGTCGTGGCGCTCGAGACCTGGATCAAGTTCGCGAAACTCGCCAAGGGCCCCCTCTTCCGTCGCGTGACCGGAAAAGGCAAGAATGTCGGGCCGGATCGGCTCAACGACCAGGAAGTTGCTCGCCTGGTCAAGAAGACTGCCCTTTCTGCTGGCGTACGTGGAGATCTCTCAGAAGCTGATCGGGAGAATCTGTTTGGCGGTCATTCGTTGCGCGCCGGGCTTGCCTCGTCTGCGGAAGTTGATGAGCGATACGTGCAAAAGCAGCTTGGTCATGCTTCGGCGGACATGACCCGGAAGTATCAGCGGCGGCGCGATCGGTTCCGGGTCAACCTTACCAAAGCTGCGGGGCTATGAAGGTACTCAGTAGCCCCGCTGGTTTCGTCATCTAAACACCCGCCATAAGAACATCGACCGCGCGTGTTATCTGATCGCCCTGATCTGCAACATTACCGACCCGCTGCAGGCTTGCCCTGCGCACCGCAGCAATCAACCGGGTGGCAAGCATAAGGCGCATCCCTTCAAAGTCGATGTCGGGGTTGAGCTGTTTCACAGCCGGATAATCCGGTAGCAGAGGAATAACAACGACGGCGGGATCCGGAGGCAACAGGTCGCTTTCCACAACCACCATCAACACGCCCTGATACCGGGCCACATCGAACCGTCTCAACTGTTCCACGAAGGCCCGCCTGGCGCGGCAATGATATCGGCCAGAGGATGACCATTGCGCTCATGCCATTCCGCTTGCGCGGCAAATGCAGCCTCGTTCTCCGCCTGCCATTTCTTGTTTCGAGCCTCTACGATGGCTTTGAGAAGCGCTGCTTCAGCCACAGCGGACACATTGATCTGCAGCTCTCTCGCGCTGTCGAGCGCATCTGCATCCAACGTCACAGAGGTCTTGCGCTTCAGTGCACCTGTCATGACGATATGCTCCTATCTCATACCGTAAATATATACCGCAGCAAGGCAGTACGCAACCCAAGACCGCTTATCCCGCCGCCGTTCTTCTGGACTATTCACTCCGGTTTGCGTCGTTGATATCGGACAAAGAAGGCTGCCCAAGCAGCCGGTGGCCGCGTAGTTCTGTCAGAACGTGATAGAGAGAACTATCTTGGTCACGCCTCAGCGGACACGACCCGGAAGTATCAGCGACGGCGTGATCGGTTCAGGGTCAATTTGACGAAAGCAGCCGGGCTTTGGAGCCGACAGATCCCCCTCCCCTATTCTATTCACGATGCGAAGATTTCAAGAAGCTTCAGAAATCCCAGGGAGATATGAGATCAAGCCCGGTGGTCTCGAAATCGGTGAGGTTCCGAGTTGCCAGGCGGCCACCATTGACGCGGGCGATAGCTGCGATCATTCCGTCAGGCGCCGACATGGGCCGTCCCCGACGAACCGCGGCGCCCATGATTTCCCCGTAGGCAAGCGCCGCTTCCTCGGTCAAACCGAAAATCCGATCCGCGAAACGGCGTCGCCAATCCTCAAGCCCCTGTTCCAAGCGATCAGCACGCTGGTCCGGTCTTATCTTCTGGATGCCATACGCGATCTCGGCGATTGTCACCGTTGACAATGCCAGTTCCGCATCATGTCGGATCAGCCAGGCGATAACAGCTTCGTTGGGCGCTTTTTTGAGACTCTCAGAAATTACATTCGTATCGAGAAAGATCAAAGCTCAACGGCCTGATGCGGTTGCCTGTTTTCACGGACAACGGCCTCGAGATCAATGTCTGTGCCAGATTGAGCCGTAAGACGTGCGTAGAAAAGAGACGCAGGTTCACGACCAGCCTCCCGAACCTCATAAGATTCGAGAGCCCGCTCGACGACATCGGCAATTGAGCGGTTTTCGCGCCGGGCAAGACGGTGCGCCAGATCGCGGGCTTTTGAGCTTCGGACGGAGAGTTGGGGTTCAGCCATAATTGGTCTCCCTTATCTTGACCCAATATAGCGAAGACAACATCTGCCATCAAGATGGCAGGTGAAAGCATGCCATCCCAATCCCATCTCTAACCGAACAATTATCTGTATCCATTCTCTTCGAACATCAGGCTTTCGTCGGAGTCTCAGCCGACGCAAAGGACCGCCCTCTTCGGTAAGAAACCCGATCGACCGCGCCCCGAGCAGCGGTCTCGCCGACGACGCTAAGACAGAAGCGCCAAGGCGAACAATAGACGCGAACGCAGTACAAATCGCGTGATTTGACCTTAGGCCAAACATGGCAAACAAACCGTAAAGCTCGGAGCACCCTTGCAGAGAAACCTGCTTCATCAACATTCGGGACGATTTCGCGCAATTAGTCATGGAGCGGAGAAATGCCATGGTCTTCGATGAAGGCTCAAAACTTGCCACAACCGCTCGGTCCGCTGACGTGCCATAGCGCACGAGCGCACTCGGTTGGACGTTCGCAGACCCATCGCGCAATGCCTTCGACTGTCTGTTACACGGTGAGGGCGTCACATCGGACCAAGTCACGATTTTGGCCTCTTGAGCGTTTTGAGGAGAGCGTCAGACACTTCCCAGCCCTCTTCGCTGTGGTCGGTTTCAGGCATCTCAGCACTGGATTGAACCGCTCTCTTGTTCGTATCGAGCTTGGAGCGCAAAAGCGCCATCACCATTGGCCACGTCGAGAACTGGCCGCCCCTCGCCTTGTCGGTCAAACTGCGCAGATACCCGCCGGCGCTGTTGATCTGATCGGATCGCTGCAAGATCGCAGCCAGCGCAATTCCTGCTTGAAGGTCGCCCATGGCCTCGCAGGCTTCCAGCCACGCGCTGGGGCTGACGCCCAGCATCGGCCGGGCCACCTCCACAGCCGCCAAGAAATCACGCCAGTGACGTATTCCCCCGCTTTGGGCCATATCCGCAATATCGGGGCAAGCATCCAGCACTATCCCCAATGGCAGCTCTCGCTTCGGCAAGCTCCGCAGGTTATCGGTTTCTACGGCCGTGCCGCCCGCTTCATCATTTTTTCCTAAGCCATGTTCAGATTCAAAATTAGAGTCTGGTTTTGAATTCTGTATGTGGCGTTCAGAATGGGACTCATTGACGTCCGGATTCTGTGTTTTTGTGAAGGATTCCAGAATGTCATGCACTTCCGCCCATAGCTCGTGAAGCTCATCGGACAGGCTCTCTATGAATTGCCGCGGTGCTGATCGCGGCAACCGGCCAATAATCTCCTGGTAGATCTGCTGGATGCGCCCCCAGTTGCCTGGAACCCCTTCCTCGATGCCGGCGTCGATCATCTTCACGATGTCGCGGCGAAGCAGCGTCAGGCGCTCTTTGGCAACTTTGAAGGCCTTCTTCTCGGCCTGCACGGATTCTGCAAGCTGCTCGAACTCCTCGGCGCGGGCCACGATCGGCGAGAGGTCGAAGCCATAGGCTTGCTCAACCTGGCCGCCCCTGCCCTTGCGCGCGAACCGTTTTCCGTTCGGGCTATCCCGCCGCACGATCAGCCCGCAATCGACGAGGACCGCCAGATGCCGGCGCAGCGTTGTCGGCGGCATTCCATTGGCGCGTGCCATAAGCTGCTCGTTCGATGGCCAAACGATGAGTGTGCCGTCACTGGAGAGCTCGCTGTCCGGATGAAACGACAGGAGTGCGTTCAGGATAGCCAGGGAACGGTCTGTGGCGCCCACAAGGTCGCGGGCTTCACGGATTGAACGGAAGACCTTCCACTTCTCGACACTTGCGTCTTTTGGCATTGATTTTGCGGCGACTTGGCTTGCCATCAGGCCAAGCGTCATCGGCCGCCGCCCGAAGGGCGTCGTTGTCATATGCGTCTGCATTTTCTGTCACCTATTGCTAGGCAATAGAAAACTGCTCGCCGAAAAGGCGCTCACGGCTCAAAAGAGCCTTGACTGTGATTCTCGGAAGTGCGATTCTTCAGTTGCTGAGACTAAAGAAGGGGCTTCCGGAAGCGATTTCGGTGGCCTTTTTCTTTGCCAATTTATCTTCTGGCTGAAATTCCGTCGTTAAGTCAGTTGCTGCGCTCCTCTTGGCTGCTGGATTGAAATTGTCGATAAAGATCGCCGAGCTGCGCAGAAACGAAGCGCGCAAACTCCGGAACGACCTTGTCTTCGAAAATGAGGGCCGTTCGGCCGCTACGGTTCTCAATCGTGGCCGCATGCTTTCCGCTCGGGGTCTTCCAGATGTTCGAGCTTACGGGTTTTCCATCCGTTTTCTTGGGCTCAACTGCGCGCAGAACCGCCTGGAATCGCAGGTCGCTATTAGCGTCGGCGAGTTTGTCATCGCTGAAGATCGCGTCTGCCTCGAAGGAATCGCCGGCATGCGCAAGCCCGTCCGCCAGCTTTAGCCAGCGCGCACGACCGGCCTTCGGTGCTGGCCCAATGCGTTTTACGAGGTGCTCTGGTACACGACGTGCAACAGCTATGTATCTGCTGACGTCCGCTTTGTCCGAGCACAACGCCGAGACAATTGTCGATCGATCGCACCCCGAGTCCTCTAGATTCTTCGCAAAGAAAGCCTTCTCAATGAATGAGAGATCTTCGCGATCGAGGTTCTCCCGACCTTGGGCGACAATTAGCTCTTGATCCGTCAGCTTTCGGATTATCGCGAGAACTGGACGGTTGAGTATCTTCGCAGCTTTTAGCCTGCGGCGCCCATAGGCAATCTGAAACCGCCCTTGTCCGGTGGGACTGGGGCGGACGAGAATAGGGACTTGCTGCCCACTATTGGAAATGGACTGCACAAGTTCGTCGAAGGCTGGGTCAACATCGGTGGGGATGCGGTCTGCTATGGGTGACTGCTCGACAGCATCGGGCTCTATCTCGACAACAAGATCGCCTTTTTCCAGCTGCTCCTGCAGCCGGGTCGCCAGCTTGGCACCATCGGTCATCTGCTTAAGGGACGTTCCCATCGCAGAAATGGCGCCGGTGCGAACGCGTTCTGACAGCTTTTCAGCGTCGCCCGGAGCCGATGACGGTTTCTTGAGATAAAGGGAATTGATCGCATCCTTGCGGCTCATGACTGGACACCTAAGTTTGACCATTCGCTTAAGGGGAGGGGGGTTGTTGGGAACTCCCAACAAGAGTGTTTTCGGTACATAGGATCGGTGGGACAACTCTGTTGTTGGGAGCTCCCAACAAACATCAAGATGTACATCGCGCCCCAAACAGAATGCCGCGTGTTGGGAACTCTCAACACGCTCATCTCAGATTTGTGTCGGGCCCCGCTCATGGCCGCCCCCACGCCGCACGCATAAGATCTTCAATTTCACCGTTCACTTGGCCCAAAGATTCCATTGCTCGATCATACGTGCTTTTCGTAAGACTACCGGGTCCAATTTCATAAAGCGTCTGCTTAGTCAGGCCCGCGTCCGAAACAGCAGCTGACTTGACCATCGGATTGGTGAGAACATTGTCGTCAAAAAGATTGCGGAGCAGCGCAACTACTTTCGTTTGAGGAGCGTCCTGCGGCTCATAACGCGTCAACAGATATCGGACGAAATCGAATTTGAGCCTGCCGCCGGCATCGCGAACAACCCCCAGCAGGTCACGAGTCATCAAAAGGAACTGGCTCATCGATGACACGTCCAGCATCTGAGGGTGAACGGTTATTATCATTGACGTTGCGGCACACAGGCCGCTGAGTGTCAAAAAGCCGAGCTGGGGAGGGCAATCGATCACGACTACATCGTAATCGTCAGCGACATCGTCGAGCGCAGCTGCGACCCGAGCAAAAAAGATTGCTCCGCCGTCAGATGCAGTTCCATCAGCAAGCACTTTTGGTGTCGTATGTTCGAACTCCATTAGCTCCAGATTACCTGGAACAAGATCGAGACCGTGGAAGTACGTATTGCGTATCACATCACCTAGCGGCCTCCGCTCTTCGTCATATCGAATCGCTGCATAAAGCGTCTCGTTATGACCGACGTTCAGCTCGGGCAAAACACCCAATAGCGCAGACAGGCTGGCTTGGGGATCAAGATCAACTGCGAGTACACGATACCCCTGAAGCGCCAGATACTGTGCCAAATGCGCAGAGGTCGTCGTCTTGCCAGACCCTCCCTTGAAATTGGTAACAGCAAGCACTTGAAGGTGCTCGTTCTCCCGCCGGTGTGGAACGAATTCAATCGCCTCGCGTCCACGGGCGTTTTTTGCGAATATCTGTCGTAAATCATTTATCTCGGAGAGTGAGTATAAGCGTCGGCCGTTTGTGGTGGTCTCCGGTTGCGGGCCTTCCCCTGCCAATGACATTTTGCGAAGCGTCGAATCCGAGACGCCGATCAGTTTCGCCACTTCGCCTGAAGTGAACTTGCGAAGCGCTTTGCTTGCAGCAGGGGGAAACAGAGTTTCGCTGATACTATGCAACTGTGAGCCGAGAAGTTCAGCGTGGGCACCAATGACGTCGTCGACATCAGGAAGGTCTGATCTATTAATCTGCATCGGAGCGTTCACGCTAATCTCTCTAATCACGGTTATTTCGCAGAACGAGCGAATTTCCGTGATCATACGCAGCAAGCGTGGCCTAGCAAGAATATTTTGGTTAACGAGCCCTTATCACGAACCGGCTCTGATTTCGAAATATCGCACTCTGCGAAGCAATTTCCTACGGTTTTTCATAGCGTTACGGCAGAACGATGAGATAGGTAGCCAGAATTTTTTGCCTGCATTTCTGCTTGGGCCAGTCGACAGATTTTCCGATTGGCACGCAGCGATCAGCCGAGAATCCCAGGAATCAGCCAACTTCCACCTCGACTCAGCAAAGCGAGTCGCGAAAAGGCCCTTTAGGGAGTGGATGCCGGTGTAAACTGAGGTCCGCGCTAGCAGAACTACCGTGATAACCGATTATCCATTATCCGGCAGGCTTTCGTAATAGGCGAGCATGACGGGCAATAAGGCGACGGCGCTCTCCTTTTTTGCGTCAGGCAGGATCTGATTTAGGGCGATTCGAGAGGCGTGGTCGATTCAGACATGGACGAGGGGGCGTCGCCTTACCCAATGATGAGCATTCACCGGATGTGGGTCTGAACAATGTCCTCTTTCGGGAACAACCTATGCGGCCTTTATGACCCAGATGAGGGCGCGTAGCTAACGCGGTTGTTGTGGAAAACTAAGTTTCACGACAACAATCTACATCGCTGAGATTGCTACAGGATTCCTGTCGCAAAAGCCTAGTATTTGCGACGGCTTCGGATGCATCGGTGTCCCGCGAGCAGCATTTTGACATCTGCTGGCAAGACCTTCAGTCGTATTCTGCTCGAAGCACCTCCCATTCCTCAAGGAGGGTCGCGTATCGGTCGCGAAAGTCGTCCCCTTCGTTTCCCTCAAGCGGGTAGCGATCAATTGAGAAGGGTTCGCCGCGAATGACGTCCAGAATCCGGATCTCCTCGTGAGGTACAGTGAGGAGTGCTTGGCCCAACAGCCATAGGCCGAGCCGTGCACCCTGCTCATCCAGAACAGGGGTCTCTGAGAAATAGGGGTAAACGTAATGCTCATCGCCACGACCATCGCGGGCGGACAAAATGTTGTCGAGCTTCACTACGGCATTGAGCCCGGGAAGCGGAAACTGCGTCCCGAGCTGTCGTCCTGGCGCAAAGGGTGCGTTCGTCCACCGGCGCCTCTCGTCCCACCAAAGTAGGAAACCATCCCGTAACTGCGGATAGAGGTTTTGCCGGCGACCATTTCCAGCAATCCGTCCATCAGTCGCAGCGTGCAGATCGTGCACACCGAAAACATGTCGCTTCGCGTCACTCCAGAATGGCCAGTAGAAATCTCCGCCGCCCTTGCCACCGACATCCGCCGCTCGCGCACGATCCTCTCGAATGTCGGCCCGGAGCGCCGATCGGCGAGGACCTTCCGCGAGGAACGTAATCTTGAGGAGTTTGCGAAGGTGTATGCGGCGCATCGACATCTCGATCTCCCGGAAACATCAAGACTTAGTGACAACTAATTCGGCGATCTTAGCCGCGACTTCCGCCATCGACTCTTCGGCAGTGCTCAGCCCAGCTCTGGAGGCTAGCAGAAGGCTGACTTGCTCCAGCTCCTCATAAGTTGTTCCGTGAACAACTGGGACGAGCCGCTCACGCCTAAGAAGCGCCGACAGCTCTTTGTCTGCAATACCTTCTGCCGGCAGGCGGTGCAGCATAGCCGGAGTCACGAGAACGATACCAACGCGGGAATTCACCAAGCCCTTATCGATGGCCCGCATCATCGGCACCCCGAGGCCAAGATCCTTCTCACTAAACCACACACGAACACCACGCGCTTCGAGCAAGTCATGTAGTTCCTTGGCAGATCCTTGCCTGTCATCCCAAGCGTGACAAAGAAAAACGTCCCGAAGGTCAGGCTGCGACGCCGCTAGGTTCTCAACATTTTCACGAACAGGCGTAAGCGATTGCACTTGTTCGGGCGTATACCACACAGCCGAACCGGCTCCCGACCAACGCGGCTTTGTAGTGCGGCGGCCCCCCGATCCACCACTGCTACCGCTTCGGCTACTGCTGCTTCCATACGACAAGTATGAATGAGCCGAGGCAGAACGGTACCCGCCGCCATATCCCCTGTAACTGCTATAGCCACCGTAGCGGCTTCCGCAGGCAGGACAGTCGGCAGCCGCAGCGGCTGATCGATGGCCCCTTACTGGGGCGGTGCATCTAGCCATACCGTACTTCTCCTTCCAGATCCGCCGGTTCGCGGATACCCTCACAAAAAAGACCGCGTTATGAACGCGGTCTTGGTGGATCAGCCCTTTGGTGGGTAGGGATCATTGCCATAACTGTCGCGTTCACGGATCTGACCGTTTCGGCCGTGGATCAACAGTTCCGACTGTTGGTTCTGCGCGATCGAACGAGCATGAGCAGTTGCTTCAGCTTGGGTAGAGTGAACCGCAGTGGCGCGGCTGTTCCCGGCACCCTGCACTGCCCAACCATTCGCGTGAGGCACAACGTGTTGGTTTTTTCCTGACATCTTCATCACCTTTTTCCATCCTGATGCGAACATGTCGTAAGATATGGTGAACGATGACTGCGTTGTCAACTGCAAACGTATCGTTCATTTGACAGAACGGCGTTTTCCACATATTGGCTCCTTCCGCAGAGCATTTAGGGAGATCGGAAATGTCATTAGCGTCGAAGCTCAAGGAGCTTCGGTTGAAGCGCGGAGAGTCGCTCCAACAAGTTGGCGATGCCGTGTCTGTCTCGAAGGCTCATATTTGGGAACTGGAGAAGGGAACCAGCACCAATCCAGGACTTGAGCTTCTGAAGAAACTAGCAACTCATTTCAACGTGACCGTTCAGTACCTTGCCGAGGACAAAGCGGACGAACACGACCAATCTTCATTACAGTTTTTCCGTGAATTTGGCGGCAAGCTTTCGGATAAGGACTGGGAAACGCTGCGTGTTGTCGCCGACCGCCTGAAGGATAAGGAATCGAAATGAACGACGATCTGATGATGGATCTCGCGGACTGTGCCGCACCCGAGTCCATCATCGCTTGCATCCTACGCCATCACCCGCACTGGACAGCGCCGGTCCCAATCGAAGATTTGGCCCGCTCTATCAACATTATCGACATTCTGGAGATGGAAACGGAGGAGTTCGAGGGCGGCCTCACCACCGATCCAGAAAAGCAGAAAGGCGTCATCCTCTACAAGGCCGGGACAAAAGGGGGGCGTCGGCGCTTCACCATCGCTCACGAGATCGGACATTTCTTGATCCCGTCGCATAAGGGGGATCAGCGCTGCACGAAAAAGGACATGAGCGAGCGGCGGACCGAAACGGTTGTTCAAAAACAGGAAACAGAAGCCAATAGGTTCGCGGCCGGCTTACTCATGCCAAGGCCATGGTTTGTTTCCGATATGCGTAAACTAGGCGATGCCGACGTAGAGCACATCAAAACGCTTGCTAGACAATACGGGACAAGCGTCGAGGCGACTGTAGCCCGGTATGTCGAGCTGACCGATGATTGCTGCGCGTTCGTCTTCTCGAAAGACGGTATCATTCGATACACTAAAGCGACGAAAGATTTTCCCCCTCTATCGGTTCGCTACAAAGATCACCTTCCAGAGCGAAGCCTCTCCAGGCCGTCCACTGACCGCGCACACGGTCCGTCTGAATGGGCTGAAATTCAGGGAAGTGTCTGGCTAAACGATGAAGGCCGCTCTCATTTACCAAAAGTGCTAGAGCAGACGCTGCTTCAACGGGAGGGGTACCGGCTCACCCTGCTTTTTATCGCTCCCGATGAAATTGAGGACGCCAAGGAGATCGAAGCCTTGGAAGAAAGTTGGACACCACGGTTCCGCCGTTAAGATGGCCCACCATTGAGAGATTGCTGCTTTTAGCCCCGCCAAGCCATTAAGCAACGTCGCGGTTATTCTGATTTTCAGACGGTGCACGAAGGCACTTTTGCGACACCTTGAGCAATTTTGCGTGTAGGCCATTGCCATCTGGTCAGCAACCGCTTCCAGGTATCTGCTGACGCACTCTCTATGTCTGATGTCGGGGCGCAATCCTGTTTGGCCGCTTCGGGGCCGTGAGGGGACTGGCTGGTTTCGAGAGGCCACTCAATCAAAGCAGAAGTAACGGAGATCCGTTTCAATCCCGAGCATTCTGTTGACGCTCTGGCCAGCCTTTCAGCTTGATGCAGCCAAATCCCGATTCCATGTTGGAGTGTATTGCGCTAAAAGGGGCTTCGGTTTCACGATCCAATTTGCGGTTCTAGTAAAGGAATGAACATTTACAGCCCAGCCCACCTGCCTGCTTTGACACGGTTGTTCTCCGCTACCGTTTTTCGTGAAATGGCGAAGAACGGCCGATCCAGTTTGTTCCGTCGGCTGATCGTGCAAACCGATTTGATCGAGCACGCCGACCAACGCGCGACTGTCGGCGACACTTTCGACTCGGCCTTCCAAATATTAAAGGTTGCGGGGCACCGCGACGAATACATTTATCGTGCGGCGATCAGCCACAAAGTGCTGATGGGAACGCACTCGCTCCGCACGGCCTCGATGCTCAATGAGTTCCGTGCTGGCAGTTGCAAGGCGGATCTTGTTATCTTGAACGGCACTGCTACCGTCTATGAAATCAAGTCGGAGCGGGACACGCTCGCGCGGCTCGCCAACCAAGTCGAGAACTATAAGCGTGTCTTTGCCAAAGTAAACGTGATCGCTAGCGAAGGACATGTTGAGGGCGTGCTTGCAACTGTCCCAGACGATGTCGGAGTGATGTGCCTTTCGAAGCGCTATCGGATCAAGACTATGCGCGAAGCGGTCGATTGCCCCGAGCGTATTTGCCCGGTGACCGTCTTTGAATCGTTGCGCATGACAGAAGCCATCGCGATTTTACAGGCGATGGGCGTAACGGTGCCGCAGCTTCCCAATACTAAGCGACACGCCGTGATGAGTGACCTTTTCGCCGCGCTCGACCCGGTTGGTCTTCATGTCGAGATGGTGCGAACACTCAAGCGGACGCGCGATCTCGCACCGCTAGGCGACTTAGTCGATCGTCTTCCCAAATCCCTGCAAGCTGCGGCGCTGTCCGTTTCAATACGCCGCGCTGACCATTCGCGACTTGTAGACGCCGTCGCGACACCGCTGCGTGCGGCCATGGCCTGGAGCTGACTGACGCATGTACCACCCCTATTTCCGCGGAAAACAGTTTGAGCTCATTACGATTCGAGAAATGGCGACTCTGCTCGCAGAGAAGAATTTTGTTCCTGTGATTGAGCCCGTGCGTGAGGCGCTGGGCGGCCTCTCTAAGACCTTGACCGCAGTTTGCGCCGCTGGCGGCCGCGCAATAGTAATTGTGAACCCCTATCACGGCGACCATCAGGACGACGGTACGAGCATCACCAGCCTCCTTCAAGAAGGCTTTGATGGTTCCGACAATATAGCCGCAGGCATACTGTTGCGTAGCGACATGTCCGTAGACGATGTGATGGCCTGCTATGACCATCATGCCCATCATCATCCCGTGCTAGTCCATGCTGGCTTCACTGAGCCCAAGGCGCTTGCAGCCAGACTGGAAGACGGCATGACCGAGCTTATGAACGTCTTCGTCGAAGACCATGCAAAGCTGCTCTATCGTAAACATTTCGACCAGAGCACGCGCATACTAGTGCGCGACGGCTTCAAGCGGCAGCGCAATGCCGATTATCCGCCGTTGGAGGAGTTCTCCGATCTTCACGTCACCTATGGCGATCTCGGCATGGCTGGCTTTGGCGACTTTCTGACAGTCGGCGACGTCTACAGCGAGGGCGGAGGTCCGGCCTACGCTGTTGCGATACACCTGACCTTCATCGATCCTGACAAGGACGATGTCATGTACATCCATCACTTCGTCTCAACGACAAAGGACACGCCAACCGATCCTGCCGGCAAGTTTGCGCAGGCGCTGGCGAAACTGATCGCAAAACTGGAAAGCGGCTCCTCCCACATTCTTGAGACGGATGCGATCAAAGAGTTTCGCGGCCTGCATGCTAAGGGCCATTTCCCTGGCCTCGGCTACATCAAAAAGCTTTCGATGAAGCATCACATCGAGACGCTTGCCTACTATCTTGGTTGAGCCCGATGGCACAACGCTTTTGCTGCCCGGAATGCTTCGACGATCGCGGCTTGCGCGATCAGCTTTTCCCATCACTCGAACCCGGCCATGGTGCATGTGATTTCTGCGGGACTATGGACACGCAACTCGTTGAGCCGGGCAAGCTCGCCAATTTTTTTGAGCTGCTCGTCAATGTCTATGAGCCGAGTGAGGACGGGAAATCGCTGGTTGAATGGATGAAGCAGGACTGGCAGCTCTTTAGTCATCCTCGCATGGACATTGCCCACGCAAAGGAACTGCTCGGTGAGATCCTCGATGACGGTGAGATAGTCCGACGCAGTTTCGCCCCGTCGGCAAGCTATATCAGCGAAGGCCTCGCGCAGTGGGATAAGCTGCGTGACGAGATGATGTATGCAAATCGTTGGTTTCTCGACGTTGCAATTAATGAAGAGCGTCTCGAACAGCTGCTCGACATGTTGATTGCACCCCCATTACCCCGGCAATGGCATCGAGCGCGCATCCGCACCGAGGATGAGACATTTCCGATCGAGAAGATGGGTGCACCGCCGAGACGACGCTCGTCCAATGGGCGGGCCAATCCGGCCGGCATCCCCTATCTCTATCTGGGCTCACTTCCAGATACGGCTGTAGCTGAGATCAGACCGCATACGGGCGAGGTTGCTTGCGTTGCTGATTTCGCGATCCCCGAGATCAAGGCTGTGGACTTGCGCAACCCGCGCAAGCTCGTCTCACCCTTCATCTTGTCCGAGTCGAGCGCCATAGGTCAGTTGCGCGCGGACTTGCCACTTCTCGTGCGTCTGGGTGAGGAATTGACGCGGCCAGTGCAGCCAGCGGGCGCGGCAATCGACTACATTCCGAGCCAGTATCTGTGTGAATTCATCAAAAAGAAAGGTTTCGACGGGGTGGTCTATAGTAGTTCGGTCAGTGATGGTATCAATCTCGCGCTGTTCGATCCCGCTCAGGCAGTAGGCGGCACGGTAGCGCTCTACAACGTATCTAAGGTGTCGGTTCAAGTGGTCGCTACCTGAGAAGAGCGCACTTTAATACCGGCGGCCCTCGCGAACAGCAAATTTCAGGATCTCCAACCGAATGCGCGGATGGCCGACACGAGGGCGCAAACCGGCCAATGTGTTTATCGGCCGCTTGTGAACCAACATGTCGGTCGAGGGTTAATCTGTTCTCAGCGCGCGCAAGTCGCGTAACCAGTCAAGTTAAACTATGATCACTTCGGACGGACATCGAACATCATCCAACGATGGGGCAGGGCTGGCCGCCGCTTGGTTATCACACCTCGACCGGCCCGCGCATCCAAGCCATTATGCATCTGTCGTCATTCTGACATTTGATTGTAACTCACGAACGATGTTCGATATTGCGACTACGTTTGATTCGGGAACGGCCGACTGCTCGGCGCGATGATAATACCTGACCGCCATCAATGTCCCACTGACAAAGAAGCCATAATGCTTTTCGGTGTTTCGAATGACGAAGGGCGAATGCCTTTCAAAATCGGGGAGCCCGGCGCCAGGATCACGTGTCCCGTCATGAATATTGCGATCATGCGATGTTAGCAACGCCGAATTTCCCTCCCCGAAAGTCATCAGGTTTGCCTCGAAAATCCCGACGTTTCTCCCAACTTCAAAGATTCGGGATGCGTTCGGATTTATCAGAATGGGCTCGAACTCTGGAGTGTAATGCGTAAAATATTCTGACTTATCTGGATTGTAGATTCGTATTCCGGTCGGAAACACCTCAAGATATTCCAATAAATCAGTGTAATGCTTGCGATACTCTGAGTACCCCTACCCCGGCCCATAATACATTTCCCACACATTCATAAATTGAAAAAAGAACGGCGTTCGACTGTCGATCTTCTTATAGAATAATTCCTTAAAAATTGGATCTTTTCCATAAGATATGAAAAAATTCCTGTCCGTAAAACTGATCAGGATATCTGCATCTCTCAACTGGTCGATAACTTTCTCAAACAACTCTTCTTCAAAGTAAGGATTCACATATTCATGGTGCGCAAAGCAAATTATCTCGTCCTCAATTGGCGATGTCGCGAGCCGAAGCGCATCCAAACAATTTTCAACGACTCCATTCGGCCCATCATTTATATCCAATACAAAATATTTCATACCAATAACTCCCTTGTTTCTACATATATAGTATTCGATAAAACTAATTCCGTCAATATATGAATAAAATATTAATTCGGAAATGTTTTTATATCAAGTTATATAGTAAGTAGTGTGATTTTATATTTATTTGTCATACTATGCATTTCTACTTATAGAAGCGGAGCTTCAAATGAAATCTGAAGCGAACCCTCTACCGGGCGAGGGCGCCTTCTGTAGAGGCAGGAAAACGGCTTCAGCGGATTTGACCAAGCGTCTTAATCCCTCATTACGCCCACACATAGAGAATATTAAACTCTGGAATTTATTGCACATAATCGTTCTGTATTATAGGCTAGACATTTTATACTAATTTTCTATTGACCAATATAGTTTTATATAATAATATAGTTGAAGAATGAGGAGTATAAAAATGAATTGCTATAACGAATACAACTTCATCCACGAGTATGATGCTGCAGCACGAACCGGAAAAATTTCCAACTACGAATATGCCGGCCGGCTGCTGCTGCCTGGCGAAAATGCATCAATCATTGTCAGGAACGGCAGCATAACCGCTGCTATCGGGGACGATACTGCTCCGAAAGAGCATCCGATTCATGCTTTCTTGGCAAATCATGAAGACGAGATCCGATATGTCACAGCTCATGATCTGCGCTCACATCAAGAAATCATAATTGCTGGTCGATGGCATCCAACCGGAGACGACGGAGAGTCCTTTGAGCCGTACCTTACCCGCAGGATTACCTATGCGGGCTCGGCGAAGACCTCAAAATATGACTACGATTTTTTTGGCTTTGGCGGCTACGGTTTTACCATTGAACTGAACTCTCGCACAGACGGCCAAGGCGCATTTGCAGCAATGGTAGCTGCGACGGCACATTACACCGATTACAGTCATCTGCGTCCGGGGCTTGCTGAGTCCCTTGGCCTTCCCACCGGAATGCTCTGGTTTCCGGTAGTTCCATCCGAGTTACCATTTCTGGTCGTCGAGCACGCTATGCAGATCATGCAGGAGCGTTCGACTGTTGCTAGCGCCGGTCATGCCGGCGTTTCGCAATGAGCTGGACGGGAGAGTCATAGCTCAGCCCCTATCGAATCTATTCTTTCAACAACAGAACCGAAAAGGAATCTTCAATGCCAACTCTTGCAGGAATTCACAGCGCATCTCGCATGCAGCGAGCTATGCAGCAAAGTCCGATCCCGGAAATGATCGCAGATCTCGCCGCTGGCAATATTACGCCGGCATCTTCAATCGCAGAGCTTCGGATGCGCTATCGTAAAGACCGGCTCTGCGAAGGGGAGGCAAAAGCCTGCATGACTCATGCCTGTCACGCGCATGCGACAGCAGTTGGATCGGTCCTGGTCGTGACAGATGACGAAGGAAAAATCTGCTTTGGGTATGTCCCTGACCCAGGCCTGGACACGGATGATCCCGAAATGGCGACTGTGTTTCAGCAGCTTGGAAAGGCGATAGACGCTGGTCATGCAGCCGGAATCGTAGCCGCGCGGCCGACAACCGATACCTCTTCATCGGTTGAGTACCCCGTGTTTGCAATGCCTGCATTCGAATACGAGCGCGATCATGGCCAGGCGGTCGGAGCGTATGGCACATACGTAATAAGTTTTCGTATTACCGTAACTCGGCCGACCGCGAGCTCCACACCAACCGGTTAAGCGCCGCTGATACTTGGCAATCGACATCGTGTAGAGGGTGCTGTTCCCATCTCCGGAAATGTCGAGAACTACCTTTCTGCTGTCGGTCGTCACCATCTTCCGACTGCTGCAATTGCGCCGATTGGACCGCTGGTTGCCTTCCGCAGCGACCTCTTCGATGCGCACTTCGTCGAGATGGGCGTCGATTTCCGTGCTCAGCGTACGTTCCGCGGGCGCCTTGGTCAGTCCTGCCAAGGCCCCGGTTTTGCCAATTAGGTCGACGGACGTGCGGCCTTTCATCAGCAGGTCCAGCAGGTCTTCATCGATGCTGGTGCGAGGGTCTCCTCTTCGAGCAGCTAAGACGTCAGCGCACACAACATCGGACAGTCTCGCCACGCGCATGCGGTGAAACAGACCGGCGTGTTCGAACTCATTCGTCACTCTCGCCGATACTTCATATCGACTGCCGGGCAGTGGACGAACGCGGTTTCACGGGCGGTTGTGCGATCATTAGGGATCACATGCGCGAGCGTGATCGGCAGCGTAGAGCGCAAGGCGCTCTTCTTCGTGCTCAACCTACCCCAGCAACAACAAAAAGCTGGATGCCTCGATTTACCGAACAATTTTCACCGAATCTGCGATTTCCGCCGTGTTGGCGCGTGAGGGACGGTGATCTCGGGGCTACAGGCTCGCTATTGAATGCTGTTTTGGAAGCTTTGGGCGCCATAGATGCCGGACTTCCGTCATGCAGGCGCAGTTCGCCCTTGATGCCAGACGTAGCGGGTCAGATTGTAGACGATGTTGGCCATCCCGATCTTCACTCGCGCCCGCTCGATTCCGATCGTTCTGATAAAAAGCCCCATCTGTGACTTCTGACGGGCAAAGACATGCTCGACAAACGCATGGACTTTCGAGCGACGGCCATTCGCCCTTGATGTTGCCTCGCTCATCGGTCGGCCTTTCGGTTTCCTGTGATGGATATCGCTTTCATAACCGTTCCGCTCCAGCCAAGCTTCGTTCTTCTTGGACCGGTATGCCGTGTCAGCCCAAACCTTTGAACCGGTATTGTCAGGGTTGAGAACATTGCGAAGCTGAGCGCCGTCATGAGCCGAAGCGCTGGTGACATTCCAACCACGAATGAAGCCGCAATGCCGGTCGATGGCGGCATGGTTCTTGTAGCCAAAGGAGGGAACCGCAATGTCACGCTGGCGAACCGTGCCATCGACATCGGGTTTGGCCTTCGAGAACTTCACCGTCCATCTTGCATCGGCATCCTTCTGGGCTGCCTTTGCCGGTTCATCCGGCCAGATCTCTTTTGCTGTCTTGCCAGACTTGATCGCTTCCTTCTCACCATCGCTGTTGCGCTGCCTGGGTGCTGCAACAAGGGTGGCGTCAACGATCTGTCCGCCTTTGGCCAGATACCCCGACTTTGAGAGATGCTTGTCGAAACGAGCGAACAGATTGTTGATCGCACGCGCCTGTACGAGATGCTCCCGGAAAAGCCAGATCGTCTTGGCATCCGGAACCTTGTCTCCAAGGCTGAGCCCAAGGAACCGCAGGAACGAAAGTCGGTCGTTTATAACAAACTCAGCCTGGTCGTCGGACAGATCATAGAGCGCCTGCAGGACCAGGATTTTGAACATCATGACCGGATCAAACGGAGGCCTGCCGCCCTTGGCACCGTCCGATCGCTTCAGCGCCTTGGCCAGTGGTTTGCGCAAAACTTCCCATGGAACCACCTCGTTGAGCTTCACCAGCGGATCGCCAGCCTCGCTCAGCAGTGCATATCGCTCATCAACATCCCAAAAACCAGCCTGTCCCCCGCATCGCCAATGCTCCGATTCAACCAACACCGATTGAATCAGATCACCGCAAAGTTGGCGAGGTTTTTAGAGGCGTCCAGCTAAGCACCACCGGCGCGCAAAGGCGGCCCGACGGATCTGATTTCGTGTAACAAGAATTGATATTACACTCTAATACTTTTATCCCTAAGAGCTTTATAGGTTCAATACAACTTAATTGTTCTTTAAATACATAATTAATAAGTTGACTTGCTGTGAAATACATATTATTATAAGAGTCATATTTTTTAGGAGTTGGCATGAAATACTTTGTTTTAGATTTTAAAAGCAATCAGAATGATTTTGTATCTAGATACATATCGGCCTGCGTAGGCGCCTTGCGACATGCAACACGGGGTGAACACACGGAAATCATTCAGTTCGGACGTGATGAATATATGCACCACCCGGATCCAGACGAATTTTTTCGATGCATAGTCGAAGAACTTCGCGATTCGGACATCATACTTGGATTTACTAACGATAACATGCTAACATTTTTAGATAATATTGCTGGATTTCGTGACGTCTTGTTTGACAAGATTGATAATCATACACCGTTCTATCTGCAATTTACCCAATTATGGGAGGCCATAAATGTTTGTTGTGGCGTAATGACCCGTCAGGCCAATAGATATAACCAAGTGCTACATAGGCTTCATGTCTATCCGACAGAATTTAAAGTACGCAGTTCAGAATGGTTTTGTGGAGTTTTTACTCAGTACACCGTCAGGTTTGAGCCCTCCAAACTGGACCCACGCATATCCACTGTCTTTGCAAATGAAGAGAAGGTCTGGATGGACGAGACTAGTCTGATGACTTTTGGCGCAGGCAATACAGCCCTGCTTAGATCCAACGAGGGTCATCGCAATGTGAATCCCTGGGATCCCAACGCCAGATTGATCGACTACGAAAAGCATTCACCGTTCGTCATAAGAAAGACTGAAAACCATTTTGGGTACCTGGTGAGCGGAATGTTTTTTGCGGTCGATTGTGATTTCGAGGCAAGTGCAAGGTCTGTCATGGGGGCAAACATTACCGCAATTTCCAATATCGTACGGGATCTGCAATCAAACGTAAGAGTAGCCGCTGATGCGTAACCGTGTGCCGAGCGATTGTTCAATCCATTAAAGGTCCGATTACTGAGGCAGCGCATCATGCAGACGCTCAATGCCTGTCTCGACACCTCAAGGATCGATGCGGACGAAGCCAGCTGCGGCAAATTGTATAAGCAAGTCAGGCGCAAGACCGCGACGTCGGGTTGGTATCGTTGACATGACGAAACCGAACACAGGCGTAAGCAGCGACACCTGACCATACACATAGCTGTTCGACTACCCTATTTGGCGAATGCGGGATGACGTCAACGCTGGATGCCTGCTGGACATAAGGTGCGAGCGGATAGGTTCACCAAAGGCAGAACCGGAAACAGACGCATGCTGTCTTGGAATTCTCCTGAAACTTGGTAGTGTGAGAACGAAAAATGAACGACATTCGGCTACATTGAGTCGAATCGCATGATCAACTTCGAGGACAGAATGACCGACGCGAAGCCAACGTTTTACGAATTCTTCGCCGGCGGCGGCATGGCGCGCGCCGGTCTCGGCGACGATTGGCGATGCGTTTTTGCAAATGACTTCGACTTCAGGAAGGGCGTCGCATATCAGTCGAACTGGGACAAGAACAGCCATACCGTTATGAAGGTCGGCGACATCAGAAAGGTCGAGACCAGCGAATTGCCTGGAGCCGCCGATCTTGCCTGGGCATCGTTTCCTTGTCAGGACTTGTCGCTTGCCGGCGGCGGCGCCGGGTTGCGCGGCGAGCGCTCGGGAACCTTCTATCCGTTTTGGAACATCATAAAGCTACTGATTACTGAAGATCGGGCGCCGCGCGTCGTCGCGCTGGAGAATGTCACCGGCACGCTGACCAGTCACGGCGGCAAGGACTTCGCCGCCATTTGCAAAACGTTCGCGGAACACGGCTACCGGTATGGCGCGATGGTCATCGACGCGGCGCTCTTCGTACCGCAGTCGCGCCCTCGCCTGTTTGTCGTCGGCGTCCGCGACGATGTCGAACTCGACGAGAAGATGGTCTCGCCTGGACCGATCGAGCCTTTTCACACAAGGGGCCTGCAAACCGCCTACGGCCGCATTGACGATGCCGCCAAGGCGAAGTGGCTATGGTGGAACATGCCGACGCCACCGCATCGCAACACCGTTTTCGCCGATCTGATCGAAGAGACGCCGGAAAGTGTGAGCTGGCACACCGCTGCCGAGACAAGCCGATTGCTGGGGCAGATGTCAGCTATCAATCTCGCGAAAGTGGAAGCAGCAAAGCGTGCAGGACGTCGCATGGTCGGGGCTGTCTACAAGCGCACACGGGTCGAGCAGGGCGTCAAACACCAGCGCGCAGAGGTTCGGTTCGACGACCTCGCCGGCTGCCTCCGCACCCCTGCCGGCGGCTCATCGAGGCAGGTGATCATCGTCGTGGACGGCAATCGCATCCGTTCGCGCCTCATCTCGTCCCGTGAGACTGCTCGGCTGATGGGCCTCGACGAAACATACGTGCTGCCCAAGAACTACAATGAAGCATACCATCTGACCGGCGACGGCGTGGCAGTCCCGGTCGTGCGACACCTTGCGCAGCACGTCATAGAGCCTATTCTCAAGCGCGCGAAGATGAAAGACGCTGCGGCGGCGTGAACATCAACCTCTGCGAACAGAACGCCGTTCGGCGCGACAAAACGAGAAGTTCGCAGAGGAGCTCAAGCCGTAGGTCCATCTGCTCTAGAACCACACAAGCGATTGGAAGTAGGCCCGAGACAGCGGCCTTCTTCGGGACGCTACGATCGACGCTACCGATGTCGTGGGCAATGCTTGGCGGCGCTTCAAGCGAATTGCAGGTTCGTGCAGCGCGCCCTCAAACAGATGGACGACGCCAAGCTCATCTAGAGCTGGGGATCTGAGTGAGACCGCGGTCAGGGTGGCGACGCCGCAATAGATCACGGGCGCGACGCTGTCACACGTCTTTCATAGTTATCTCGGTGATCAAGTTGACAGTCCCAACTTCGCGGATCTTGTAAACCACCTCACTGGCGCGGCGAGCTGGCCCAAGACACTCGCTGCGCGCGGCGGTATAGTTCATGTCGAATCGGAGTGACGCCAATTCGAAAGGCCGAAATGACCGACACGACCATGTCAGACGAAATCAACATCCCGCCGTTTGAGACCGAAGACTTGCGTCGGAACCTTGTGACTTTCCTCGACAGCGAGTTCGACGACCCCGTCGTTGGCGGCACGCGCCGCGTCGGCAACTTTCGTTGGGGCGTCTATATCTTCTACGACTATGACGGCGAACCAATCTACGTCGGGCAAACAAACGAAATGCTCCGCACCAGGATCAGACGGCATCTGACCAATCAGAGGACGGATGCAGTGGCGATGAGCGTCCTTGACCCATTCGAAGTCTATGAAATCGAGGTCTATCCGCTTCCGCAATTCCAGGACGTCAGCGGAGCCGCCGATCGCGCTGCCGCCCGGGCGCATCTCAACGCCCTTGAGCACGCAGTCTACGGCAAGGCGATCGCCGGCAGCCAGTTCAAAACCATCCTCAACGAGAAAGATCCGCCGGCCCCGACCGTGGAAGTTGAGATACCGCCATCGTTCCGTATGCGCGTCGTCTCCGACGACGTCGCCAAGATCCGCAGCCATCCCGATTTCCGGATCGCGCGGCGATCGCTGATAATTTCGCGATTGGCCCAAGTCATATCGGAGCGAAAAGTTCAGGGCGGCCTGCGCCGTGTGCTGCTTACCCAGGCAAAACGGCTTCAATGGCTGGCCGACCGTCGCTATCAGGCGCTGGGCGGCTCCTTGTCCGTCGAGGCGGAGAATGTCGAAGAAGACGACAACGACTGATCCAGTCCGCAGCGGCATCATGCGAGCGGTAAAATCCGCAGGCACCAAGCCCGAGATGGTCGTGCGCCGGCTGGTTCACGCCATGGGCTACAGATACCGGCTTCATCGCAAGGACCTCCCCGGCAAGCCTGACCTAGTCTTCGGCCCACGCCGCAAGGCCATCTTTGTCAACGGTTGTTTTTGGCACGGGCATGACTGCAGCCGGGGCGCGCGACAGCCAAAAGCGAACGCGGAATATTGGCGCGAGAAGATAGCCCGCAACGTTGAGCGCGATGCCACCAACGAAATTGCCCTGAAGGCCGCCGGCTGGAGCGTCCTCACGATTTGGGAATGCCAGACAAAAGTCCAAGATCGAGCCCATCTCGAGCGGACGCTGCGTGAGTTTCTGGACTAGGCCTACGGAAGCGAAGCGGGAGCGACTGGCGCCGCCCCTGCCGGCGCTGAGACCTACAGTGATGCGATGCTGCTCTAGGCCTGTTGACTGAAACGATCACGGGTTTCGCTTAGCAAGGCAATCATCGCCACTACGATGGCACCCACATTTCGCGTGGCAATGGCGCGACCGTGGTATCGCGCCGGAAATGAACCCGGCGATCTTGCATCGCGTATTATTGGATGGCGATTTCTACAGAGATGCTTTTCTGATCCAGCGTCACGCCAAACGCTGCAATCATGTCGTTCCAACCATGCTCGGGTCATGCTGCGCCAGCTCGAACAATGCCTGATCTCGCTCGGCCCCAATTGAAATCGTGTTCCATGACCCTGTACGTTTCTGCGATTCATAACAAACGAATCTCGATTCATTATTATGAAGTAATGGGGGGAAGACAGCGGAAAATCAAAAACACCGTTTACAGAGACCATGGGAGAGGCTGGCCTGAGGATCGGCATCGAGGGTGCCAACAATTCAGTGTCCGTCGCCAGAAAGAGCCCGCTTTCGGGGCCTTTACTAATGATCCAAGTCTCAAGGCTGATCGGGTTGATCTCAAGGAAATTTGGAAGCTGCGCCGAGCACAAATAGAAGGTGCGT
>NZ_LR701567.1:0-1631 GCF_902498795.1 Hoeflea sp. EC-HK425
AGAACCTGTTGCATACGCCGCAGGCTCCTACGTTTTAGTCGCGCTACCGCCTTACCCGGCAAAAGCCCCTATCATCTCCGGCGCAAGTCATCCAATCGGGGAAAAGATATGAGCAATTCATTTGACTATTATGTGGGCCTCGACGTTTCCCAGAAGACCACGTCGATTTGCGTAATCGATCCGCTTGGCAAGAAACTCTGCGAAGGGAAAAGCCTGACCCGTCCGGAAGACATTCGGGGTTGGCTCCGAAATCGCATCGAGGACGGGAAAGCTCTGAAGGTCGGCCTTGAAGCAGGCAACATGAGCAGCTGGCTTTACAGCGGCCTCACCAAAATGGGGTTGGACGTCGTTTGTATGGAGACCTTTCAGGCACATCGGTTTCTCGCCACCTACCGGAACAAAACCGACAAGAATGATGCGCGCGGACTGGCCCAACTCGTGCGGATGGGAGGAGAGGATTTTCTCAAGGTCGTCACCATTCGCTCGCAGGCATCTCAGGAAACCAGAGTGCTTCTTGCGATGCGGGACCACCTGGTCAGTCAGAAGGTCAGCCTGGAAAATCACATCGCCGGCGTTCTCAAGCCATTTGGCGTGGTCGTCGAGCGTGGCAACGTGACGGCAGAGGTTTTTTACAAGCGGACATTGGAAGGCCTCGCTGAGGCCGAACGCAACGGTGTCCAGGTCCGCTCATATGTACTGCCATCGCTGCATCTCTATATGGAAGCTTGCGAGAAAATCGCACCGCTGACGGAGAAGATCCGCTCGATCGCCGCCGGTATCGAGATGGTGCGTCGCTTCATGGATATCCCAGGGATCGGTCCGGTAACCGCACTATCCTTCTACGCCGCGGTCGATAATCCGCAACGCTTCAAGAAATCCTCGGATGTTGCCGCCTATTTTGGACTGACGCCACGGCAGTTTCAATCGGGAGAGAGCGACTACATGGGCGGTATCTCCCGCCGCGGCGATCCAGGGACGCGGCGTGTACTTGTGATCGCCGCGACCGTTCTCCTTGCTCACTCGAACGATTGGAACAGCCTGAAAGCATGGGGCGTGCGCCTGGCCAAGCGGATCGGATTCTCGAAGGCAAGAATCGCCGTGGCCCGGAAACTGGCGATGATCATGCATAAGATATGGCTGAACAACGATCGTTTCCGCCCCAAAATCATCAGCGCCGCCGAGCGAACCAAGCTCAAGAACGAGCTTTCAGGTGCGGCGATGAAATCCAGACCCGTTGCATCGGCGCCGGTCTGATCGAAACCCCGGTGAGTCTGAAGCCGGGGGTCTTGCAGCAAGACGGCAGATGGGTGAGTGACGTGCGGTCGGGTGGCTCGTTGCCTGGGATAGATCCCGGTCAACATCAGAAGCCGCGGCTCCTATTGGTCCCACCTGTTTGTTCCATTGAACAACGTAATGTAGCCGCCAGCAGCTCAGCCAGCACGGCGTGACTACGGAGAGACTCCTGATCTTGCGGGCAGGACAATATCGTTGACATTAGCGTTGCCGGAACCTCGTCGGCAAACGATCTGGTGTGCCCGAAAGGGGCACCGATCGAAGACCAAGAATGAACGAAATCAGTCGTATAGGGATTTTTGGAAAAGGGATTGACGCCCGCGCGACTAGAGACCCGA
>NZ_LR701564.1:0-1127 GCF_902498795.1 Hoeflea sp. EC-HK425
AACATGCAGCGCGAAGCCATGCACCCGGTCGATGAATATGAAGCGTTCCGCGTCATGGCCGACGCCGGAAAGTCCGTCGAGGATATCGCCGCCCGGTTCGGCACCACCGAAGTCATGGTGCGCAAGCGTCTGGCGCTGGCGCGTGTCGCCCCTGCCCTGCTCGACCTCTATCGAAGCGAGGAAATCAGTTTCCAGCTTCTAACCGCCTTTACCGTGTCCGACGATCACGAAAAGCAGATTGAGGTCTGGAACAGCCTGCCCTCTTATGGCCGGGATGCCCGATCCATCCGCGCCGCGCTGCAAGCAGAGGCCGTGAAGGCAACCGACAAGCGTATGAAGTTTCTCGGCGGGATCGAGGCTTACGAGGCCGCAGGCGGCGCGGTCAAACGTGATCTCTTCGACACACAGAACAGCGGCTACGCTCTTGATGTCGCCCTTGTCGAAAAGCTGGTGATGGGGCGGCTAGAAACCGAGGCCGACAGGCTGCGCGCCGAGGGATGGAAATGGGTGGAATGCGTCGGCGAGCTTCCGCAGGCCGCGCATCGCATGTCGCGGGTCTATCCGCAGGACGTTCCTATGACCGAGGCGCAGCGTGCAAAGCTGGACGCGCTTGAAGCGGAATACACCGAGCTTGCCGAGCAGATCGAGGCGGGCGTTGCCAACGAAGACGCCGAAATCCGCGCCGAGGCCATCGATGTCGAGATGGCGGCGCTGGGGAATGCGCTTGAAGCTTACGAGCCTGCTGATTTGGTGAAGGCAGGATGCTACGTGCTCATGGACTATTACGGCGGCTTGTCCATCGAGCGGGGTTTGGTCCGGCCCGAAGATGAGGCCAAGGAAGCGACCGACGACCACGAAGGCGCTACGGACGGAGAAGGTGAGGGCGGGAATGAAGGCGGCCCGTCTCGCGCGATGGCGCCAGCGAAAGCGTCGGAACCGACGTTCACGCTCTCCGCTGCCATGACGCAGGAATTGACGGCGCAGAAGACCGCCGCGATCCGGGCCGAGCTTGCTCACAATCCGGACGTCGCCCTGACAGCGGTGGTCCATGCCATGCTGATGAGCCTGTTCAATCCCTACGGCGGCATCAGCGAGGATACATGCCTTGAGGTGAAGGTGACGAGCGA
>NZ_LR701547.1:0-2662 GCF_902498795.1 Hoeflea sp. EC-HK425
GGGAAAGGGGTTTGGGGAAAGGGAGGAGGGAACCGTCCCCTTTCCCCATGGGAGGTGGTTTGGAGGAGGGGGCCTGCCCCTTCCTCCAGGGGGTGAGTGTTGAGAGGGGGGCTTTGCCCCTCTTTCATCAGCCATGTCGGCCGGTCGAGCCGGCCGACATGGCTCGTCCGTCACGTCAAAGGCGAGAGGCGGCCGTAGCCGCCACTCGCCTTCGTTTCAATCCGTGCCCGGTCTCCAAAGTGGATTGCGTTCGGGGCCTCCGATGCCGTGCTGCCCCAGGGCATCCACTACCGCCCTGATCTGATATCCGCCGATGCTAGTCCGGCCTTGTGCGATGAGAATGCTGATGGCTGTCTCGTCAGCTTCGATCGCCCGAATTGTTTCATCCATCCGCTCGAACGGTGCGAGGTTCTCGACTGGCTCGTAGTCGCCGTAGTCGTCGTCCCAGGCACCAGCAATATAGAGCGGCGCGCCGACGATCTGCCTGGCGGCATGCTCGGCGTCTTGAATGAGGCCAAAACCTCTTTTCCGCTGTCTCCAATATTGCGCGCTGCCGCCGTCGATGGTGGTGATTTTCCGGTGTGTCATAGAAGCCTCCTTTTCGGTCTGACGAAAAGGAGGCCGCATTGGCGAACCAAGCGGTCAAGGAGCGCGGAACGCGACCGCCGGAGGCGGCGAGTGGGGGAGCCGAAATGCGTCAGCATGTTGGGGGAACCACGAAGTCCTTTACGGCGCAGGGGCGAATGCGACACTAGGGCGTCAGAGAGAGATGAGCCCGCGGCCCCGATCAGGGGCCGCGACCGCATGGGCTGGGGAGGTTTGGAGGGGGTGGACCACCCCCTCCATGGGTGGAGGTTTGAAGGGGGCGGGGCTCTGCCCCGCTCCCTCATGGGGGTGAGTTTGAGAGGGGCCGGCCAGCCCCCCTTTCAAAGAAGCCCCGGCCGGTCGATCCGGTCGGGGTTTCTAACCTGTGCCCTGCGTTTCAGAACAGGCGAAGTTGCCCATTTCGCTCAATGATTGGGGCGGATGGCCCTTGCTCGGGTTTGACGTTACCACCGGCAGCCACTGCAGCCCGTCGCGGCACGGCAACTGCCGTAGCAGCCTCACCCGCCCCTGCCCCGCTGTTTTCCCGTGCGCGCCTGAGCTTGCCCGACCACCCGCCCATGACATGGGCCATGGTGTGCCATTCCTCCCGGAAGCGCATCGCCAGGCTGTCACCTACGATGACGGTCGCCGGAATATGGAGAAGCGAGAACTGAATATAGGCCATGTGGACGGGGCGCGGATCGATGTTCACGGCAGTCACATGGAGAAGCTGCTGATAATTGAAGCCCGCCTCAACGATGGCTTCGGCAAGCGCGACGATCATCGCCCCGCTGCCTACGGCGGGTTCCTGTGCAAGCATGAAACCGCGTTCCGCAATCGCCTTCTGCATGTCCTCGGCGCTACCGGCGATGATGCGGGCCATTAACTGGCAGACGGGATAGGGCGTGAAGAATTGCCCCCTCGCCTTGTTGTGCAATTCGAGCGCGTGAAACGTCATGCCCAAAATATCCTGCGGCTTTTCCTCTAGCGCCATGACCACCTCGCCGAATATTCTCGAGAACGTGCCCATGGTTTCGCTCCCGTATTTCCGGGCAATTTCGAGATAGCGCGCCTCGCGCTTCTCGAAATTTACGAGATCGACGGCGTTGCTCATGGAAATGGCAGAGCATTCGCACCAGTCGCCAAAGACGGCGTAGAGGTCATGCTTGTAGCGGCAGGTTTCGAACAGCTTGACGATGGAATTCAGACTGGAGGAGGTCATTGGATCACCTGTGACGGTCCGGGCCGCAGGGCGCAGTTCGCCTATCGCCGGGACGATGCCCGGCGTTCCGTTGCGGCTGGTTTAAGAAAATCAGGAAAGGAAACAGGCCGCGCCGGAGACTGGCGCGACCTGCCGCAACCGATTACTCGGCTGCTTCGGGGAACTGCTGGTTTTCGGTTTCGGTCGCGTCGTCCAGATCGAAGGGGCATTCGTCGGGATCAGTGCCGCCCGCATCTGCCATCTGTTCGCGCGGCTGCTCGGCGGTCGGCGCGATCCTGACAAGGGCGGGCAGCCAACCGGTTCCGGCAAGCTGGCGCTCGGCATAGGCAGCGGCATCTGCCTTTTTCATGCCCGACACGCCCGCCGCGAAGTCCGCACCCTTGGCTTCGGTGATAGCCTGCTCGATCCCGGTCTTGCTGACACGGCCGAAATAGCTGTCGGCGGTCGCCTCAAACCACTGCGTCATGTCGAAGGCGAGGGCCTGCGCCAGCCGGTCGGCATGGGCCCGCTGCTTCCGGCGCTCATAGTGACCGAGTTGCAGGGCATTGACCGACCGAGCCGCCGCGTAGGCGAGGAGGTCGAGGAGAACCGATTGCGGCTGGTCCAGGCACCAGGCCCAGAGGTCGCTCGGGTTACCGGGGATGGAATGGCCGTAATTCTCCTTGAGGTCGTTCATGGTCGCGAGGGCCTTGCAGTTGGTCGCGTCCTTAATGCTGGTTTCAAGCTGTTCGCTCGTCACCTTCACCTCAAGGCATGTATCCTCGCTGATGCCGCCGTAGGGATTGAACAGGCTCATCAGCATGGCATGGACCACCGCTGTCAGGGCGACGTCCGGATTGTGAGCAAGCTCGG
Source organism: Hoeflea sp. EC-HK425 (assembly GCF_902498795.1). NCBI lineage: Bacteria > Pseudomonadati > Pseudomonadota > Alphaproteobacteria > Hyphomicrobiales > Rhizobiaceae > Hoeflea > Hoeflea sp. EC-HK425. The sequence continues at coordinate 2,660 of NZ_LR701547.1, forward strand.
CCC
>NZ_LR701565.1:0-4694 GCF_902498795.1 Hoeflea sp. EC-HK425
GCCCGCAATCTTTCGCGCAGATATGCACCGGAATATGACCCAGCATCGGGAATTACGCGAACGCCGCTGTTACTGTTACAAGCACCACCAGCTCCCGACGAACGACGGTTCTATCTGCACATCCTGGCGACCGTCGGGGCACCGGCCACGGCACTGAGCGCGCGCGCTCAAAATGTGGCCTCCCTCGAAGTCCGTGTCGTCGCGCTCTTGCGCGACCTTGGCCTGCGGATGATCATGATCGACGAAGTCCACAACCTCTTGGCCGGGACCCACCGCGAACAGCGCCGCTTTCTCAATGTTCTGCGGTATCTCAGCAATGAACTCGAAGTGTCGCTGGTCTGCCTGGGGGTCAGCGAGGCCGTCGATGCCATCCGTGGTGATATCCAGCTTGCCAGGCGGCTGGACGAACATCACCTTCCAAACTGGCGCGACGACGCCGAGTTCTCGGACATGATCCAGACACTCATCGCGGCAATGCCCCTCGAGAAGAAATCCAATCTGAAGGTCAAGTCACTAAAGCAGATACTTGCGCTGACCGGCGGGGTGACCTCGCGCATCTTCGCCCTGATCAAGGATCTTTCCATCGACGCCATTGTCACAGGTGATGAATGCATCACCGATGACGCAATCGCAAAATGGACGCCGGTTTGGTCGCGCCATGCGAACCCCCATCGGCGGCTCGAGAAGTCCGGGGTGTGAAGCCGCACCCGCTGCCCAAGACTGTCGCGCCGCTGCCCGACGAGTTGTTGTCAGGTTGGTTGTCTAGGCTGGCGGCGGCCAACTACTGTGATGATGCGGAACTACTGGCTCATCTCAGAATCGATACCGCGCATGGCACCGCCTTGAACTTCAACGTCGACGCGGCTGCGGCGGCGAAGATTGCCAACGCCGCACGGATTGACCCAGATGTTGTGCGATCTTTGACCTTCCCAGCAATGACGACACGAGAAGCCTCGCTGACGGCCCAGATACCATTCCAGCATTGCCTGCAATGTTCCAGAGAGGGCCTTTCGCTCAAGCATTGGAGGCGAGCCTGGGCATTCGACTGCCAGGTTTGTGGGACGAGACTTGTGCCGACGCTCGGCAAGGCCAGTGGCGAACAGATGCCCGAAAAGCTGATAAATCGTGCGCGCAACGGCGCCGCGCGGCTTGAATACGCCGCGCGATTACGCAGCTCCAAGCAATTTCGGCGCGCAATGCGCGCGGTCACCTTTGCCATATCATTAAAGGCCTTCCGCGGAGATCCGTTATACGCTCTTCAGGGCCACAGGCTGGAAGTAAGGCTGTTTTGCCTTGCTGCAATTGATGCAGCCCAATCCCGTCCACTGGTCAAAGCGGCCATCTCAAGCTCCGGCATCGACGACTATGCAAGGGTTGCTCTATTGCGCGCCTTCGATAAGGAGCCACGTCTGCTTGCCGCGGTCGATTACATCGCCCGGCAGCGCGCGAAAAGCATAGGCGCGATGGCAGTGGAATCTCATAATTAAGGGCAAAAAATATCCCCGAACGCGTCGTGTCTCAGATTTAAGGGCAACGCGACAGTTGCCTGACCATGCTGCGGCTGCCATCCATGCGTTGATCTGCCAAGCGGAGGCGATTGCCGATCAGGCTGAGGCCCTGGAGAAACGGATCCTCGAGTGGCACCGGACGCACGAGACGAGCCGGCGACTGGCGACCATTCCCGGTATCGGACCGATCACCGCCAGCGCAATTGCTGCAAATGTTCCGGATCCGAGCCTGTTCCGCTCGGCACGACAGTTCGCGGCCTGGCTAGGCCTGACGCCACGGGCGAACTCAAGCAGTGGCAAGGATCGACAGACCGGGATCAGCAAGCAGGGTGATGGATATATCCGGCGACTGCTCGTTTCCGGCGCGACTGCGGTGCTTCGCTTTGCAAGGCAGGGCGATGCCGGCAAGGCTTGGATGCTTGGGCTTAAAGCACGCAAGCGACCGAAAGTCGTTGCGGTCGCGCTCGCCAACAAGACTGCCCGGATCGCTTGGGCGCTCCTGCGCCGCAACGAGATCTACGCGGCCCCTGTCTCCTGAGCGCGGAACCGCTGACGGAATGCGTGAAGCTGAGAAGAGATGACAAACCGGTCGAACCGGGGATCGGGACACCCCAGGGGGTCAAGGCGCAGAAAGCGCGCAATTTTGATTGGGACCCGATCCGCGGACTTCATCTGGGCCAGCGGCTAGACCGCACCACAAAGGCCGTAGACATGACTGCTTTCGGCATAGGCGCGTCAATTCCCAGCTTGCGCAGCAGGGGTCGTCCAGACATGGGAACACTTGCCCTCGCCAGAGATGCCCACTGCGCGTTGGCGACGGTCCACCAATGACTTGCGCCACCGGACCTGTGGGGGAACCGGCGCAGCGCCAGTTCCCCATCGGCTCATTCTGCCGGAACCCAGGGCCGGTTATAGGCTGCCACGCGCCAATCACCGTGTTCGATGAACCGGGGGGCGCTCCCGGTTTCCAGCGCCTCGGCTGCGGCGTTCAGCGCCTCGGGCGATGTCTCGGGCCAGGCGCCCGTTTCGATCCGTTCGACCAGGGTCTCGACGATGGCCGTGCTTTCGGCAGCCGTGAACTCGCAATGGCCCGTGCCCTGGACCAGCGACTGCCGATACAGATCGCCGGTACCCTGCTCCTGCACCAGCGCGCCGTAGCCTTCCATCAGCGTGTAGGGAATGGCCCAGTCGCCCAGCATGTGGATGCGGATCGCCGGAACCTGCAGATCGCCGGTCGTCGTGCGCCCGTCTGCGGCCCAGAAATCGCGCGCATAATCCGAGGCCGCGATGCGGGGGGCGGCGTCGATCCTGGCAATGTCGGCCTGAAGGTCCAAACCGGCCTGTTCGTAGAGCGCCTCAACCGTCCGCGCCATCGCGGGTGCGGCATTCTGGTAGAAGGCGGCATAGTCGACCCCCTCGTTCCCGGAAAGTTGCTGCCCCGATGCGGCGTTTTCGAACAGAAGCCGCGAGGACCCGCCAACATTACCGCCGATGCGCAGCGCCGAGGCCACGATCATGTCGGCCATGGCGCCGGCATCCGCGGTGTCGGGTAGTTCGGTCCCCTCGACCATCCACGGCGACCACTGTCCGATGGCGAAGGCAAGCGCCAGCCGCGCGCGGCCCTCCGGGCTTTCGCCCGCCGTTTCGATGGCGGCCATCCAGGACGCACGGATCGCGTCAAGGCTGCGCTCGCCACCCGCTCCGGCATTGGGCAGGCCGACGATGGCGAGATCGCTGGCCGGACCGTGCCCAGCGGCCTCATAGCTTTCGCCCAGCAGGGTCTGCATGGCGAACCAGCCATCCAGGAAACTGCTCATGATCCAGACCGGCGTATGGGCGGCAAGCACGGCGGCACCGTCGATCCTGTCCGGGTAATCCTCGGCCGAAGCGAGGCTGTCGAGCCCTCCGCCAGAACAGCCGTATTGCAGCACCATGTCAGGAGCGCGCTCCAGGTCCGTGAAAATGTCCTGAACAGCTTGTAGATTCAGGATTTCACGCTGCGGATCGTATTGCCACAGGCGCAGCGGGTGCCGGGCGAGCCCGGCGAAGGCATAGCCACGACCGAGCAGGTCGTCATACCGCTGGACCGCTGACGCGACCGAAACGTTGCTGGCGAAATCCAGATCCCTGAGTAGTCGACCATTCCAGTTCTCGGGCACGCGGATCAGCCATGCCGTCCCGTCCGGCAGGGTTCCCGCATGTTCGTTGAAGGCGGGCTGCTCCTGCGCCGACGCGAGCGGGGCGAAGCCCGCGGTCAGAGCGAGGCAAAGCACCACCATTCCGGTCCGCGAACGCGGGCCGGCCAAATTGGCTGTCCGTGACATGAATTTCCTCCAGTTTGATGCAGCGATGAAATCCGGCTCCTCTTCCGGGGAACCATCGCCGGGAAAAACATAGATAGCTAATTATTAGTGTCAAGGGCTCTGATGCACAAATCGGCTTAAGGCCGAGGTTCCCCTTTCCCCGGACGGACTTATCCCACAGCTTCCGTGACGGGTATTCCGAGCGCGGTGTAGCCGTTCAGGACGGCGATGCGGACCTGGAGTTCGGCGACCTGTCGATCGAAGTCCCGTGCCATGAGCCGCTGGCCCAGCAACTTGATACAATGCATCTTTGTCTCGACGCGGCTTCGGCGGTGGTATCCACTCCATCGTCGCCAGAGCGCGCGGCCCAGGTATTTCGCCGCGCGCAGGGCCTCATTTCGCGCCACGGCTCCGGCGGTGATCGTCTTCCAGGGCTTCGCGTTCTTGCGGGGCGGGATGACGGCATGGGCACCGCGATCTGCAATCGCATCGTGGCATTTGCGCGTGTCGTAGGCGCCATCAGCCGTAACGCTACCGATTTCCTGGTCCTGCGGGATTTGGTCGAGAAGGTGGGTAGGATGGGCGCATCACCGATGTGGCTCCCGGTGACTTCGACGGCCCGGATCTCCAACGTTTCTTCATCGATCCCAAGGTGGAGCTTGCGCCAGACGCGCCGTTTCGGGCCGCCATGCTTGCGTGCGTGCCACTCGCCTTCACCTTCGACCTTGATCCCGGTTGTCGCGTAGCCCTTAATTGGGTTCTTCCTCAAAGTCTGTGGTTAACGGAGTGTTAGCGTCACAGTTGCTATCTGCGGTGATGCAAACGAAATCGAAATGGTCGCCCGGCCCGGGGGTCAGAGTTCTGGGTGTCACCCTTAAGGATG
>NZ_LR701546.1:0-28781 GCF_902498795.1 Hoeflea sp. EC-HK425
TTGCCGCAGGCTGGCCAAGGACTTCGAAAACATGTCACGCAACGCACTCGCCTTCCTCAAATTGGCATCCATTCGCCTCATGCTGAGAAGGCTCTGTTCAAACTGAATAACTTTCCGGACCGACTCTGAGATTAATCAGCGCCGCTTTGGCAGCACCATAGGGTAGCGCCTCAGCGGCCGAGCCTCGTTGTCCCGCCCGACTTGCTATGTTAACGATGCGACCTCCGCCTTCTGTTTTGAAATGATTAATCGCCTCCTTGCAAAGATCGGCAGCCGCGAAGAGATTAATTTGAAATTCCCGGTGCCATGCGCCTCTCCAGTTTTCCGGAATTGCTTCAACCGAGATATCGGTGCGGACTCCCGCATTGTTAACGAGGCCGTGAACCCTGCCTGCGAAATCGACCGATTTTCTCCATAGTGCCAACGGGCCGTCGGGTTCGGAAAGGTCAGCCTGCACAATCAGGCCATCGCCGCCAACACGAGACAACAGCGATTTCGCCGCAGTCTCGTGCCTGCAATAGTGTATTATCGGTCGCGCACCCTCGGCGGCAAGGCGTTCCACGATAGCCGACCCTATTCCGCCAGAGGCACCAGTGACCAGAACCGTTTGCCCCTGCAGAAGTTTGCTCATGTTCATTCCCTTCAACTACCATTCCACCAGTCTGCCTTCCGCTCCCGTCCTAGAACGCCAAAGATCTAAGGCGTCCAGAGCATGGGGTTCGCTCCATTGCGCGACCTTTGCAAAAACGGCCGGCTCCTGAAACGTGGTGCAATGCGGCACGGCCGACTGTCTCAATGAAGCACTTGGGACAGGAACTCCCGCAGCCGCGGCTCTTTGGGATCGTCAAAGAACTGCTCCGGCGTGTTCTGCTCGACGATCGTGCCATGATCCATAAAAATCACACGGTCGGCGACGGATCGAGCAAAGCCCATCTCGTGCGTCACGCACACCATGGTCATTCCGTCGGTGGCCAACTCCCCCATAACATCAAGTACCTCTTTGACCATTTCCGGATCGAGCGCCGAGGTAGGTTCATCGAACAACATGATCTTCGGGCGCATTGACAGGCTGCGAGCGATTGCTACGCGCTGCTGCTGGCCGCCAGAAAGTTGCCCGGGATATTTCTTTGCCTGATCGGCGATGCGGACGCGCCGCAGGAGTTCCATCGCGACACTCTCCGCTTCGTCCTGCCTGCGACCACTCACCAGCCTTTGCGCCAGCGTGCAGTTTTCCAGCACCGTCAGATGAGGGAACAGATTGAACTGCTGGAACACCATGCCGACCGATTTACGGATTTCCGCGATGTTGCGAACGTCGTCGTTCAGTTCCACCCCGAGGACGTTGATGGATCCTGCCTGATGGGATTCCAGATGGTTGATGCATCGGATCATCGTTGACTTGCCGGAGCCGGAAGGACCACAGACGACCAGCTTTTCGCCAAGCCCAACCGTCAGGCTGACATCCTTCAAGACGTGGAAATCGCTGTAGAACTTGTCGATATTCTTTAATTCGATTGCTGTATTTTGCATGGCAATTTCCCCGTAGGAATGCTGAATCTCGGTTTGAAAGGGCTACTCTCGACCTTTTGAGAAGATGTAGGCGTGCTCCAGCCTCTTGCTCCATTTGCCCATGGCGAAGCAGAAGACGAAGTAGATCACCGCGATGAACACGTAGACCTCGATGAAATGCGTCCGCCAAAGCGGGTCGGCCAGAGCCTGCCGGGCCGTCATAAGAAGCTCGCTGATGGAAACGATCGCGACGAGCGAGGTGTCCTTGAGCACGCTGATGAAGGTGTTGATCGTCGGAGCGATCACCGTCGTCAGCGCCTGCGGAAGTACGATCCGGGTGTAGGCCTCGAACCGCGAGATGCCGAGCGCTTCGCACGCTTCGAACTGCCCCTTCGGAACGGTCTGCAAACCGGCGCGGACGACCTCGGCCAGATAGGCTGCCGTGAACAGGATGATGGCGACCTGGGCGCGGATCATGGCGTTGATGTTCCAGCTTGCGGGCAGCAGCAGCGGAAGAATGAACGTCGCCATGAACAGGATCGTGATCAGCGGCACACCGCGGACAACCTCGATGTAGGCGGTCGCGAACCAGCGGACGATCGGCTTCGACGACAGCCTTGCACAGGCAAGCAGGATGCCAATCGGGAACGCAAATCCGATACCGAAGACGGAGAGCATGATGGTGATCGGCAATCCGCCCCATTGCGTCCAAGGCACGGGAGATAGCCCCGCGACCCCGCCGCCCATCAAAACGAAGAACAGGATCGGGGAATAGATCCAGGCGGCAAGCAACCCTTTACCCCAAAAACGCGGCAAGGCAGTGGCAACAGTCGTTCCTAGCAGCAGGGCGGAGGCCAAAGCAGGCCGCCAGAGTTCCGAAGCCGGATAGCGCCCGAAGATGATCAAGGTGGCCTTTTCCGCGATGACCGGCCAGCACGCGCCGACGCCATCGCAAGCATCGGCCGGCTTCGCGCCCCAGACCGCCTCGAGGACCGCCCAACGGAACAGGGGAAAGAGGACGACCGCAAGGACCGCGATCACCGCTACGCTGATCAGGCGACTACGCCAGGAAGTTTGCTGTTTCATAGCCATCATCAACCTCATCGTGTCCGTAGCGCCATCTTTTTGTTGTAGACATTCATCGCGGCGGAGATCGCCAGACTCATCGAGAGATACACCGCCATCATGATGGCGACGCACTCGATGGCGCGGCCGGTGATATTGAGCGTGGTGTTGCCGATCGAGACCAGATCCGGATAGCCAATCGCCACGCCGAGCGAGCTGTTCTTGACAAGGTTGAGGTATTGGCTTGTCAGCGGCGGGATGATCACGCGCGAAGCCTGGGGGATGACGATGTAGCGCATCGTCTGTCCGGGCGAGAGACCGAGGGCCTGCGCCGCCTCCTTCTGCCCTTTCTTGACGGCAAGAATACCCGTGCGCACGATCTCGGCGATGAAGCTGCCGGAGTAAATCGAAAGTCCCACGAGGAGCGCCGAGAACTCCGGCGAGAACTTGATGCCGCCATTGAAGCGGAACTTCTGCCAGACCGAAAGCTCGAAGGACGCACCGCCTGCTACGACCAGCGCGATCGTGCCGGCCAGCAGGGCGGCAGCAAGAATTGCCAGGAAAGCAACAACACCCGCCCTTCTGTCGAAGACGTAGCGCCAGACCGCGAGGCCGACCGCTATCGCCGCCACCAAGCCCGCAACAGTCGAAAGCGCCGTCGGCTGGAGGTGCAACATCGGCAGGAATATGCCGACGCGGCTGATCTGGACGCCGAAGGCGCCCCATGCTTCCGCTGGCGTTGGCAGGAGCCCGGTTGCGATCGAGTACCAAAGATAGAGCTGCAGAAGAAGCGGCACGTTACGGAAAAGTGCGACGTAGGTCAGGCAGACGCGCCGCAGCGCCTGGTTCGTCGAGAGCGAGCCGATACCGACAGCGAACCCGATCACCGTAGCAAGAACAAGAGCATGGGCTGACACGACGATCGTATTGACCAGCCCTGTGAGAAAGGCGCGGGCGAAGCTCGACTGGGAGCTATATTCGATGAAGGTTTCGCCGATGCCAAACCCTGCCTCGCGCGACAGGAAGTCGAGACCGAAGCTCAGTTTCTGCCGGCCGATATTGAGGGATGCGTTGTAGGCGAAGAACCAGACCGCCGCGCCAACCAGCAAGATCAGGAGAGCTTGCGGAATCCATGCGCGAAACCGGCGGTTCCACCATAGGCTCCCAGTCTCGGAAATCGCCACAACGGGCGGGTTTTGCATTTCGTGCATAGCCATGGAATTCAGCCCTTACCTGACATTGGGTGCGACATGCATGGCCGTCGGTGTTCTCGCACCCGGTCGGATCCATGTCTTCGATCTTGCGCCCGTCGATGTTCGGTCGGTGGCGAGGGACCAATGTTCCAGGGGTCGTCTCAGAAAACGGAAAATAAAGCACGCTAAGCCGGTTGCAGAGGCCGTAGCGGCCTGAACTTCCCCGCGCCGATCTTGGCGCTGCTGCGCCATAGGTAATCACCGGTCAGGTTGATGTGCTCCCAGCCGAGTGGCGACAGGTACTGCAATAGCGAGTCATCGACGGCATGACCATTGCCGCGCAACGCATGCGCCGCACGCTCCAGGTAGACCGTGTTCCACAGCACGATGGCCGCCGTCACCAGGTTGAGGCCGCTGGCCCGGTAGCGCTGCTGCTCGAAACTGCGGTCACGGATTTCACCAAGGCGGTTGAAGAACACGGCACGGGCCAGCGCATTGCGCGCCTCGCCCTTGTTCAGCCCGGCATGCACGCGGCGGCGTAGCTCGACGCTTTGCAGCCAGTCGAGGATGAACAGCGTGCGCTCGATGCGGCCCAACTCGCGCAGCGCGACGGCCAAGCCGTTCTGGCGCGGGTAGCTGCCGAGTTTCCTGAGCATCAGCGAGGCCGTCACCGTGCCCTGCTTGATCGAGGTGGCCAGCCGCAGGATTTCGTCCCAATGGGCGCGGACGTGCTTGATGTTGAGCGTGCCGCCGATCATCGGCTTGAGCGCGTCATAGGCGGCATCGCCCTTCGGGATGTAGAGCTTGGTGTCGCCCAGGTCGCGGATGCGCGGCGCGAAGCGGAAGCCCAAGAGGTGCATCAGGGCGAAGACGTGATCGGTGAAGCCCGCCGTGTCGGTGTAGTGCTCCTCGATCCGCAGGTCGGATTCGTGGTACAGCAGGCCGTCGAGCACGTAGGTTGAGTCGCGCAGGCCGACATTGACCACCTTGGTGTGGAATGGCGCGTATTGGTCGGAGATGTGGGTGTAGAAAGTCCGTCCTGGGCTGCTGCCATATTTTGGGTTGATGTGCCCCGTGCTCTTTGCCTTGCTAGCGGTTCGGAAATTCTGTCCGTCCGATGATGATGTGGTGCCATCGCCCCAGTGCCCGGCAAAGGGATGCCGAAACTGAGCGTTGACCAGTTCAGCCAACGCTGTCGAGTACGTTTCGTCGCGGGTATGCCAGGCTTGCAGCCAAGCGAGCTTCGCGTAGGTCGTGCCGGGGCAGGACTCGGCCATCTTGGTCAGGCCCAGGTTGATCGCGTCGGCCAGGATCGTGGTCAACAACAGGTTCTTGTCCTTGGCCAGATCGCCCGATTTCAAGTGCGTGAAGTGCCGGGTGAAGCCCGTCCACTCATCGACTTCGAGCAGCAGTTCGGTGATCTTGACGTGCGGCAGGACCATGGCTGTCTGGTCTATCAGCGCCTGCGCGGTGTCGGGCACCGCCGCATCCAGCGGCGTGATCTTCAAGCCCGACTCGGTGATGATGGCATCCGGCAGGTCGTTGGCTGCCGCCATGCGGTTGACGGTGGCAAGTTGTGCTTCCAGCAGCGTCAGCCGCTCATGCAGATATTGTTCGCAGTCGGTGGCCACGGCCAGCGGCAATTCGCTGGACTGCTTGAGGCTGGTGAACTTCTCGGGCGGTACCAGGTAGTCCTCGAAGTCCTTGAACTGGCGTGAACCCTGCACCCAGATGTCGCCCGAGCGCAGGGAGTTCTTCAACTCGGACAGCGCGCACAGTTCGTAGTAGCGCCGGTCGATGCCGGCGTCGGTCATCACCAGTTTCTGCCAGCGCGGCTTGATGAAGCCGGTCGGTGCATCGGCTGGCAGCTTGCGGGCGTTGTCGGTGTTCATGCCGCGCAGCACCTCAATGGCATCAAGCACGTTTTTGGCGGCGGGCGCGGCCCGCAGCTTGAGCACGGCAAGGAATTCCGGTGCATAGCGGCGCAGGGTGGCGTAGCTCTCGCCGATGCGATGCAGGAAATCGAAGTCATCGGGTTGCGCGAGCTTCTGCGCCTCGGTGACGCTCTCGGCAAAGGAATCCCAGGACATGACGGCCTCGATGGCGGCAAACGCATCGCGGCCTGATTGCTTGGCGTCGATCAGCGCCTGACCGATGCGCCCGTACAGACGTACCTTGGCGTTGATGGCCTTGCCTGACGCCTGGAACTGCTGCTGATGCTTATTCTTGGCAGCGTTAAACAGCTTACCCAGGATGCGGTCGTGCAGGTCGATGATTTCGTCGGTGACGGTGGCCATGCCCTCGGTGGCCAGCGCCACGAGAGTGGCGTAGCGCCGTTGCGGCTCGAATTTGGCCAGGTCGGCGGGTGTCATCTGGCCGCCCTCGCGGGCAATCTTGAGCAGGCGGTTCTGGTGAACCAGCCGCTCGATGCCGGTAGGCAGATCGAGTGCCTGCCATGCCTTGAGGCGTTCGATGTGTTCCAGCATATGCCGCGAATTTGGCTTGGCCGGAGACTGGCGCAACCAAGCCAACCAGGTCGTCTTGCCGTTGTCCCGGCGCTTGAGCAGATCGTCGAGGCGGCGGCGATGCGCGTCCGCCAGTGGTTCGGCCAAGGCGTCGTAGATGCGCCGGTTAGCACGGGTGATCGCCTCGGCACTCGCCCGCTCGACGGCGTTGAGGGCGGGCAGAATGACCGACTGCCGCCGCAGGTGCCCGATCAAGGCGCTGGCCAGCACGATGCCTTTGTCGGTTTGCATCGCCAGCTCGGTCAGCATCTGGACGGCCTGCCGGTAATGGCTCATGGTGAAGGGCCGGAAACCGAACACGGTTTGCAGCTCGCTCAGGTGCTCGCGCCGGGTCTGCTCCCGCTGGCCGTACTCGTTCCAGCTTTCGACGCCGACCTTGAGCTGGTCGGCGACCAGCTTCAACAAGGGCGGGAACGGTAGTTCATCGACGCCCAGGATGACGCCGGGAAAGCGCAGGTAACAGAGCTGCACCGCGAAGCCCAGCCGATTGGCTGGCCCGCGCCGCTGTCGGATGATCGAGAGGTCGGTATCGTTGAATGTGTAATGTCGGATCAGGTCGTCCTTGGAGTCCGGCAACGCCAGCAGGCTTTCCCGCTCGGCGGCGGACAGGATGGAACGACGTGGCATATTTACTGATCCGTTCTCAAGTATTGATACAGGGTTTCGCGACTGATTCCGAATTCACGAGCAAGCTTGGTCTTTTGCTCGCCAGCCTCGACACGTTGGCGCAGTTCGGCAATACGCTCAGACGACAGGGATTTCTTCCTGCCACGGTAAGCCCCGCGTTGCTTGGCGAGCGCAATACCCTCGCGCTGACGCTCGCGGATCAGGGCGCGCTCGAACTCGGCGAACGCGCCCATCACCGAGAGCATCAGGTTCGCCATCGGAGAGTCTTCGCCAGTAAAACTGAGGTGTTCCTTGACGAATTCGATATGCACGCCGCGTTGTGTCAGCGTTTGCACGATCCGGCGCAAATCATCGAGATTGCGCGCCAGGCGATCCATGCTATGCACCACCACGGTGTCGCCGGTGCGGGCGAAGCTTATCAGCGCTTCCAGTTGCGGACGCTTGACATCCTTGCCGGATGCCTTGTCGCTAAAAGCGCGATCAACCTTGACGCCTTCCAGTTGCCGTTCCGGGTTCTGGTCGAAGGTGCTGACCCTGATATACCCAATGCGCTGTCCAGTCATGGAATTCCCTGCAAAATGTCAGGGAAGACTCTATGACCTTCAACGAGATATGTCAATAAATTCAAAATTCAATCCTATCCTGACGCAATTTACACATGGCATCTGACATCAGGTTAGGGTATGCCTCAACCTGACGGCGGCGAATCACAAGCGTCCGGTTTGACGCTGGTTTCGGTCGCAGTGCTGGCCCGCGCCTGGAAGCGCTGATAGCACTCCAGCCCGCAGAAATGCTCCACGTACTCGGCCCCTTCCGGCGTGAAGGCGGCATCGAGCGGGATTTCCTTGCAGCACACGCAGCAACTGGTGCTCGGTTCATTGGCGTTCATGGTGGTGTTCCTCCATTGGTTGACGAAGCCGACGAAGGCCGCCGCCGGCATCGGCCTGGCGAACAGGAAACCCTGCACCGTGTCGCAACCCGCCTGCCGCAACCACGCAAGGCAGTCGGGTGTTTCCACACCCTCGGCTACCACCTCCATTGTCGTTTTCAGAAGACGGCTGCACTGAACGTCAGAAGCCGACTGCACTATAGCAGCGGAGGGGTTGGATCCATCAGGCAACGACGGGCTGCTGCCGGCCATCAGCGGACGCAGGGAGGACTTTCCGCAACCGGCCGTTCGATGCGGCACCGATGGCCTTCGCGCAGGGGTAGTGAATCCGCCAGGATTGACTTGCGCTGCCCTACCTCTCACTAGTGAGGGGCGGCAGCGCATCAAGCGGTGAGCGCACTCCGGCACCGCCAACTTTCAGCACATGCGTGTAAATCATCGTCGTAGAGACGTCGGAATGGCCGAGCAGATCCTGCACGGTTCGAATGTCGTAACCGCTGCGGAGCAAGGCCGTCGCGAACGAGTGGCGGAGGGTGTGCGGTGTGGCGGGCTTCGTGATGCCTGCTTGTTCTACGGCACGTTTGAAGGCGCGCTGAAAGGTCTGGTCATACATGTGATGGCGACGCACGACACCGCTCCGTGGATCGGTCGAATGCGTGTGCTGCGCAAAAACCCAGAACCACGGCCAGGAATGCCCGGCGCGCGGATACTTCCGCTCAAGGGCGTCGGGAAGCGCAACGCCGCTGCGGCCCTCGGCCTGGTCCTTCAGCCACCATGCCCGTGCACGCGACAGCTGCTCGCGCAGGCTGGGTGCCAAGCTCTCGGGTAACATCAAGGCCCGATCCTTGGAGCCCTTGCCCTCCCGCACGATGATCGTGCCGTGATCGAAATCCAGATCCTTGACCCGCAGTTGCAAACCCTCACTGATCCGCATGCCCGTTCCATACAGAAGCTGGGCGAACAAACGATGCTCGCCTTCCAGAAAACCGAGGATGCGAACCACTTCATCCGGGGTCAGCACCACCGGCAAGCGCCGCGACGGCCGAGGTCTTCCGATCTCCTGAAGCCAGGGCAGATCCGTGCACAGCACCTTGCCGTAGAAGAACAGCAAGGCCGCCAATGCCTGACGATGCGTGGAGACCGAAACCTTGCGCTCGTTCGCCAGCCAGGACAGAAATGCCTCGACTTCGCTGCTGCCCAAGGTTGCCGGGTGACGCACACCGTGGAAACGGATGAAGGCACGAACCCAGTGGACATAAGCCTGTTCGGTTCGTAAGCTGTAATGCAAGTAGCGTATGCGCTCACGCAACTGGTCCAGAACCTTGACCGAACGCAGCGGTGGTAACGGCGCAGTGGCGGTTTTCATGGCTTGTTATGACTGTTTTTTTGTACAGTCTATGCCTCGGGCATCCAAGCAGCAAGCGCGTTACGCCGTGGGTCGATGTTTGATGTTATGGAGCAGCAACGATGTTACGCAGCAGGGCAGTCGCCCTAAAACAAAGTTAGATGCACTAAGCACATAATTGCTCACAGCCAAACTATCAGGTCAAGTCTGCTTTTATTATTTTTAAGCGTGCATAATAAGCCCTACACAAATTGGGAGATATATCATGAAAGGCTGGCTTTTTCTTGTTATCGCAATAGTTGGCGAAGTAATCGCAACATCCGCATTAAAATCTAGCGAGGGCTTTACTAAGCTTGCCCCTTCCGCCGTTGTCATAATCGGTTATGGCATCGCATTTTATTTTCTTTCTCTGGTTCTGAAATCCATCCCTGTCGGTGTTGCTTATGCAGTCTGGTCGGGACTCGGCGTCGTCATAATTACAGCCATTGCCTGGTTGCTTCATGGGCAAAAGCTTGATGCGTGGGGCTTTGTAGGTATGGGGCTCATAATTGCTGCCTTTTTGCTCGCCCGATCCCCATCGTGGAAGTCGCTGCGGAGGCCGACGCCATGGTGACGGTGTTCGGCATTCTGAATCTCACCGAGGACTCCTTCTTCGATGAGAGCCGGCGGCTAGACCCCGCCGGCGCTGTCACCGCGGCGATCGAAATGCTGCGAGTCGGATCAGACGTCGTGGATGTCGGACCGGCCGCCAGCCATCCGGACGCGAGGCCTGTATCGCCGGCCGATGAGATCAGACGTATTGCGCCGCTCTTAGACGCCCTGTCCGATCAGATGCACCGTGTTTCAATCGACAGCTTCCAACCGGAAACCCAGCGCTATGCGCTCAAGCGCGGCGTGGGCTACCTGAACGATATCCAAGGATTTCCTGACCCTGCGCTCTATCCCGATATTGCTGAGGCGGACTGCAGGCTGGTGGTTATGCACTCAGCGCAGCGGGATGGCATCGCCACCCGCACCGGTCACCTTCGACCCGAAGACGCGCTCGACGAGATTGTGCGGTTCTTCGAGGCGCGGGTTTCCGCCTTGCGACGGAGCGGGGTCGCTGCCGACCGGCTCATCCTCGATCCGGGGATGGGATTTTTCTTGAGCCCCGCACCGGAAACATCGCTGCACGTGCTGTCGAACCTTCAAAAGCTGAAGTCGGCGTTGGGGCTTCCGCTATTGGTCTCGGTGTCGCGGAAATCCTTCTTGGGCGCCACCGTTGGCCTTCCTGTAAAGGATCTGGGTCCAGCGAGCCTTGCGGCGGAACTTCACGCGATCGGCAATGGCGCTGACTACGTCCGCACCCACGCGCCTGGAGATCTGCGAAGCGCAATCACCTTCTCGGAAACCCTCGCGAAATTTCGCAGTCGCGACGCCAGAGACCGAGGGTTAGATCATGCCTAGCATTCACCTTCCGGCCGCCCGCTAGCGGACCCTGGTCAGGTTCCGCGAAGGTGGGCGCAGACATGCTGGGCTCGTCAGGATCAAACTGCACTATGAGGCGGCGGTTCATACCGCGCCAGGGGAGCGAATGGACAGCGAGGAGCCTCCGAACGTTCGGGTCGCCTGCTCGGGTGATATCGACGAGGTTGTGCGGCTGATGCACGACGCTGCGGCGTGGATGTCCGCCAAGGGAACGCCCGCCTGGGACGTCGCGCGGATCGACCGGACATTCGCGGAGACCTTCGTCCTGAGATCCGAGCTCCTAGTCGCGAGTTGCAGCGACGGCATCGTCGGCTGTTGCACCTTGTCGGCCGAGGATCCCGAGTTCTGGCCCGACGCCCTCAAGGGGGAGGCCGCATATCTGCACAAGCTCGCGGTGCGACGGACACATGCGGGCCGGGGTGTCAGCTCCGCGCTGATCGAGGCTTGCCGCCATGCCGCGCGAACGCAGGGGTGCGCCAAGCTGCGGCTCGACTGCCACCCGAACCTGCGTGGCCTATACGAGCGGCTCGGATTCACCCACGTCGACACTTTCAATCCCGGCTGGGATCCAACCTTCATCGCAGAACGCCTAGAACTCGAAATCTAACGTCCGTTCGGGCATCGAGGTCCATGTCGGGGTGGGACGGGCCCGTGGCTTCAAGATCACTTGCAGTCCGACCGCGATGTCTTGGTTGCGCGAGAGGTTGTCGACAGGCCATGCTGAGTGTGCGATGGTTGATCGCTTCCTCGCCGCTCTCCACGGCGACGATGGCCGCCGCCATCAGCAAGTGCGCCAGTTCCCCTATGGTGCCCTCGCTGCGTGTGAGCAGGTAGCGAGCCATGTCCAGCGTGGCAATTGGGGAAGGCCGGCGCAGCGGGAGCGAAGCGGCGAAGCTGGCCAGCAGTGAGCAGCAATCGTCGTTGGCCTCCCATACCGGCAGCATCATCGGCTCGAAGCGATTTTCCAACTGGTCATCGGAGCGGATGGCTAGGTAGGCGTCGCGCGTGCCTACCCCAACCAACGGGATGCGCAGTTCGTTGCCGAGGAAGCGCAGCAGGTTGAGGAATTCCCGGCGGTTGACGCTGTTGCCGGCCAGCACGTTGTGCAGCTCGTCGATCACCAGCATGCGCACGCCGACCTTGCGCAGCAGTGCCAGAGCCAGTTGCTCCATTTCCGGCAACCGTGGGCGTGGGCGCAGCGGCGCGCCCATCGCGGCGAGCAGCGCGACGTAGAAGCGGATCACGGACGGCTCGGACGGCATCTGCACGACCAACACCGGGATGTGCTCCTGGTCGGCGTCGGAGCTGGCCGGGTGGGTGCGGCGGAACTTCTCGACGATCATCGACTTGCCATTGTTGGTCGGGCCAACCAGCAGCAGGTTGGGCATGCGTTGCTTGTTTGGCCACGCATAAAGGGCTTCCAGCCGGTTCAGCGCCTCGACTGCGCGCGGATAGCCGATCCAGCGGTCGGCGCGAAGGCGCTGGATGCGCTCGTCCGCCGGAAGACGGGCCAAGCCCTGGGCCGCCGGCAGCAGGTGGGACAGGTCGATGATGGGATATTCGTCCACGGCTACCACTCCTCAATCTGGTCGAACGGTTTGGCGGGTGGCAAGTTGTCTGCCTGCGGGTCGGCAATATCCGTATCCGGCGGAACGGGCTTGTCCGGCCGAGCTGATGTCTTGAGGTGCTGGCGGCGATCCGCGTCACGCCGCGCCTTGCGTGTGGCCTTCTGCGCGCTGGTCACAATCTCACGCATCTGGCCGATCATGCGGAACAGCGCCGACTCATCCACCTGTTCGCGCCCTTGCTGCCGCAGTTTCGCCAGCGCCTGCCGTTGTTCCCAGAGGGTGACAGCCGGATGCGACAAGGTACGGTAGGGAATTTCCAGGTAATGCTGTCCCTCCGGTTCCAGGACCCAGATACGGCTGATGTCGCGCGGATCGCGCCGGATCAGAAAGGACGGCCAGCGTTCACGCCGCGCAATCCACGGCTTGAGCGCATCGGCGTAGTAGTGGATGTGGTCGATGACAAAGCCGGTGCGGGTCAGCGTGCGCCGGAGGATCGGCAGAAAATCGACCAGGAACGAAGTAGCGCGTGTGACGACGGCCGGTACGCCGACACGCGCCACGGCCTCGGCCCAGCGCGCGGCCGGCGGTTGGAGCAGGCCGTTGTGCACCGAACCGTGGTAGGTGCCGACCGCCAATGTGAGCCAGCGCTCTAGCTCGCGCAGCGTCAGGGCGGCCTTGTTTTCGGAATCGTAGTCGCCGCGCTGGTCAGGGTTGGAGAAGGTCGTTCCCGGCAGTTCGTCGTGAATCATCTGCATCGCCGTGCCGATGATCCGTTCCACGATGCCGCCATAGTGCGGCTGTCCCAGCGGGCGATAGTCCAGCCGGATGCCATGCTGCTCGCAACCCCGGCGCAGGGCCTCGCTCTTGAACTCGGCCGCGTTGTCTAGGTAGAGCAGCAAGGGCTTGCCGCTCATCTGCCAATCCATTTCCACGTTCAGTCCTTCCAGCCAAGGGCGCTTGTCGCAGGCGACATGCACGAGGCACAGGCCAACCGAAACGGCAGACGGCGCTTCCAGCGTGACGACCATGCCGAGCACGCAGCGGGTGAACACGTCGATGGCGAGGGTCAGGTACGGGCGGCCAATAGGTTGCCGGTCGCGGTCATCGACCACGATCAGGT
The DNA here is from genome assembly GCF_902498795.1 of Hoeflea sp. EC-HK425. Lineage (NCBI taxonomy): Bacteria > Pseudomonadati > Pseudomonadota > Alphaproteobacteria > Hyphomicrobiales > Rhizobiaceae > Hoeflea > Hoeflea sp. EC-HK425. Next base: position 13,309 of record NZ_LR701546.1, read on the forward strand.
CGATGACCGTATGGTCTATCTGCACCTGCTCCAGCGGCGCGGTCACGGCAGGAGGCTCGCCGCCCACACCTTGTAGGTCACGAGCGGCATCCTGGCCTTCCCGCCGGCGGATGACCTTGCGCGGGTCAAGGCTAGCGATCCGTAAGGCCACGGTATTGCGCGCCGGCACTCGCAGTTTTTGAGCCTTGCACACCTGAGTGACTTCGCGGTGAAAGGCCGCTAGGCTGCGCTTCTGCTTGGTCAGGAACCGCTTTTGCAGTAGCTCGTGGATGACGCGCTCGACCGGTTCCGGCAAGCGCCCCTTACCTTTACCTCCACCGGACTGGCCGGGCACCAGATCCGTCACGAGGCCGCTGCCTTGCCGGGCACGCCGGATCAGAACGTATACCTGGCGCCGAGACAAGCCCAGCGCCTGAGCCGCCATATCGGCCGCTTCGTGCCCGACCGTCTCCGACTGCGCCAACGGACTGATGATCTCCGCACGACGGCGCGCACGCTCCCAAGCCTCATCAGGCAGAGTGGCCACGCCTTGTTCTGGAATCCGTGGGGTGTCCGTCGCCATGCTCACCTCGCTTTGGTGCACACGAGTATTGAGCATAGTCGAGATTGGTGCAGATCACTTCTGATATTGAACTGTCAGGAGCTGGCTGCACAACAGCCATTACGCCCAATCAACTGGTGCAGTCGTCTTCTGAAAATGACATCCATGCCCAGCCCGTGCGCGAGCTGGATCACCGCCCGCACGATAGTTTGGTCACGGGCATCATCCGGGAGCCTGGCGACAAAGGATTGGTCGATTTTCAATGTGGTGATGGGGCAGCATTTCAGATGTTGCAGGCAGGAATAGCCGGTGCCGAAGTCGTCGGCGGCGAAGCGCACGCCGATGGCGCGCAAGGCGTCGAAACTGGCGAACAGGGCTGGATTGCCGAATGCGACCGATTCGGTCAGTTCGATCTCCAGAAGCTCGGCGGGCAGGGCCATATCGGCCAGCACCCGCTTTACCTCGTCGTCGAACGTTGGCCCAACCTGGCTGGCGGACACATTGATGGCAAGACGGAACGGTTGCCATGCCGGTCCTTGCCACTTGTGCATCTGGCGACAGGCCTCGCCCAGCACCCACGCGCCTATTTCCGGCATCAGGCCGAACGACTCGGCCAGCGGCAGGAACTGGCCGGGCGGCAACAGGCCAAGCCTCGGATGCCGCCAGCGCATCAACGCTTCCGCGCCAGCGATCCGGTGATCGCGCAGATCGACCAGCGGCTGGTAATGCAGGTCAAGCTGTCCGCGCGCCGCCGCCTGCGCCAACTCGGCCGCCGTCCATCCGGCGGGCTGCGAACTCGTCATGATCCGCCCCGGAAGGCGCGCAGCAGCCGCGTTACGGCCAGAACGAACAAGCCGGTCAGCGCGAGCGCGGCAACACCCCAATGCTCGCCAAGGAAGGCACCGGCGGTCGTCCCGGCCAGCACGGCGGCGAGAATCGGCAGATGGCAGGGGCAGGTCAACACGGCCAGCGCACCCCACAGGTAGCCGGAAACGGGTTGGCGCGTCTCGGGCGGCAGTTTGTCAGGGGCGTTCACGGCAATGCCTCCTCGTGCGCCCGCTCGGCTGGCATGGAGGCCAGTTGCGCGTCCAGATGGGCCAACGCCGCGCGCCGCCGCTCGACCAACTGGCGCAGCACGGCAAGCTGCGCTGCGGCTTGTGCGCCGTCCGCTGCGTCGAGCGCACGGCACAGCCGCGCCAGGGCATCCAGGCCGATACCCGCCTCGAAGGCCGCGCGCACGAAGCACAGCCGTTGCAAGGCCGCATCGTCGAACACGCCGTAGCCGCCCGTGGTGCAGGCCACCGGCCGTAACAAGCCGCGCACCAGGTAGTCGCGCACGATATGTACGCTCACCCCAGCGTTATGGGCCAGTTGCGATACCGTGTAGGCGCTCATCGCACACCTCCTTGTCCTCACCCGGCGCAGCAGGAAAGCTGCTTCACATCCTTGTTGAAGGTCTGCGCCGCGAGCTTCAACCCTTCGACCATCGTCAGGTAGGGGAACAACTGGTCGGCCAGTTCCTGCACCGTCATCCGGTTGCGAATCGCCAGTGCGGCCGTCTGGATCAGTTCGCCCGCTTCCGGGGCCACTGCCTGCACGCCGATCAGTCGTCCGCTGCCTTCTTCAACCACCAGTTTGATGAAGCCGCGCGTGTCGAAGTTGGCGAGCGCGCGCGGCACGTTGTCCAGCGTTAGCGTGCGACTATCAGTTTTGATGCCGTCATGGTGCGCTTCCGCCTCGCTGTAGCCTACGGTCGCCACTTGCGGGTCGGTGAACACCACGGCCGGCATCGCGGTCAGGTTCAGGGCCGCGTCACCGCCGGTCATGTTGATCGCGGCGCGAGTGCCGGCCGCTGCCGCCACATAGACGAACTGCGGCTGGTCGGTGCAGTCGCCTGCGGCGTAGATGTGTTCCACGCTTGTACGCATGCCGGGGTCGATGACGATAGCGCCTTGCGGGGTGAGCGTGACGCCCGTCGCATCCAGTGCCAGCTTGCGTGTGTTGGGCGCGCGGCCGGTGGCGACCAGCAGCTTGTCGGCGCGCAGTTCGCCGTGCGCCGTGGTGAGCACGAATTCGCCGTCCCCTTCACCATTGATATACGCGACCTGGCTGGCCTGGGTGTGTTCCCTCACCTCGATGCCCTCCATGCGGAATGCGGCCGTGACGGCTTCGCCTATAGCTGGGTCTTCGCGGAAGAACAGCGTGCTGCGAGCCAGGATCGTCACCTTCGCTCCGAGTCGGGCGAACGCCTGCGCCAGCTCCAGCGCCACCACTGATGAGCCAATCACGGCCAGGCGCTTAGGAATCGTCTCGCTGACCAGCGCTTCAGTGGAAGTCCAGTACGGAGTGTCTTTCAGGCCGGGAATCGGCGGCACGGCCGGGCTCGCGCCGGTGGCGATCAGGCAGCGGTCGAATGCCACCACGCGCTCGCCGCCGTCGTTGAGTTGCACGATCAGGTTGCGATTGTCCTTAAAGCGGGCGGAGCCGTGCAGCACAGTGATCGCCGGATTGCCCTCCAAGATGCCTTCGTACTTGGCGTGGCGCAGTTCATCGACGCGGGCCTGCTGCTGGGCCAGCAGCGCCGTGCGCTGGATGGTCGGCGTGGTAGCGGCGATGCCGCCATCGAACGGGCTTTCCCGGCGCAGATGGGCGATATGGGCGGCGCGGATCATGATCTTGGACGGCACACAACCGACATTGACGCAGGTGCCGCCGATGGTGCCGCGCTCGATCAGCGTGACACGTGCGCCTTGCTCGACGGCCTTCAGCGCCGCTGCCATCGCGGCCCCGCCGCTGCCGATGACGGCGATATGCAATGCGCCGCTGCTACCCGTCTTGTCGTTTCTGCCCAGCAGATCGCGCATCTTGTCGAGCAATCCGCCCGGCGTCGAAACTGAGGGGGCATCGGCCAGCGTGGCCCGATAACCGAGTCCAGCTACAGCGGCCGTCAGCGCGTCGGGTGACGTGCCGACCTCAATGGCGAGCTTGGCGCTGCCCTTGGCGTAGGAGACATCCGCTGATTGCACGCCGGGCACTTTCTCCAGGGCGTCCTTGACATGCACTGCGCACGAGTCGCAAGTCATGCCGGTGATTTTGAGAGTGCTCATACCATCGTTCCTTATTCGTGTGGGCCGCCGTGTCGCACGGTCAGCCGTCTTTCACAAGCGCTTGGCGGGGAGTTCGCAGCCGTCCGGTCCGCAACGGCGATGCGCCGGCGACACGAAGTCCCAGATCGACACCCCAATCATCAAGGCCAGGCCGACGTACATCAGGTTCGCCGTCCACCAGTTGCCGAGCAGCCAGACCGTGGCCGCAAACACGATGGCCGGGCCGATCATGCCGAGCAGACTGCGCAGCCATTGCCGATGACTGAACCAACCCAGCGCGTTCGCCAGGAAGGCCAGCGCGGCAAACAGCGGCAGCAGGCGGCTGATGAACAGTCCCTCGTACTGGCTCAAGAAGCCCAGCCCGATGGCCGCGCCGAAGCTGGCGAGGGCTGGAAAGCAGGCGGCGCAGCCCATCGCGGAAACGACGCTGCCGAGCGCGCCGGTTTTATCGGCAATGCGTGTCATCAGTCCCATGAAGCGGCTCTCGCTGTTGTCGTTGGCTTGCTGGCTCACTGCTTGACGCTGGACGGATAGCCGGCGTCTGCGGTGGCCTTGGTCAGCTTCTGTACGCTGGCCTTGGTGTCGTCAAAAGTGACGACGGCCTCGCGCTTCTCGAAGCCCACATCGACCTTGCTCACGCCTTCGACCTTGGAGAGCGCTTTCTTGACTGTGATCGGGCAGGCGGCGCAAGTCATGCCGGGAACCGCTAGCGTGACGGTCTGGGTAGCGGCCCACACCGGGGCAACAGCGGCGGCGAGGGCAAGGGAGGCAAACAGTTTCTTCATGATGAACTCCTGGTTAATAGAAAAATGGAACGACATAGGGAAATCCAAGCGCGACCAGGACCAGCACGGCCACGATCCAGAAAATCAGCTTGTAGGTGGCGCGCACCTGCGGAATCGCGCAGACCTCACCTGGCTTGCATGCCTGCACGGGCCGGTAAATCCGCTTCCAGGCGAAGAACAGCGCCACTAGCGCCGCGCCGATGAACAACGGTCGATAGGGTTCCAGCACCGTCAGGTTGCCGATCCAAGCACCGGAGAAGCCCAGGGCGACCAGTACTAGCGGCCCCAGGCAGCAGGTCGATGCAAGAATGGCGGCCAGCCCGCCGGCGAAGAGCGCACCGCGCCCGTTTTGTGGTTCAGACATACGTTGGCCCTTTTGAATTTGGATTGGATAGCGTAACCTTACTTCCGTACTCATGTACGGAGTCAAGCGATATGGAAAATAATTTGGAAAACCTGACCATTGGCGTTTTTGCCAAGGCGGCCGGGGTCAACGTGGAGACAATCCGCTTCTATCAGCGCAAGGGCCTGTTGCGGGAACCGGACAAGCCTTACGGCAGCATCCGCCGCTATGGGGAGGCGGACGTGGTTCGGGTGAAATTCGTGAAATCGGCACAGCGGCTGGGGTTCAGTCTGGACGAGATTGCCGAGCTGTTGCGGCTCGACGATGGCACCCACTGCGAGGAGGCCAGCAGCCTGGCCGAACACAAGCTCAAGGACGTGCGCGAGAAGATGGCCGACTTGGCGCGCATGGAAACCGTGCTGTCTGAACTCGTGTGCGCCTGCCATGCACGAAAGGGGAATGTTTCCTGCCCGTTGATCGCGTCACTACAGGGCGAAGCAGGCCTGGCAAGGTCAGCTATGCCTTAGCGTGCTTTATTTTCCGTTTTCTGAGGTGCCCCCTTCCAGCACGGCCCCTCGCCTCGACAAATCAGATAAGCGGATTGGCGTAGAGCAGGCCGCCCTTCTTCCACTGCTCGTTGATGCCGCGCTCCTGTTTCAGGGGCGAGGACGTGCCGACATTGCGCTCGTAGATTTCACCGTAGTTGCCGACGGCCTTGATGGCGTTGTACATCCAGTCGTTGGGAAGACCGAGAAGCGAGCCGAGATCGCCGCTCGTGCCGAGGAGACGCTGGATCGCCGGATCCTGCGACTGCTTCATATCGTCGACGTTGGCCTGTGTGACGCCGAGTTCCTCCGCCGCGACCAGCCCCTCGCGAACCCATGCGACGATCATGTACCAGCGCGAATCGTCAGCACGAACGGCTGGGCTCAGCGGCTCCTTGGAAAGAACTTCGGGCAGAATGACGAAGTCATCCGGATTGGCCTGCTCCGAGCGAACGGAAGCAAGCGCGGTCGAATCGTCTGTGAAGGCAACGCAGCGATCGTTGAGGAACGCCTCGACGACCTGCTGCTGTTGCTCGATGACGACCGGTTCGAGCTTGATCTTGTTGGCGCGGGCGAAGTCCGCGATGTTCTGTTCGGTAACGGTACCCGGTTTGACGCAGACGGACGCGCCGTCAAGTTCCCTGGCGCTCGCAACGCCCAGCGACTTCTTCACGATGAAGGCCTGGCCGTCGTAGAAGATCGGCTTTGCGAACAGCAGGCCGACCGACGCTTCGCGGGTCAGGGTTGCCGTCACCGTATGCGTGAGAAGCTGGATTTCGCCGGACTGGATTGCCGGGAAGCGCTGCTGGGACGTCATCGGGACGAGTTCAGCCTTGCTGGCGTCGCCGAAGATTGCCGCCGCGACGGCGCGGCAGAAATCGACATCCATGCCGGCCCACTTGCCGGCCGAGTCGACGGTGCTGAACCCGGCGAGCTGGCCGTTGGCGCCGCACTTCAGCGCGCCGGCCTTCTTCACGGCTTCGAGCGTCTGGGAGTTTTCGGCATAGGCGGGTGCAGACGCGACGACTGCAACGCCAACCGCAAGTGCGGCGACAATCGATTTCAAGCTGTTCATTGCTGTTCCCTTTCGGTTGATATTGGCGCCCTTCGGGCAGTGTCAAAGCCATTACTGTGGGTTGCTTTCATCCGGCCGCGAGGCCGGATGCGCACCTTCTTCTTCGTGCCTTCGTCGAGGAGTTTTGGGTCTCAACCCATCCGCTCGCTGGCGTAGGAGCCCGGCGATGCCGGGAAAACGACGGTCTTGTTGCCGTTGATGAACACGCGGCCGTGCATATGCGCGTGGATGGCGCGCGAGAGGACCTGCGCCTCGACATCGCGACCGAGGCTCACATAGTCTTCCGGGCTCTGGGCGTGGGTGATCCGGACGATGTCCTGCTCGATGATCGGCCCTTCGTCGAGATCCGCCGTGACATAGTGCGACGTGGCGCCGATTAGCTTCACGCCACGTTCGAAAGCCTGCTTGTAGGGGTTTGCTCCCTTGAACGACGGCAGGAAGGAGTGGTGGATATTGATGATGCGGCCCGAATAGGTCCGGCACATCTCATTGGACAGGACCTGCATGTAGCGCGCGAGCACGATCAGGTCCGCGCCGGCGTCCTCCACGATGCGCATCTGCTCGGCTTCGGCAGCCGGTTTATTTTCCTTCGTCACCTTGATGTAGTGGAACGGAATGTCGTGGTTGACGACTACCTTCTGGTAGTCGAGGTGATTGGAAATCACGCCGACGATATCGACTGGCAGGGCGCCGATCCGCCAGCGGTAGAGAAGATCGTTGAGGCAGTGACCGAAGCGCGAGACCATGATCATCAGCTTGCGCTTGGTGGCTTCGTCGAAGAACGTCGCCTCCATCTCGAACTTTTCCGCGATCGGAGCAAAGCTCGCCCGCAGATCTTGAAGGGTCCGGCCCTCCTCCGAGCGGAAGCTGGTGCGCATGAAGAAACGACCGGTATCGGCATCGTCAAACTGGGCGCTGTCAGTGATGTTGCAGCCCTGATCGGCGAGGAAGCCGGAGATAGCGGCGACCACGCCGCGGGTCGTCGGCGTGCAGGCGACGCGGAGTGCGAAATTAGACATCAGGATACCTTCTTCATGGATTTGAGGAGCGTCGGCGCTTGCGCGCGGCGGAACGCTTCCAGCGTGTTTTCGAGCAGGCAACCGATCGTCATCGGACCGACACCGCCGGGAACCGGCGTTATGGCCTTCGCATGGCCTGCCTGGGCAAAATCGACGTCGCCGACGAGTCGGGTCTTGCCGTCCCGGCTGATCCGGTTGATGCCGACGTCGATGACTGTAGCCCCTGGCTTGATCCAATCGCCCTTCACCATTTCCGGACGCCCGACCGCGACAACGAGAATGTCGGCGAGCCGCGTGATCGACGCGACATCGCGCGAATGGCGGTGCGCGATGGTGACAGTGCAGTCCTCCTGAAGAAGGAGCTGGGCCATCGGCTTGCCGACGATGTTGGAGCGGCCGACCACCACTGCGTGCAAGCCGGAAAGGTCACCGAGGCGATCCTTCAGCAACATGACGCATCCCAGCGGCGTGCAAGGCACGAGCGCCTGCTGGCCGACGGCGAGGCGGCCGGCATTCGCGACGTGAAACCCATCCACATCCTTGGCGGGATTGATGGCATCGATCACCGCGTCGGCATTGAGCTGACCGGGAAGCGGAAGCTGAACGAGAATGCCATGCACAGCAGGATCCGCGTTGAGCCGATGGATCAATGCCAAAAGCTCCTCCTGCGTGGTCTCCTCGGAAAGTCGATGCTCGAAGGAGTTCATGCCGGCTGCGAGCGTCTCTCGACGCTTCGAAGCGACATAGACGGCACTGGCAGGATCTTCTCCAACTAGCACCACCGCAAGCCCCGGGACTTCGCCAGTCGTCGCGCGCAGGTTCGCGACATCCTGCTTGATTCGTTGCAGCAGATTGGCTGCGAACGCCTTTCCATCGATCTTGTCCGCGCCGAAATCCGGTGTTGCGCGACCCGTCGCCGATTGGATTGAATTTTGCGTTTCCGACATCGTCCCTCTTCCGATCTAAAGCGCCGCGGCCTGTTTCAAGAATGCGTCGAACTGCTCCTGCGGCACGAATGAGCCTCCGGTCGTCCAGGCAATATGCGTGGCCTGGGGGAGGTAGCTCTGAATCCCCTGCTTTTCGCAGAATTCGCGACCTTGCGGATGCTTCACCAGGAACTGCGGGCCAGCGAGGCTCGCAGTTGCAGAAGGCTCAAGGCGAATGTCCTGTGTTTCGTGCGCCAGCAGCAGCCAGCGGAGAAGGTCGTCATCCGCAACCGTGAAGACGCCGGCGAGCATGTTCCGCATGACGGTGGCGACGAAGGCGGACATACGGGCGACTGCCATTCCGTCCGCTTCTGTCTTGTTGGTAAGGCCGACGTCATAGACAGAGACCAGCTCCTGCGAGCCGCTCATCAGGTGGACGAGCGCACAAGGCGACTGCACGGGCTCCACGAAGAAGCAGTGAACGTGGTCACCGAATACCTTTTTGGCGCCGTAGGTGGCGCCACCTGGCGCACCGCCGATTCCACAGGGCAGGTAGAGGAAGAGCGGGTGTTCCGCATCGACGTTGATGTCGAGCGCGTTGAGTTGCTCGGCCAGTTCAATGGCGGCGACCGAATATCCGAGGAACAGGTGCTGGGATTGTTCATCATCGACGAAATAGATCGTCGGGTCGCGTTCAGCGACGATGCGCGCGTTTTCCACGGCAATCGTATAGTCGGCTTCGTGCTGGACGACTTCGACGCCAAGTTTCGTCAGGCGTTCCACCTTCCAGGCTTTCGCATCCGACGACATATGAACGGTCGCCTTGAAGCCAAGGGCTCGAGCAGCGATACCGACACTAAGACCGAGATTGCCCGTGCTGCCAACGGCGATCGTGTAGCGAGAGAAAAAGGCCTTTGCGTCCGCTTCAGCGAGGCGGCGCATATCATCGCCGGCATTCAGGAGACCCTCTTTCCTGGCAAGTTGCTCGGCAAACAGGAAGACCTCATAGACACCACCCCGTGCCTTGATGGAGCCCGCTACGGGCAGCGCGCTGTCGGCCTTGACGAAGACCTTTCCGAACTCGGGCGCGGTAAAACCAAGCGCGTCACGCAGCGCTTTCAGTTCCACGAGATCGGAACGGATGGCTCCGCCTGTAGCCCTCAACTCGGGAAAGCAGGTTTCCAGAAGTGGAGCGAGCCGTTTCCAGTTCGCCTGGGCCTCATCGACCATTTCAGGTCGGATGGGCAGCGTCTCCTCAGCAATCGCACCGGGGCGATAAACCGGATTGAGCCAGAGGGTCGGGCGAGCAGCGAGCACATCGCTGCGCGCGGGGTCGTTCGGAAGATCAATCATCATGTCCGTATCCAGGCCGATGGCCGGAGCCTGAAGCTCCGGCCTTGTGAAAATTCAGGGATAGACAGGGAATGCCGTGCAAAGTTCAGCCACGGCGGCACGAACCCGATCATGTTCCGTGGCACGATCTTCCGGGGTCAGGTTCTCGGCATCGAAAACATCGGCGATGAGATTAGCGATCTTTTCGAATTCGACGGCGCCGAAGCCGCGTGTCGTACCGGCGGAAGAGCCAAGGCGAATGCCCTTCCACTCAGACGGCTTGGCGCTGTCGAATGGGATGGGGTTCTTATTGGAGGTAATATCCACCGCGTAGAGCAGGTCCTGCGCCTGCTGACCGAGGAGACCCTTCGACGAGACATCGACGAGCACGAGATGGGTATCCGTACCGCCGCTGACGATGCCGACGCCGCGCTCCATCAGAACCTCGGCCAGAAGCTTCGCATTCGCCTTGACGTTTGCACCGTAGGTCTTGAATTCGTCGGTCAGAGCCTCACCGAGGCAAACCGCCTTGCCTGCAATGGTTGCGAGATGCGCGCTGCCCTGAACGCCGGGGAAAACCGCCGACTGGAACTTCTTCACAAAGTCATCGCGGTTGGTAAGGACCAGTCCGCCGCGAGCCCCTCGCAAGGTCTTCGTCGTCGTGCAGGTGACGATATCGGCGTAGGGAACCGGATTTGTGTGAACGCCGGCGGCAACAAGGCCGGCAAAATGAGCCATATCGACGAGATAAACGGCACCGACGGCATCGGCGATCTTGCGCATGCGAGCGAAATCGTATTCGCGCGGGTAGGAGGAGCCGCCGGAGATGATCAGCTTGGGCTTGTGCTCCAGCGCGAGCTTTTCGACGATATCGTAGTCGATCAGGCCGGTTTCCCGGTCGACGCCGTAGGAGACGACCGAAAACCACCGGCCCGACTGGTTCGGCTTGGCGCCATGGCTGAGGTGACCGCCGGCAGCGAGGTCGAGGCTGAGAACCAGATCGCCGGGCTGCAACAGAGCGAAGAAGACCGCCTGGTTAGCCTGCGTGCCCGAGTGCGGCTGCACGTTGGCGTAGGAAACACCGAAGAGTTCCTTGGCGCGGTCGATTGCGGCCTGTTCAACGATATCTGCGTAGTCAGCGCCGCCATGGAAACGATTGCCCGGATATCCTTCGACCGTCTTGTTGGTGATGACCGAGCCCAGTGCATCGAGGGTCGCGGCACTGACCGAGTTTTCGGAGGCGATTAGCTCGATCTGACCCTGTTGGCGCTTCCGCTCGCCTTCCAGAGCGTTGAAGATCAGCGGGTCACGCTCGGCGAGCCCGCTGTTGAAGTATTCATGTGCCTGAGAAGTCATTTAGCGTCCCTCTTTCCAAATTTCGAATGGCGGGTGCCGGTGTCCGGCAGTCTGCATTTTGAGGTCGGAACCAGGCCGGCGCTTTTGCCTACAGCGCCGGATGCCTGCCTTGATGTTCCGCTGTTGAGAGGACGGTAGCGAAATGCTTAAGTCAAAAAAAGTTAATTGTATTTTTTATGTTCGTAAGTTATGCTAATGCTTTCTAAGGAGAGACACTGATGGACCTGGGACGGCTGCGCGCCCTTCGCGAACTTTCGATCCGCGGAACCATGGCTGCTGTCTCCGAGGCTCTGCTCGTGTCCCCGTCAGCGATTTCGCAGCAGATGACCTTGCTGGAGCAGGAGGTCGGCGCGCCCTTGATTGAGAAGCGCGGCCGCGGCGTAGCGCTTACCGTTGCAGGTCAAATTCTGGTCGATCGCGCAGAACGGATCTTCGCTGAACTTGAAGCCGCAAAGGCCGATATCGCGGAACTAGAAAACTTGGTGGCAGGTGATCTTCGGGTTGCGGCCTTCCCCTCGGTGGCCGCGGTGCTCATTCCGCCGACGATCCAGCAATTAGCCGAGGATCACCCACTCCTCGCCATCCAGTTCGATGAGATGGAGCCGGAGGAAAGCGTAGCCGCCTTACGTACTTGGCAAACGGACGTCGCGATTATCGATGACCTCAATATATTGCCCGGCGCGCTCGACTCGAACATGGAAACGATCCCGCTTATTGAGGACGTTTTCCATGTGATGATGGGCAAAGGTCATCGCCTCGCCGGACGGGACCACGTCACCCTCCCCGATTTGACGGCTGAACGGTGGATTATCGACACGGCATCGTCGAACTACACACGAATGCTGACTGAGGCCTGTCAGGGTGCCGGCTTTGACCCCCAAATCACGGCGCGATGCAAAGGCTTCGAGGTCAGCATCGCCCTGATCAGAAGCCATGCCGGGATATCGATCCTGCCGGGGTTGCGCGCGAGCCATGACCTTCAAGATGTGCAGGTTCGACCGTTACAGCCGGAGATTCGCCGCAAAATCTCCCTCGCCTACCGGAAAGGTCAGGGCCGCAGCCCAGCACTCAGAGCGTTCATCGCGGCTTGCCGACAAAAAGCAAATGACCTCAACCGGAATGCCGGTTGAGGTCATGGGAGGTCAGCGACTAGCGATTGATGTAATGGAACGCATCAAATGTTCGGCGGAATGCTGCCGTCCGCGGCGCGACCGTCTCCGGATCGTTGGCGCGCAGACCCTCGGCAATTAGCGCCGCGAGTTTCGGCGCGTCGGCAGGGGTGACACCGCGTCGCACGAGTTCAGGTGTGCCGAACCGTAGCCCGTTCTTGTCGCCGTCGATTTCGGGTATGGGCAACCCGATCCCGCATGTCAGAAACCCAGCTTTGCGCAGCTTCTTCGCCGCGGCCTGTCCGCCCCCGAACCCGGCCGCCTCCAGCGCGAACTGATGGCTTTCGGTGATCCCCTTGCTGCTTGCGAACACCGGCAGACCTTCTGCTTTCATGGCGGTCGCGAGAGCCTGGGCGAGATCGACCATGGCCTTGGCGTAGGCGATCCCGTGTTCGCGCCAATCGAGCAGAGTGATCGCCAGCGCGGCCGCCTTCGCCGCGTCGAAGTTTGCCGTCATTCCCGGAAAAGCCACACGGTCGAGCTTTTCGGCAAGCGCCGCATCATTGGTCACGATCAGCCCTCCGGCGGGACCGCCCAGGCTCTTATAGGTGCTCATCGTGATCAGGTGCGCCCCCTGTGCCAGGGGATTGACCCAGGACTTGCCGGCTATAATCCCGCATTGATGGGCCGCATCGAAAAGCACATAGGCGCCGACGGCATCAGCAATCTTTCGAATCTCCGCAACAGGGTGCGGAAACAGATTGAGGCTGCCGCCGATCGTAATGATCTTCGGCCTTACCGCTTCCGCCAAGGCAGCAAGTGCAGGAATGTCGACGGTGTAACCCTCTGGATCGACCGGCATGGCATGGATCGACAAGCCATACATACCGGCGCAACCGGGAGCGTGGTGCGTGACATGTCCGCCGATGGTTGCCGGCGGCGCAATGATCGCGTCGCCAGGTTTCGCCATTGCCATGAAGGCGTAGAGGTTTGCCATCGCGCCCGAGGCCACGCGGATCTCTGCATACTTTGCGTCGAAAATCTCTGCCGCGAGTTCGGCCGCTATGACCTCGATTTCCTCGATGGCCTCCAGGCCCATTTCATACTTGTCGCCGGGATAGCCGAGCGACGGGCGGTTGCCGAGACCGCGGCTCAAGACGGCTTCGGCTGCAGGGTTGAGGACGTTTGTCGCTGGGTTCAGGTTGAAGCAGTCGGCATCGTGAATCTCAAGGTTTCGCACAACCAGAGCTTCGATACGCGCCGCGACGTCGCGGGTCCCGGCCGATACATTTGTCGCGAGACGCTGAATATGCGTTTCGCATGCCTCCGGCACCCAATGTCTATAATTCAGATGGGGCATGTCCTCTCCTTTATCGTTAAGATCGAGGCCCGACGACGGGGCATCGATGTTTGATAGCGGGAGAGTACCGCCGGCATTACATCAGAAAAAGTTAATAATAATTTTTGTTTAATTCAGAATCTTTAATGAATTTAAGGCGGCTACCATGTGAAAACGCTGCGCCGGGACTACCAGCGCAGCATCACAATTACAGGTTTACGTCAGCTCAGCCTACTTGCTTTCACCCGCCTTCGGCAAAGCGTCCCAATCCTTCAGGAAGCCTTCGCGTGCATCGGCCGCTGCGAGTTCGTCAATCGGGATCGTCTTGATGGTATCGAGCTCCGGCATCTTCACATAGTCGGAAACCTTGATGTCAGACCGGCTCGGCCGGCGAAAACCAACCTTCAGCAGCTCGGTCTGCGCTTCCTTGGAAAGGATGACATCGACGGCCTCCTTCGCCTTTGCTCCCGCGGGAGCATTCTTGACGAGACCGACATAATCGACGCTAAGGAACGTCCCTTCCTCGGGATAGACGACCTTTAGTTCCTCCTGGCCACCGGCGATGTAGTTGTAAGCGTTCCATTCAAAGCCGACGCCGATGGCATACTCGCCCATCGCAACGCCCTTCTGAACGCCTGACGAGGACTCGGTCATGACCAGGTTCGAAACGATGGCCTTGTAAGTCTTTTCGTCCAGCGCCTTCGAAAGGCCCCACGAGACGGTAAAGCCCATCTGTCCGACATCAGCGCCCATGAGACAGAATTGGTTTAATTGAGAAGAGAGGATTTTCGGCTCATCGTAGCTCATTCAAAGGAAGCGAAGATGAGACAGAAAACCGGGCCGCAGACATCGGCGGCCGAAAAGACAATCAAGGACATCCGGCGCGCGGCGCGAAAGCATCACTCGGCGGAGGACAAAATCCGCATCGTGTTGGAGGGGCTGCGCGGCGAACCGTTGGCGTTTTGTGTTTGAAGCAGCTTCTTCTCGGACCCCAAGGCTCCTTACTCTTACCATCTCGATGGCACTAAGACGATGCGCCTAATGCTCATCTCCATCTGCATTTGCCGTGGCAGGCGCCGCTGCTAGCGCCGTGACCAGACCCACCACCTTCCTGCGCATGGTTTTGGAGCGAATCCGTGCGAAAGCCACGTTGAGATCTCGGCCCTCGTTGGTCTCAATGAAGCTGACCAATTCCGGCGCGGCGGCCGCCACCGCTTGGCCAGGGTAAACCGTTGAGCCCGGGAAGAAATAGGCGGGCGGGACGCCGAAGGTTTCCGCGATCATCGCGAGACGACTCGAACTCACCCGGTTGGTGCCCTTTTCATATTTCTGAATCTGCTGAAAGGTGACGCCGAGCCGGTCGGCCAGAGTATTCTGGCTCATACCGACCAGCCGGCGCTGCGCCTTGATCTTGCCACCGACTTCGACGTCGATCGGATCGGGAATCTTCGCCATTCAATTTCCCCCGATCGTTTCGATGATGTCGTAGGTCTTGACGATGGCGCCGACGCCGTCGTTAAGCAGTGCGAGCAACGCATCCCTTGTCACCGGCACGGTCTCGATCCGCTCCAGGCGCATCGGCGGCCAATCGTGACCCGGCTCGTCGGTAACCGCATCGCGCAACTCGAAAATTGCGGCGCGCGCGGTCTCGGCATTGCCAAAAAACGCATAACCAATGCCGTCGTCGCGCCAGCGCGCTTCCAACGGTTCGACATCGGGCGAATAGGTGAAGAGTGTGAAGGATGGTGCTCCTGACACGCGGCTTCCTCCAAGAGCAATCTGCGGTACGCCCCCGCTCTCTGCTCTTTGACCCCTGGTGACCGGGGAGTTGGAAACCGCATAGCACGGCCCTACGGCCTTTAGCTCCGAAGAACCTGTTGCATACGCCGCAGGCTCCTACGTTTTAGTCGCGCTACCGCCTTACCCGGCAAAAGCCCCTATCATCTCCGGCGCAAGTCATCCAATCGGGGAAAAGATATGAGCAATTCATTTGACT
>NZ_LR701545.1:0-2101 GCF_902498795.1 Hoeflea sp. EC-HK425
CCAGGATGTGCAGATAGAACCGTCGTTCGTCGGGAGCTGGTGGTGCTTGTAACAGTAACAGCGGCGTTCGCGTAATTCCCGATGCTGGGTCATATTCCGGTGCATATCTGCGCGAAAGATTGCGGGCGATCATCGTCTTTCCGATCCCGGACGCGCCATGCACAAGAAGGCCAGGCATACGGGTTTGCCTTGGCGCTTCGATCATACACTGCAAACGGTCCAGAACTTGTTCGGCCCGCGGAAAGCCAATCCAGATATCCGATTGAATGAGGGTGATCCGACCGTCTTCCTCTGTTTTTCCTGCCCTCAATTCACCATCTCTCCACCTTGAACAATGGGCGCGATGTATCACCCGTATCGATCGCGCGCAGCCCTTCGGTTGTTGAGACGGCCGAGTTGGCGCCCTCCAATGTCCCTTTTCTTTCACGGGATCGGCGTTCGGCCCTCGTCAGGCTCCGGCTTTCAGACTCGATTTGGCGTTGCTGTCGGATCAGCTCAGCCAGGACCAGCTCATTGGACCCGGACTTGCCAAGGGCACGGGCATTCCTCATGGCTTCGCGATATTCCCAGAGCGACACAGGCGGAATTTCCAGGTTTCGGTACCGAGCTTCGACGTATCGGTCATTATCCAGTTCGACCCAGATCACCGAGAGGTCGCGAGGGTCGTAGCGGACGACCACCTTTCCATCCCCGCGCCCGATGTGGCCTGCAAGCGCATCGGACCAGTACCGTATCTGGAACAGATGGATGCCGTCACGCCTGACCTTGCGCAGTTCACTTGGCAGAAAGCTCACCCGAAAGGCTTCAATCTCGAAGGGGATATCGCCCATCATTTGCTCTGAGAGCGCCTCCCATTTGGCAACGGGCGTGCAGCCAAGACTTGAATGAATGCTGTTGTTGTAGCGGCAGATTTCCAGAGCAAACCAGCGATCGAAGTCGCTTAAGGTCATCGTGGCCATGCCCTCGGCGTCATAGTCGCCCTTGGCCACGACCGAGGATTGCGTTGTTCCAGGCAACAGGTGCACGGCCCCCATCATCGTGCCGATCAATCGTTCGATGTGCCCTCCGAAATGAGGACTGCCTGGCGGCCGATAGACCAGATCGATCCCCCATTCTGCACATGCCGACCGAAAGGCATGCGACCGGAAATCGCGCCCGTTATCGACGTGGATGCTATGCGGTTTACCCTGCGCGGGCCAAGGAACATTGCGCACCAATTCCGCCAGAAGTTCCGCCTTGGGGGCCACAGCCTGTGTCAGGCAAAGCGCCACCGACAGACGCGAAGGTGCCTCGAGAGAGGTGTAATATCCGGTCACCATCCGCGTTGCGACGTCGATCGCCAGCGTGACCCAAGGCCGCCCAATTGGTTTGCGTTCAAAACTGTCGACGAGAATGATGTCCGCAGGCGTATGGTCGATTTGCACGACCTCCAGTGGCCGGTTTGCCTTGTTGTCGCCTACGACCGGCGCAAATTTCTGGCGGGCCGCCTTTGCGCCTTCGCGTGCCTTGGCAATTTCACGGGCATCCATTGCATCCAGCCTGCGCTGAACCGTCCGACGTGTCGGCGGTTGCAAGCCCTGCTGCCAGCACGCGCTTCGGATTTCTGTCACGATGCGCGACAGGCTTGGGCGTTCCCGCCGTAAGAAATAACGGCGAAGATGTTCTTCGATCACCGCTTCCACCTTGCCGGATATCAAGGTTGTACCAGTCGGGCGGCCCCGTTTCCGAGAAGCCAGCGCGCTGGTGCGCCCACCCTCTTCGGCCAGACGCTTTATCCAGCGCCAGACAGTCGCCCTGCTGACACCAAGCTCCCAAACGGCGTCATTGATGCCACTTTCCAGACTGCCAGTTCCTTTGAGATATGCCTGAACAAGCGGACGCAGAACGGCCGCCCTGCGCGCCTCCTCAGCACCAGCGGCAACGAAGTCTTCGCGATCATCATCCATCAATATTTGCCACACGAAGCTGCGAACCCTGTCTCAGGTTTAAGGGCAAAAATATCGGATTTAAAGGCAAAATATCATATTTAAGGGCAAAGCAAGGCCGTTGATTTCGTTGGATTTCTCATCTCACAATTAAGGGTTCTTCCTCAAAGTCTGTG
>NZ_LR701563.1:0-6065 GCF_902498795.1 Hoeflea sp. EC-HK425
ATCCATCGCGCTTGTATTTTCCACGGTTCGCTGTCGTCCACATCGCTGCCTTGCCCGAAAAGAATCATCTCAAAGCCAGGGAATCATAACCGACTCAGATTACGCAACTTCTTTCCGGACCGACACTAAGAAAGTTATCGCCCTCGCCGAGTCCGATCCGTTCCCGCAGTACCCCTGGACCATGCGGTCGGATCTTGACACTTCGTTGAAAGAGGCGATCACCAAAGCCTTCATCGACCTTAAAGACGAAAAGGTATTGGCATCCTTCAAAGCCGATGGGTTCGCTCCGATCGATGACAAAGCCTACGACGTCGTCCGTGAGCTCGGTAAAGTGCTGAACTTGGACCTGAGTCAGTAAGGCGCGTTCGAGACAGTTTCTCACCTTTCGACGCAGGCGCTGGCCTGCGTCCTTTCTTCCAGGATATGTGATGACACAGCCGTCGGCCGACTACGACTCTATCCTTCAACATCAAAACAAAGCTTGGACCAGAGCTGGCGTGATCGCGTTGGCAATTGCGTGTGTGATCATTGTTAGCAGTTATCACTCCGGTCTTCTTGATCTGGAGCGTCTGGGATCTGGGTTTCCTGCGCTCTGGCAGCTCGGTACGGAAATGTTTCCCCCGGATTTCAACCGAGGCTTGGAGTGGATCAGCCCTCTCATCGACACTCTGGCGATGAGTATAGCTGGGACTGCGATCGCGGTACTGATATCACTTCCAGTTGGCTTTTTCGCCTCAGGGAAAACAGCACCCAACGCTGTCATCTATATGATCTCGCGTGGATTGTTGAATGGTCTACGGTCGATCCCGGAGCTGATTATGGGCATCGTCTTCGTGGCGGCAGTGGGATTTGGAGCGCTCCCAGGCGTGCTGGCTCTTGGTCTTCACTCGGTTGGCATGGTGGGCAAGTTCTTTGCGGAGGCGATCGAGCATTGCGATAATGCGCCTATAGAAGCCGCACGCGCAGCTGGTGCGTCGCCGTTCCAGATCGTGACGCGGGCGATCTTGCCACAAGTTCTACCGCAATTGGCCGATGTGACCATCTATCGGTGGGAGTACAACTTCCGCGCCTCGACAATCCTGGGCACTGTGGGAGCTGGTGGTATCGGTTTCGAGTTGATGACATCCCTCCGGATCATGAATTATCAGGAGGTTCTTGCGATCATGCTCGTTGTCCTTCTGATGGTCACCATCGTTGACCAGGTCGGCGCTCTCCTCCGCCGCCAGCTGCAATAGAAGGATAAATTAAATGCTCCCAAAGGTAGTAATCACCCATCGCGTCCACGAGGAGATTATCTCAAAGCTATCTCCCCACGCTCGTTTAGTTTGCAACGATACTGATGATACATGGCCCCGCGAGAAACTGCTCGCAGAATTGAGCGACGCCAAGGCGATGATGGCGTTCATGCCGGACATGATCGACGCGTCTGTACTCGCGCACGCTCCCGATCTTCAACTTGTGGCATGTGCGCTGAAAGGCTTCGATAACTTCGACATCGAAGCCTGCACGCAGCGTGGAGTCCACGTCACGATAGTGTCCGATCTTCTCACTGACCCGACAGCCGAACTTACAATCGGTCTGATGATTGCTCTTGGGCGGCACATTCTGCCAGGCGACAAGAGCGTCAGGAGGGATTACAAAGGTTGGCGCCCTCGGTTTTACGGCCTTGGGCTGCAGGGCACAGCAATCGGCATTTTAGGGATGGGAGCGATCGGAAAAGCTATAGCACAGCGCCTAAGTACCTTCGGCGCCATTGTGTCGTACTGGGATCGTCAATCCCTGGACAAAGCCGATGAGATCAGACTGAACGTAAAGCCTCTTGAATTTGACCAGTTGATCTCGTCGTCTACCTTTCTTGTGTGTGCACTCCCGCTTTCGGCCGAAACGAAGCATCTCCTCGGCGCTGAACAACTCGCCAAAATGCCCAAAGGAGCACTTCTTATTAATCCTGCACGCGGAAGCGTGGTTGATGAAGAGGCTGTTGTCGCTGCATTGCAGGCGGGGCGCTTGGGAGGCTACGCCGCTGATGTTTATGAGATGGAGGACTGGGCCAGACCCGACCGGCCTGACAAGGTCCACGGGGGTCTCCTCAATCGCGAACATGATACGATCTTGACACCCCACATAGGCTCAGCAGTGGCGAAGTCGCGTTTGGCTATCGAGCACGAGGCTGCTGACAACATTATAGATTTTGTCCAAGGCCGAAGACCTCGTGCGGCAATTAACGAGGTTCAACTAATTCCTTGATTAGAGAAAGTAATGTTTAGCCTTTCGCATGTCGCAGCATTCATAGAGGTAATCGAAACTGGCAGCTTTCACGAGGCGTCGCGACGGCTTCAGATATCCCAACCGACTGTCTCACATAATGTGAAACGATTGGAGGATATACTAGGGGTGCGGCTGGTCGAGAGGAGGAAGGACAAGTGTGTGCCGACTCGGCAAGGGCTCGTATTCTTGCCATTCGCACGCAGCCTTTTGACCGTCACGAAGAGATCTCTGGACCGCCTGCACAGCGGCCGGATTACGTTGGGTGCCAGTACTAACATCGGTACCTATATTTTGCCAGTCCACTTGAAGCGTTTACAGGATGCTCAAGGCCGGCCACCTGAGGTGGCCGTTGCCTCAAATCCTGAAATCATCGAAAAGCTCTTGAGGAAGGAGATTGATCTAGCCTTTACCGAATGGTGGGACGATCGAAAAGGATATCAAGCCCGCCTTTGGCGGAAGGAAAAGCTGGTAATAATCGTATCCCCACAGCATAATTGGAGGACGCGAAAAACAATTGAAGCGGCAGAGTTATTTCAAGAGTCCCTCATTGGCGGAGAACGTGGAACCGGTACCGGATCCGTGCTCCGCGAGGCCTTCGGCCAAGCGGCAGAGCAATTCCCAATCTCATTCAATGTCGGGAGCACTGAGGCTGTGAAGCATGCAGTTCGAGCTGGTCTCGGCATTTCGATCGTGATGAGGAGCACTGTCCTCGATGAGCTCGCGTCGGGTAGGCTTTATGAGGTTTCTGTTGAGAATGTGGTTCTCGAAAAGTCTGTGTGGGCTGTACATCCCGTACATATGGAGGATGGTTCACCGGAAGCAATCGCGCTTAAGGTTATACTCGATGCGAGCGCCCCTCTGGGTGACCTAGAGCACGTCCACATTACTCGGGGTCATATCCGCAAGATTTGAAGTAGTTGGCGCATTCCTGCGGCTCGAACATGGTAACGGCCTGGCCGACCGCATCCTTTGGTATCGCCGCCTCAATTCCCGGAGTATCCCATACAAGGGGGACAAGATCGGGGACCGCCCGATTTTCGATGCGTAAGGTTCCCTGCTCCATGTCGCGAATATTCGGCCGTCAGACACATAGTTGGTTTCCATGGATCGTTTGTCATAAACGAGGGTTTTTGAGCATGCCATAGCGCATGCCGTCACGCCCCTTGAATGGCGCGATGGAATCTTCTCAAAACTGTTATAGAAACGGTTGTCGCAAAATGCTATGTGTCCAACGACTTTCAAGAACATTTGGATGGCTATGCGGGTCGGGTACGCCAGGGTCAGCACGATCGATCAAAATCCGGAGCTTCAGCTTGAGGCGCTGAGACGCGCCGGTTGCGAGAAGGTGTTTACCGAGCGCGGGTCAGGCGCTCGCGATGACCGCCCGGAATTGGGCCGAATTCTCTCCGACGTGCTTCGCACTGGTGACACGCTCGTTGTCTGGAAACTCGATCGGTTGGCGCGATCGCTAAAGAAGCTCATCGCGACGGCGGAAGAGTTGGAGCGCGCGAAGATCGGGCTCGTGTCCTTGACCGAGAGCATTGATACGACGACGCCGGGCGGCATGCTGACCTTCCATGTCTTCGGTGCGATCGCCCAGTTCGAACGTGCTCTGATCCGCGAACGCACGACGGCTGGACTGGTCGAGGCGCGGCAACGTGGCCGCAAGGGTGGCCGCCCGCCCGCGATGCGCCCGGGCGATATTGCCGCGGCGCGCGCCCTGATGAAGGAAGGCAGCATACCGGTACGCAATATTGCGCAGCGCATGGGGGTTTCTGTTGCAACCCTCTATCGTCATATCGGCAAGAAGGGTGGCTCTCCCAAAACAGTGGAATCCGAGGACGTCCATGGCTGAGCGGAGAAAGCGGCCGCCCGGAGAGGCTCTTGTCGATCTTCGACGCCGATTGTCGCTGCTTTCTCCCCGTGATCCAGGCCGTACCGAGATTGTTGCTCGTGCCGCCGATGCCTACGGCATCTCGATCTGGACCCTGTATCGGGCGCTGCGGGAGTTGAACCGCCCGAAATCCGTACGGCGCGCCGATCACGGAACCTCCCGGATCGCCCCGCAGCCGGAGATGGAAACCTATGCCGAAATCATCGCGGCCCTGAAGATCAGAACGGCGAACCGGAAGGGGCGGCATATCTCCACGGCGCGCGCCATCAAGCTGCTTGAGGAAGA
Source organism: Hoeflea sp. EC-HK425 (assembly GCF_902498795.1). NCBI lineage: Bacteria > Pseudomonadati > Pseudomonadota > Alphaproteobacteria > Hyphomicrobiales > Rhizobiaceae > Hoeflea > Hoeflea sp. EC-HK425. The sequence goes on from NZ_LR701563.1 coordinate 4,448, forward strand.
CGGCGTGGTGACGCCCGATGGCCTGGTCCGTGCACCGCCCGGCATCTTGAAACGCGCAACGGTCGATCGGCTGCTGCGTGTTTCCGGCCTGGATTATGCGCGCGTCACCCGCCCGGTGGCTGCCGTCCGATTCCAGGCGCGGCGTTCCAACGAACTCTGGCACTTCGACATGAGCCCGTCCGACCTGAAGCAGGTGGAAGCGCCGCTTTGGGTCGAGGAAGGGCGCGGCCGGCCGACGCTGATGCTGTTCTCCGTGGTCGATGATCGCTCCGGCGCGAGCTATCAGGAATACCGCTCCGTCTACGGCGAGGACGCGGAGTCCGCCTTGCGCTTTCTCTACAATGCCTTCGCCGCCAAGCCTGAACCGGAACTGCCGCTTCAGGGGATTCCAACGACCATCCATATGGATAACGGGCCGGTGAGCCGCTCGCGCGTTTTCCAGTCCGTCATGGGTAGCCTTGGTGTCCGGGTTCTCACGCATATGCCCCCGTCGGACAGCGAGCGGCGCACGCCGGCGCGAGCGAAAGGCAAGGTCGAGCGGCCGTTTCGCACGATCAAGGAAGTGCACGAGACCCTCTATCATTTCCACAAGCCGAAGGACGAAGAGGAAGCCAACCTTTGGCTCAGGCGCGCCTTGGTCACCTACAATAACGGCGACCATCGCACAGAGTCTCATGCACGCATCGAGGATTGGCTGCGGCATCTTCCTCCTGACGGGGTGCGGGCGATGTGCTCCTGGGAGCGGTTCTGCGCCTTTGCGCGCGAACCGGAACGACGGACGGTTGCTGGAGACGCGACCGTATCGGTCGAAGGCGCATCCTATGAGGTCGAGCCCGAACTTGCCGGCGAAACGGTGACCTTGCTCTGGGGCCTGTTCGATCAGGAACTGTTCGTCGAGCATGAGGGCAAGCGCTTCGGTCCATTCCAACCTTCGCGCGGGGCGGTTCCCCTCTTTCGCTATCGCAAATACCAGAAGAGCAAGCTCGAAGAGCGGCTCGACAAGGTGGTGCGCCTGGCAGACCAACTTGGGCTCCCCCGCGCCGCGGTCACCGGCGGGGATCGTCCATTGCCTTCGCTGCCCCCGACCACGGCTGGGCTGAGTGTACGGCGGACACCGTTTCCGGAACCCGCAATAGAGACCGCTTATCCAAATGGCCTCGCAGCCCGTGGGGCCATCGCCGACCAGCTCGGCCGGCCGATCGGCGCGATGAATGCCGGTGACCGCGCCTTCATCAATGAACTGCTTGGAGAAACACTCGACAAAAAGATGATCGCGGCCCGTATCCGCGAACGCTTCCAGGCGCGAAGAAAGGAAGAATGATGCTCGCTGACGTTCAATCCAGTTACGGCCTCGACCGGCCTTTCCAAGGGGCCGGCAACTTTGAGACCGAGCATCAGCGCACGATCATCCGCGAGGTGTGTGCGGCCGTCCAGACCGGTCGGCTTGTCGTGGTCTCCGGCCTGGTCGGTTCGGGGAAAACCCACCTTTTGCGGGTCTGATGCCGGAGGGGGCAGGATCCTACGTTAAGGGCTGATTTGGCGTTCTGTCCGTTGCAACGTCCTGTATACAGTTGGCCTCGAAACTGAGAAGAGTTCGGCAAGATCGCTGATGGAGTAT
>NZ_LR701561.1:0-3724 GCF_902498795.1 Hoeflea sp. EC-HK425
CTTGGCGGGATCGGTCACAGCCAGACTCTGTCCGGTCGGCACAAGGCGCTTGCAGACACCCGGCGCCGGAAATCCTTTGAGTGCCTGAAAGGCTCTCTCGCACGGCGGCTTGATGACGAGGAGCTGCGCGATATCGTCTCGAAAAAAGTGCTCGGCCAAACCAAGCCCGTCATCATCGCCGATGCAAACCCCGAGCCGCTTCCAGGTCGACTGATTGCGGTCGCCGATATCGTGATTGAAGGGGGCGGCATTGATGCAAGTCTGATCGCAGACGTGCTCGCTATTTGTTGTGGCATCCCGGTCACGAAATCCTGGTTTCTGATGAACGAACTGGCATTCGAGCCCGAACATCTTGGCATCGATGATCTGGCAGTGGCCGTGCGTCCCGGGCGAACCCTCAAAAGGATGATCGGGCTCTTAATGACGCTGGAGGCTGAGAACGCCGCAAATATCGATGACGAGGACAGTGACCGCAAGAAGCCGGGTGGGCTCAACTCATCGAAGTCATCGGCGAAATCGGCGCTTGCATTGAACCGCAGGAAATACGCCGGCTGCTTTGAAGTGATCGAGCCACTCACGTCAGCTGCGCAACCAAAGTCTGGCAATCCGTCAAAGACATCAAAGTCCTCTGTAATGCTGAGCCACAGGGATCATTTGTTGGTGGAAAAACTGACGGGGTACGGCGAAGCCAGGCAGTGGGCACTGGACCTCAAGACGGATCTTCAGGCTCTCAAAAACGATGAGGTCCCATGGTCGGAACTGAGCTCCAGGCTTTTGCTCAGCGGTCCCCCGGGCACGGGCAAAACCACGTTTGCGCGGGCTTTGTGCAATACTCTTGAATTGCCGCTGATCGCGACATCAGTCGCAAGGTGGCTTGAGGCCTCGCATCTTGGCGATGTGCTTGCAGCGATTGGCGCGACATTTGATCATGTCAGCCAGAATGCTCCATGCATTTTGTTCATCGACGAGATCGACAATATTGGAAATCGTGCCGCGGGCGGCGAGCGGCCCTATGACGATTATTGGTCCAGTCTCGTCAATCGACTTCTTGAGCTGCTCGATGGTGCCTCAAAAACTCAAGGCGTGATCATTGTTGGCGCTACGAACAGACCAGAGAAAATCGATCCTGCGTTGCTGCGGTCCGGTAGGCTGGAAAAACACATCATCATCCCGCCACCTGACACCGAAGCTCTGATCGGCATCATCGCGCATCATCTTGGCGCTGATCTTCATGCTGTCGTTGAAGGCAGTGGTGCCGTGCGGACGTCAGGTTTGATCAATAGCACCAAGTCCCAGTCGGATGCAGCGGCCACACAGGCCGCCCAGAACGGCATCGGGAGCGAAACCGACAATCGCAACACGGAATCAAATGACCGCCAGAAGGGAGTGCATGCAAATGGCTGATTCCAATACCGCGCTCAACGCACCCGACGTGATGATCAGTGCGCTCAAACCACTCGCCCTGTCTGCAGCCGGCAGGACCGGCGCCGACATCGAGCGCCTCATTCGCGAAGCCCGGCAAAAAGCGCGCCGAGAAAGGCGCAATCTGACCTACAGCGACATCCACGCAGCGCTGACCGCAGACCAGGCAGGACTGTCACCGGAGCTGATCTGGCGTTTCGCTGTTCATGAATCAGGACATGCACTGGCGAGGACGCTTCTAGGGATTGGATCGGTTCTGACGATGTCGGTCGGAAACGGCTTCGGCGGCTTTGTCGAAAGCGAAAGGAGCGCCAACGTCATCGAGAACGGCGACTGGGTGCAAAAGCAGATTGCTTGCAAGCTCGCTGGCCGGGCAGCCGAGAAACTGATCTTCGGAGACATGGTGATTGGCTCCGGGGGCGTTGAACAGTCAGATCTGGCGCGCGCTACGAAATTGGCGCTCGATGCCGAAACCGCCTTCGGCCTCGGCCAGGTCCATCCCCTGCTCTACCGATCTGCTGATCCACAGATGTCGATTCTGTCTCTCGATCGCGAGCTTGCAAGAAATGTGAACAGCAGGCTGGAGGCGGCTGAAGCGCTGGCGATGGGCCTCCTGTCGCAAAATCATGACGCGCTCCTGGCGCTGGCCACGCGACTTGCAGACGTCAAAGTGCTCGATGGCGCCGAGGTGCGCGATCTGCTTGACCGGCATCTCACCAGCTCGACAAACGAGTCCTCGAACGCCGCATCATGAACCCGCGATTCTGAACTCGTCTCGCGCGATTCAAAAACCCGGCCCGTTCGATTCCGAACACTGAAACGGCGATTCCTGCATGGGATTGCCGTCTCAAATCCTGAGCAGTTTCACCTCTAACTAGATCACCGCGTTGCCATCTTGCGATTTGGCGATTCAGAACGCTGCCTTCGCGTTGCAGAATGTGATCCAGCCGATTCTGTTCTCTGCATCTGCGATTCCCGGCACCACAGAGGCCGCTTTTGCGACCTAAGCTGCTTCAGGTGTCGGTTCCCATCCAACTGGGGCCTTAAGCAAGTGCCGCATGGACCCTCCCCAACAACAACCGGGGGTCCTGGCCCCGGGCTGTTGCTGCCAACCGTATGCCATTAGTCGACTCGGAAGACCCGCAATGTGCAGCACCTGGAAAGCCGCTTCTCTTCTCAGCATCACGGCCAATGGCTCGGATGTCGGCCTGCCTCCCGCTGCGGTAGGCCCCCGGCAAGGCATCCTGAGTTACCTGCACCTCAAAACCAAGCGCGATGAAGTGCCGCCAACTTCAAACAACTCATTTCAATTTACGCTGTCGCGATTCAGAACCCCGATCAGCCGATTCAAAACAAGAAACAGGCGATTCAGTCGCAAACGACGTTTGCGTTGAAGACGTACCCAATCTGCTGCTCGCACTTGGTCAATCCATGACATTGGATGTCGGTGAGTTGGGCCTTGCACGCAAAGTCTGATCATGCTGACGGGTCGGCGCTTGCGGAAAATGCTTGACCAGCTCGTGGGGCGCGCTCCTTTCCAGTGGCTTCACCATGGGGCCTCCATGGCTTCGAGCTCCGGAAATAAGCCTGCGAACTGCAGCCTACCGATTCAAAGATCTACTTTTTCGATTCCAACTTCCACCAATTCGATTCACGGATCTACTTGATCGATTCCAAATTGAGCGCTCGCGATTCAGATTTCTATTCCTGCGATTCCTGGTCGCCAGTTTCTCATAGCTGACGATATCTCCTGTTTATCCCGCAGCACGCGAAACACTGTGCGCAAAGCCCACCCGATACGGCTCCGGTGGATACGATAAACCGCACCCCTCGCCGCTGTTTGGTGCGGTTGAAACAAATTGTCAGGAAGTTCGATCAGGTTTTCTGGCAATCGATTCAATGGAAAACGACGTGCCCGCAACTCGATGCGATTTGTTTCAATTTATGCTGTTGCGATTCCAGACTATGTATTCTCGATTCAAACTCAAGATTCCGCGATTCCTCGGCAAACGGCGTCAGCATCGGCCGGCGAGTTCAACGGTTCTTGGTCCAGCGCACGGGATCGGAAAAACTGGCGGGCAAGTTGCGGGCATCATGCCTGCGGACATAAGCGCACCAGCTGTGAGGTCTGGCAATTCAATCAGGTTTCGAGTGGGCTGCCGACAGACCTGCAAGACGCACCTTCTATTTGTGCTCGGCGCAGCTTCCAAATTTCCTTGAGATCAACCCGATCAGCCTTGAGACTTGGATCATTAGTAAAGGCCCCGAAAGCGGGCTCTTTCTGGCGACGGACACTGAATTG
>NZ_LR701562.1:0-17601 GCF_902498795.1 Hoeflea sp. EC-HK425
GCTTGCGCACCATGACTTCGGTGGTGCCGAACCGGGCGGCGATATCCTCGACGGACTTTCCGGCGTCGGCCATGACGCGGAACGCTTCATATTCATCGACCGGGTGCATGGCTTCGCGCTGCATGTTCTCGATGAGGCTGATTTCGGTCGCCTCGGCGGCGCTGCGCTCCTTGCATTCGACCGGGAAATCCTTGGAAATCTCGCCCGCCTCGGCCAGGAGGTTGAGGGCGGCAAGACGTCGGCCGCCGGCGATGACATGGAAGCGCCCGCGCTTGTCACCCTTGCGGACGATGAGGATTTGCAAGATGCGGTAGCCGTCGCCACGAATGGTCGCGGCCATCTCTTCGATGCCCTCCGTGGTGTAGGTCTTGCGCACATTCAGGGGGTCGCGGTCGAGCTTGTTCAGCGCCACGATGATGGTTTCGGTTGCTGCATTGGTATCGGTCATTGTCGGTCTCCGTGGTTTCCCGTTTCCCGAAAGGGAGGGCGCAGCCCGCCCTGCGGCGACGGCCGGGCGGGTCAAGGGGTCGTGACGGGGAAAAAACGGAAGGTTCGGCCGCAGGCGGAAAGCCGTTTTTTTGCCGGCACGACAAGCGGCTGTGCCGCGCTTGCCCCTTGACCCGAACGGCCGGCGCTGTCATGGGGCGGAAACAAAGACGCGGCCCGGAACGGGCCTCCCCTCGGGAGCGCAGCGACCGTTAGACAAGCGATCGTTACCCGGATCGGCGGAGACGGCCGCAGACTGGCACCGTGCTGCGCATAGAGCGCGGCCGACCGGAACGGGCGGTGGCCTCGTCCCCTACGGTACGATCTTGTTGCGAACTATCAGAATGGAATCTTCGACATCGGATCGTTTATCGCCAACCAGAAGGTGGTTTTTATCGCGTTCCCGACCAATTGAACCTCGTTGCTTCGCATCCGCGGCGTACCGCGACCGCGCCGCCGCGATGTGAAACGAGCGCCGGCGCGTCTTATGGAAGACGAAGAGCATCGGAGAAATCAGCATCGCGCCGCCTGCAAGGCGGGATTTCGGGAATTCTCGTCGCGCGAGCGCGGAGGAAGCGTAGCCGCAGGAGGCTCAGCATAGCGGCCCGCAGGGCGAGCCGGGACCGACTGCGCCCGCTCGCAGCGCTCCGCTTTTTCAGGGGCGGGCAGGGGAGTTCTAGGGGCGGGGCCTCGGGGCGCCCCTCGTCCTGTCCCGCACCGCTCGAGGCGGCAAGGGACGGGCACACGGCATGAATGAACCAGGACGGCTTCCCGATCGGGCCGAGACCTTCTGCGAGAGGCGGGACGGCATGACCGTCCCCCCGGCTTCGTCGCTCAAGCCTCGGCGGCCTCCACGATATTCGGCGCGCTGCGGTCGAGGATGATTTCGACTCGGGCGATCTCGGCCGCGATCACGCCGGGGCGCTCCGATACCACAATGACAGGGTGCAGGACCGGCCGGACGATGACGAAAAGCGGGGCTACGGCCTCGATGGTCTCGGTTACATCAGCCAACTCGCCCAACCTGTCGGACTTCGTGACCAAAAGGTTTCCGGCCAGCGGCGTCGGCGCGCCCGCGACTTCCGTGAGGCAGGGCACCGTGTCACCCAGCCCGTTGTCATCGACGATGATGTCGAAGCCGTTCACCCGCACGATGTCGATCATGTCGCATTTCACGAAACCCTTGATCTCGGCATAGCTGCCTTCGAGGTTGATCGTCACCGGGCGAATGGTCCCTGCCATCGGCTCGATCAGGAAGGCTTTGACTGCGCTCATTTTTCCGTCTCCTTTGATCCCGATTTCCTGAAGGGGAAGCCCCCTCGGGCGAAGCCGCCCCGGTCTTTCCGGGGGAATGGCCTCTGACATTCCCCCGGACGGAGCGGGGAGGGCGAAAGCCCGCCCTGCGGCGACGATCGGTCGGGTCAAGGGGTCGTGACGGGGAAAAACCGGAAGGTTCGGCCGCAGGCGGAAAGCCGTTTTTTTGCCGGCGCGACAAGCGGCTCTGCCGCGCCTGCCCCTTGATCCGAACGGCCGGCGCTGTCATGGGGCGGAAACAGAGATGCGGCCCGGCGACGGGCCTCACTGCCGGGGGCATGGCCACCGACTGGACAAGCGATCGTGACCGGTATCGGTGGAGACGGCCGCAGGCTGGCTCCGTGCTGCGCATAGAGCGCGGCCGACCGGAACGGGCGGTGGCCCAACAGGATACCAAGGACGATCAAGTTCGTTGGAAAAACGCCCGTTTCCCACGAGGCTCCGGAAAACCCTACGGCGCTATTGGGGAGCGCGGGTTTCCTCCGCCTGCTCCGCTCACCGGCAGGGCCGGCTCGCTGCGGCCGCGGCCGCGCCGTCCTCACGGCGCTGCGGCTGGAAAACGGGCTTCCTCAACAGGGAAAAGACTATACGAAAAGAGTGGGCCGAACCATCGGAATGCTATTCCGAGAGGTCCCACGGATTGACAAGCGCGATACCCATGCCGTCGAAATCCCTGACATTGCGCGTCACCAGGGTCATGCGACGGGTGAGCGCCGTCGCCGCGATATAGGCGTCGTTGATCGGCTTTGGATCAGGCACATGCCATCGAGCTGCCTGAACGGCCGCGGCCTCGTCCAGAGGCAGAATACGGCCTGAAAACGTCGTTAGGACGATGTTTTCGAGCCAGTTGCGCAAGACTTTGCCGGCGGCTGGGTCATTGTGCTCCACAAGCCGCACGCCAATTTCCAGCTCGTGCAGCACAACAGAGGAAATGAAGGTTTCGGCCGGATCGACGGTTTCGTTCCAGACCACGACATTGGGATGCGCCCTGCCACTCGCAACCTTACGCAGCTCGGACACGACATTGGTATCGAGCAACAGCATCAGGACAGATCGACCGGCTGGGCATGCTCGGTGCGCTGCGGGAGCGGCAAGTCGATGTCTTCCGCGCCCGGCGCGGCGAGCATGTCACCGAGCGTCTGCATTTTGCCGGTTAGGCGCTTGTACTCGTCGAACGACAACAGAACATGCGCGGGCCGCCCCCGGTCGGTGATGATGACAGGCCCTGCGTTGGCGGCGCGCTTTGCGCGGCCAAGATCCTGATTGAGTTCCCGGCCTGACAGTGTGGTGATGCCCATAACAAGCCCTTCGACGCTTGTGGTTACGTAACCACATTTAGCGCGTATGCGCCGGAATTACAAGACGCGACGAGGGTCTCTCGGGCGGGCAGGGGAGCGCGAGGGGAGGGGCGGGGGCTCCTCTCGCACCGCTGCGCGCCCGCTCGATGCGGGCGCCATCGGTCAAAAGCGGTCCTGCCCGCCGCAAAGAGGGCGGGGCAGGGGGAGACCTACAGGATGAAGCCAAGTTTCTCGGCGATGGATGGCTCATAGCGATGACCCGCCTCCGCCAGAAGCGCAATCATCTCGGCGTGATCGAGATCGCGGACCTCATAGCCCTGCCGGCGTGCAGCCTCGATGATCCCTTCCAAGGTCGGGAATTCCTCCAAGAGCGTGCCGAGCCAGATTTCCGGGGTGCCGAAATCATCGTCGGCCTCGAAGCCCTGAAGAAAGAAGGTGCGCAGCGGCCGGTCAAAACCGATGACGGCCTCGTCGTCCGTTCTCTCGCCTTTCAGAAGGGTGACAGTATAACGGCTCATTCGTAGTCCTCGCTTTGCAATTTCCATTCGGTTTTCCACCTCGGATCGTCAAAGGCAGGAATGTCGGTGTCGCCATCTGGAAGTCCTCGATGGCGCTTTCGCGGTCTTCCGCATCGACCTCCACGGTGATCCGTCGTTCGGCGCGGAATGTCTGGACGATGGTAACGGTCTGCCTGCTCATGAGCGTTTTCCTTTTCGCTGGGGCTGGTGCCTAGAAGGCGAAGGCGGCTTGACCGCTGGCCTGCACATATGAGGGGCTATCACCGGCTGCGTATCTCTCGCGGCCAAGCTCGGACCATTGGAGGAAACCCGCACGGTCATGGCGAAACCAGCCGTCCTCGATGCCGAAAATCATTCCCCATGCCACGGTCTCGGCGGACAGGCGGCCGGTATTGATCGGCCAATGCTCCGCGCCCTTTTCCAGACGGCAAAGGCTCGGGGCTGAGAAGGTGCGGATCGTCGCGCTGCGCTCGCCGGGTTCTTTCGAACCGACCGCGTCCATGACCTTTCGGGCGTCTTGGACGGTAAGATAGCCGGATGCCTTCTTGTCCTCGTGATGGGAATAGCGGCAGCCAAAGGCGACGGCCTGCATGATGCAATCCCGCTCGGTGAATTCTCGCGTTGCCAGCAATTCGCGCCATTTCCCCGCCATGACCAGATCGACGGCATGCCACCAGCGCGCGGTCGGGGCGGTGGAATAGCCGTGGCGGTTCGGCGCGCCGTTGCGGGCGATCTCAAAACCCAGCCGGGCCTCGACATGGCGCACATAGGGATGATCGGCCAAGCGGGGATGGCGAAGGCCGAGCGTGCGCGGCTGATCGTCATCGGGCCGGCAAACCTCGATGGGGAAGCGGAACATGCGCGACGGCAGGTTCCACGGTGCGGGCAGGTCGAAACCGTGCGGGACGGATAGGGAGTTGTTGATGTCGAGCAGGGCGAGGCTGGGGGCAAAGCCCTTCTCCACCAGCGCAATGCCCAGCATGTCGGCGTTGGGGGCATCCATTGTCGTATCCTTGAAATCGTCGTCGAAGGTTTCCGGGTGCGCCGAGGGGGACGATCCCCCTCGGACATCAGGTGTCTCGGTTGTGCCATCAATCCCACGGAATAACGGCCATCAGGTCTTCGTCATCCTGACCGGGAAAACGGCCGAGATTGGCGTTGAGCCTGTTGTGACCGGTGTTGGCGGAGAGGCTGAGATAGTCGCCGCCATTCTGGTTCTTCTTCTTCCAGATGCCGCCGAGTTCGAGCCGCCGCCCGCGCGGGGACTTGCCGAAGATGCGGTAAACCGGCGCGTCCTTGTTGGTGCTGGTGTAGGGTTGGCCAGTGATGTCGATGTCGTAGGCGATGGAGGCGATGTTGCCGGTCAGCGTGCCGTCTTCGTTGAAGCGGATGAAGTTGGTGAGTTCGGTCATGGTCTGTCTCCTGAGTTTGCGTTTCCCGAAGGGAAGCCCCTTGGGCGAAGCCTCCCCGGTCTTTCCGGGGGAATGGCCTCTGACATTCCCCCGGAAAGAGCGGGGAGGGCGCAGCCCGCCCTGCGGCGACGGCCGGGCGGGTCAAGGGGTCGTGTCGGGGAAAAAACGGAAGGTTCGGCCGCAGGCGGAAAGCCGCTTTTTTTGCCGGCGCGACAAGCGGCTCTGCCGCGCCTGCCCCTTGATCCGAACGGCCGGCGCTGTCATGGGGCGGAAACAGAGATGCGGCCCGACGTCGGGCCTCAGTGCCGGGGGCATCGCCACCGACCCCACAAGCGATCGTGACCGGTATCGGCGGAGACGGCCGCAGGCTGGCTCCGTGCTGCGCATAGAGCGCGGCCGACCGGAACGGGCGGTGGCCACCCACTAGCATTTCTGCGAGTTGCCGGCGTTGATCCTGCCGCTAGGCTCCGATCCGACAGAGATCATTCGCTGAAGGAGAAATGCAATGGCGACGGCACCAACCCTCATCCTCTATACCGTGGCCGGCAAATCGCGCCCTGGCGAACATTGCTGGGACGACCCTTCCGTGCCGCCCTATTTCTACGAGGACAGGGACATGGCGAAACAGGCGTTGCTGGACTTGCGTACTCATCTGCAGGCTGGTCGCGATCCCGACGATAGCCTGATCTGCCTGGAAAGGATTGAAACCGTTCCGATGACGGCCGCTGCGATCATGGCTTTGCTGAACGATGGTTTTTCCGCCATCGTCAAGGACTACGCGGTCATCGAGACGATAGGCGAGGATTGATCGCGCACTCATTGACCACGGGACCATGCGTCACTCGTGGCAAAAACTAACCCAGCACCCCGAGAGACATGGGCTCCGGGCGGTCGGGGGAAAAGCCGGCGCAAGCCGGTCTTTTTGTCTTTGGAAGGCAGATCCTCAGAAGCCGATGGCGATCCGGTCCAGTGCCCAATTGCATATTTCGCATGGAATACGTATATTAGGTATATCCAGGATCGAGGCAGACGATGAAGCAGTTCACCTTTTCCGACATGAACCGGGCATCCGGGGAAATCCTCGAAGCCGCCCTTATCGAGCCCGTCGCGCTCACCAAGCGCGGCAAGCAGAAGCTGGTGATCCTGACGGCGGATGCCTATCAGCGCCTGAAGGGCGAGACACATGTCAAGGCGTATCGTCTGGAAGACGCGCCCGACGAGATCCACAATGAGCTGATGACCGGCATCGATGCAATCCTCGACGATGCAGGTCGCGATGTTTGAGCGGGGGCAGGTCGTCCGTTTCCATTATCTGTGGGCGCGGCAAGCGAGCGCGGGCGAGGAATCCGGCCGCAAAGCGCGTCCGGTCTGCATCGTCGTGCGCACCCCCGGAAATCCGGGGGCGGTTTATCTCTTCCCGATCACCTCGCAGGAACCCCGGAGCGAGCGCATTTCGCTTTCACTCTCCGAAATGGAATGCCGGCGCGTCGGTCTGTCCTTTCCTTGCTGGATCATCCTCGATGAGTACAATCGCGTCGAACTCGACAAGGCATTCGACTTCGACTCGACCAAGCCTATCGGCAGCGTGAGCGCGGCCTTCCTGGAAAAGATCGCCATGGTCATCAAGCAAGCTTCCGCCAGCCGCCAAGTCAAGGGCGTCAACCGATCGTAGGGGAACGACATGGCAATGACCGACTATGAGCGCGCCGCATTCGAGCGCCTTCTGAAAATCGCTCGAAGCGACACCGGGCAGTCCCGGCGTGTGGCATCGTACATCCTGGCATGGTGGAATGCCGACCGCCTCGGCGGCTTCGATCTGACGGACCTGTTCGGCGTGGATCAGGTGATTGCTGCGGATATGGGGACGATGTTCGTCTGCCTCGGCCGCCAGTCCCAGGCATTCTACCCGGAAGAATATCGAACAGAGATCGAGGCCCTTATCGAGGCATGGCGACCCGAAATCTGGGCGGCGAGCCAAGATACAACGACTTGACGGGCGGGAAGGGAGTTCGAGGGATGGGGCTTTGGGGCACCCCTCGTCCTGGCCGGCGCCGCTCGATGCGGCGAGGGGCAGGCACACGGCCACCGGCGCCGACCAGTTTTGCGGCCTCGTAAATGCAAAGGGACGCCCGACCTTGCGGCGGGGCGTCCTGTGGCTGCGCGGGGTGATGCCTATGGCGCGGTTTTTGCCGGCGACCCTGCGGAGATCAGCCGCTTGATATGCGCCCGCAGCTCTGCTTCCGTTCCATGAAAACGATCTCCACCTTCCGGATACGAAATCGTCCACGGCTCGTTTGCGCCAGCCTTGATCGCCTCGTAGATGTCACCATTGTCTGATGTCACGGAGATCGCCTGTTCCAGGCCTGCTGGCGGTTGCGGCGATGGCAGGGAATACGAGACCAGCCAGCTCGGGCCATGGGAATTGCGCAGCGCCTGCAGAATGCCGGTGGTGCGCGCGTTCATCCAGTCGTCGCGCAAACGCGCTTTCAAGTAGTGGCCGTTTTCGCGGCAAACTCCTCTTCGGTCAGGGGGCGACGCTTCGTCATTGCTGCTCCCTCCCGAAATGCTCACTTGCAGAAGCGCCAGCGACTGCTCCAACCTCCAGTTCGGCTATAGCGGCTCTGACGGCGTCAAGATCATCATCGATGCCTTCTTGCAAAGGATCGCCCTCGAATCCGGATATGAACCGCTCGGCCCGTCGTAAGGCGTCGAGCACCCTTTCGATGCCGCCCGACGACGGAGGCGTGATGGCGTCGGCATGGCCGTCCGTCTTGGATATGGTGGCCTGCGCGCCGGGCAGCCAGGCGCTCAGGATCGGATCGCCCTCTTCGTTCGCCAGTTTTACGCGCGCGACGGCGAGTTTAAGCATCTCCAGCAGCTCCGGCGCGGCATCGCGAATTGGATCAGCGCTGGTCTGCATCGGAGCCTCCTTTCCTTGCTCGCACGGTCCTGCCAGTCGTGAGGTCGACGACTTTCCATTCCCATGCCGGGTTTTCTTCACTGTTGTTGTCTATGAGGGCTTGCGCCTTCTCGGCGGTCGCGAACCGGACGGCATGAACGCGTAAGCGGCTGCTTCCCCGGTTGCTCAAGAATGACCAGCTTTTCTCGCCAACGACGCGGCACTTGATTGCGTAGCTCATGCGTCACCGCCTTTCGGTGTTGTCGCGGTCGCGGACTGGTATCCATCTTCGCGGTCGGTCACGAGTTCGGCGATCGCATGGGGGACTGAACAAAAGGCAAGGCGTTCCCGAAGGATGCAGGAGAAGCCGCTATCGGTAGAAATCCGGAAGCCCTCGAGTGTCTCTTCCTCGAACCAACGATCTCCCGCTTCGATGCAATCGCGAATGTTGTTCAGGGTGATGAAATATGCGCCGCCCCACGACGAGGGAAAGCAGGCGTGAATTGGATTGGCCAATGCCATGGGACGGACATGGCCGGTGATCTCTCGCATTTTGGTGATGGCGACGGGATGCACGGGTTTCATGGTCTATGCTCCGAAAGGGTGGTGATAGTTGAGAGCACCGCCATTACCGGCGGCGCTCCCATGATCCCGTTTCAGGATTTCAGGGAGGCCATCCGCTCGCCCAGCAGCCACAGGGCCTTGTTCAGCTTGATGTCCTGATCAATCCCGTTGACGGCGCGGGACGTCGCACGGCGCGGCCTGCCCAGATCGTCGCGGCCGACCCCGCGCAGGCCACCCTTGATGGCGTTTTCCTGCACCACGTTCCAGGTCGTCCAAAGATCGTTCGCACGGTCGTCGTGGCGGCGGGGAACAAGCAACTGTTCCGGCTTGATCGGCGTGGTCGTCTCGCCCTCGTTGTCCCCGAAGCGGAGAACATGGGCGGCATCCGCCAGAATTCTCGCCTCCTCGGGGTTGATGCGCATGGTCGACCAATCCTGCGGGGCGGCAAGGGTGCGTTCGGCCTCGCCGAGAACGCGATAGGTGCCCTCGATGACCTTGTGCTGCACATCGCCGGAATGGCGAACCTTGATGGCGTCGATGGTGCCGGTCTGCGTCACCAAGGAGTTGAGGCACCGGATACGGAAAAGCCCGGCCATCAATTCGTAGGCGCTGGTTCCGTCATTGGCGTTTTTGAGGAGGATTTCGCAGACGGTATCCCCGACATTATAGACTTTGCCGTCATCGACGCGGCGCATGCGGATGAGGTGTTTGGTGAAGTCGGCCTTGCCTACGGTGCGGCTGCGGGACTGCTTGGCGCCGACCGGCATGAAACCTTCGTTCATGAGGCCGCGCAGCACCTCGATGGTCGGGATGGGTTTGAAACGCTCGGACCGGCTCTCATGGGCGGTCACGGCAAAGATCGACGGCGCAATGCGGCGCATTTCGGTTTCGGTCAGGGCGCGGCCGGTGTCGAAACGGGCGGTCTCGGTGTAGATGCTCATTGTCTGTCTCCTGTTTTCCCGTTTCCCGAAGGGAAGCCCCTTTCGGGCGAAGCCTCCCCGGTCTTTCCGGGGGAATGGCCTCTGACATTCCCCGGACGGAGCGGGGAGGGCGAAAGCCCGCCCTGCGGCGACGATCGGTCGGGTCAAGGGGTCGTGACGGGGAAAAAACGGAAGGTTCGGCGCGCAGCGGTGAAAGCCGTTTTTTTGCCGGCGCGACAAGCGGCTCTGCCGCGCCTGCCCCTTGATCCGAACGGCCGGCGCTGTCATGGGGCGGAAACAAGGATGTGGCCCGGCCGGGCCTCAGTGCCGGGGGCATAGCCGCCGACTGGACAAGCGATCGTTACCGGGATCGGCGGAGACGGCCGCAGGCTGGCTCCGTGCTTGGCATAGAGCGCGGCCGACCGGAACGGGCGGTGGCCCACACGAATACCGAAGAAAATCACCGTCATGAAAAACGCCCGTTTCCCACGAGGCTCCGGAAAACCCTACAGCGCTATCGGGGAGCGCGGGTTTCCTCCGCCTGCTTCGCTCACCGGCAAAGCCGGTTCGCTGCGGCCGCGGCCGCGCCGTCCTCACGGCGCTGCGGCTGGAAAACGGGCTTCATTATCGGGGAACAGACTATACGAAACGAGTGAGCCTCGACCGACAGACGCTGGATCTTACGCGCGCGACCTATGAAGATCAGCTTCGGCACCAAGACGCGCGCCAGCTATCCCAGCGGCGCACAAGGTCTTGCTCGACAAGGCGTTCACCGACGTCACCCGCGTCGGAGACTACGAGCGCCAACTGGCGCCCGTACCGGTCGAGCTTGCTCCTCACCACCTTGATCCGATGCCCCGCGAGCAACCGCGCCAGTTCGTTTTTCGCCTTTGCGGCTGCAACGCGCTCGGCTGCGCATCGCCCATCGATCTCAGGCGCATCGATGTTTTCGATACGGATTTTCTCGCGGCCGCAGCGCTCGTCGCGCAGGATGAAATTGTCACCGTCCCAGACAAGCAATGTCACCGGGCTACACGACGCCTGTTCGCAAAGAAGGGCCGAAACGGCGACGTGGTGGTTCTCGGTGGCCGCGCTGGCGCAGGGCGCCAGGCAGGCAATCATCATGGCAGCGACGCACCCGCGAATGTCACGCCACCTTCTTCGAGACGAGATTGAAAAGCTGGGCAATGACATCGGTCGCGTAAACCCGCTCCCCGTCGCGCTCATAGCTGGAGTTCGATATCCGGGACTCGACATAGACAAGATCACCCTGACCGACATGCTCTTCGATCCACTCCGCCTGCTTCTTGTCGAGGATGGTCACCTGAACCCAGTCCGTCGCGCTTTTCCGCTCCCCGTCGGCCTGCCATTCACGGTTGGTGGCGATGTTTACTTTCAGCACATTTTCGAACGGTATGATGTTGCCAACATGGCCGAGAAGCGTGTGGCGGTTTACACTTCGCATGGATTTAAACCTTCCTTAACCGCTCAAAAGCGTCTATTTGTGCAACTCGAACCAATGCCGCTCGGTTTGGTCAGAGGTGTCATTCTTGATGTCGAAGAAGTAAGGCTCTGACCTGAGCGGTCGGGACATGGAGACCGTTTGTATGCAGCTCCGCTGCCGATCAGAGTTGTAGAGGCCGTGCGTATTGCCTTGGCAAACGTTGACTGTCTTGACGCAAAGATCGCCTTCCCGGGCGAAGCCGTTGCGGTCCCTGCTGCTTCCGACCTGATATCCCTCCGGGCATTCCGCATATCTCTGATAGCCCGGCTCTCCCGTTCCGCCTTCCGGGCACGTCGGCCAGTCGAAGCCCGGTTTCTTCATCGCGGAGATCAATTTGTTCATCGGCGGATGGCAAGCGGGGACAACTCTCCAGGAGGGATTGGAAGACGAGGCACACAGCAGAACCTCACAGCCCCATTCGCTGGCCTTAGCGGCGGATGGAAGCGCGGCGGTCGTCACCAGCATCCCAAAGACGACATAGATAGATGTGGCTTTTGCAAACATCGACAGTTTTCTCACCCAACTCTGCAGCACCTTAATTATAGTTTATGTGGCGATGACGAGCAAGCGTAAGAAACCCGAGACCGAGCTTGGGACGGTGATCCTGAAGAACATTGCCGTCGTCATGGAGCGCGAGCGGGAAAAGCGCAACATGACCAAACACGAGTTCGCAGAACTCTGTGAGGTTACCTATATCTTTTATTATCATATGCTTAAGGGTGATGCGAACCCAACGCTGCACACGATTTCGCGCATTTGCGAAAAGCTGAAGATCCCGATTCAGGAGCTGATGACGGGAAGGGCGCCGCTCTAACCGCCCCCCCCGGGTCGAGAGTTGGATGGTCGCGGCAGCGGCGCCATCGACACGTCAAATCAACACCGCGAACTCTCTAGACGCCTTATTTTTAATTAATAGAATGCGCCCGTTTGAATGTCCTTGCCATAAGCGGCAGGCTACGGGATGAGATCTATATGAGGCGTTTAATCGCGATAGGGCTGTTGTTGGCGGCTGGATCGTCGAATGCGGCGGACAACCCGATGTGGCGAAGCGGGCTCATCTGGAGATGCACGTTCGCCTCGGTTGTCCAGTGCGAACGATCGACAGATTGTACAGCCAGCAGTCAGACAGGCGAGGTTTCGATCGAGTATGGCGACAATCGCGTGGTCGATCAGACCGGCAAACAGTCCCCCATCAAGCGCCACTACGTTCAGACCGTTGCCGGCAGCCCGATCGGCAGCGAAGTGAAGATCGAACTCGCTACCAACGAGGTGATCTGGCTTTCTCCGGCCGATGCAGCAGGGACGTTTTCGGACAAGTGGATTGGCGCCATGCTATCGCCCAAGGCGGGCGTGATCCTCGAGGAGCTTCGGCCTCTCATCTGCTCACCTGAGAAATGAAATACCCCGGTTTGACGCGCCACCGCCTGGCATTAGATCATCTACGGTTCAACACGCGCCTGCGTCGGGGAGGTGGCGGAAGCGAACAAGATCGGTCGTCGCCGACTAGGCTGTCTCCTTCAAGGGCCAAACCTCGACGACACCATGTGCGACCGCGCAGGGAACGCCAGAGACCTTTTCGATGGCTTCGGCGAGATCGGCAGCTTCGATGATAGCGAAGCCGGCGACCGGCAATGCGGACGATAGGAACGCACCTTCGCAGGTTTCCATGCCTCGGCCCTCCGGATTGCGAATCTGCACCGGTGGACCTGCAATCCCCATGATCGCGCCTTCGGACCGAAGGTCTGCATCGCGGGCGTGCGCGGCGTCCCTTGCCGGCTGCGATGTGCGATCGGCGGCGGCGGCGGCGCCGTATTCGATTGTGATGAATCTCGGCATTGCCCTATCTCCTTCGTGAGGGTGCGCGCCGCGCCATTCGCAGCCAAAGTCGGGCGCCCATCCATATGCTGGCTGCCGGTTCGGAGTTCTTCCGCGCGGGTACTACCGTGCCACACGTCTTCTGGTTCGCCGCAGGGCGAGGGACTTATCGACAGCGATGGCTCGGTTGCCTGAGAACCAGTACGAGGCGGCGCGAACACACTTCAAGCGACCGAATGAGGATACCGACCCGGCGAAAGATGGTCAAAAATTCCACCTTGAAACGGCGATGGGATTTCTTACCTGTGATGCGCTTGTGGGAGGCATCCATGGATCACTTGTTCGTCAAAACGGCATTCCAGCCCGAAGAGCTGAGCGATCTCAAGTTGCTGTTCGATGACATCACATCGCAGCCCTCGTTCGATCCGTCCGACGGCGCGAGGGAGGCTTTCGCCAGATATCTCATCGAGACGTTCCCGTCTGGCGCGTTCGATGCCCGGAAACATCGCTCGGTGGTCGAAGCGTCGGCGAGAATGTTCTACAGCAGCGAGACAGCCGCATAATTCAAAGCTCGGTGGAAACCCGAGACAGACCTGAGAAAAAATCGGCCCGGGAGCCACCTCGTATAGCTCGACCGGGCCTTGGCGCTCGATGGTTCGAGCACTTTGGTACTCTGCCAGAGGCTCGTGCCGATGTGAATCCGGCTTCGCCTCTTGCGATGAACCGCTCTTTCGGCTCACCACTGATGGTCGGGATCGGCCATGAAGGCGGGGATTTCGGCGCCTCCGCCGGCTGCGGCCTGCAGCAATTCGATGCAGCGTCTGCGTTCTTCCTCGATGCCGTCGACAATCATCATCACTGGATCTTTCTGGCCGCGCGCCAGATGGCGGGCGGCGATGTTCCATGCTGTTCGCTCCGTGGTCGATGTAAAGACGCCCGACATATCGTCCAATCTGCTTCTCCTTCCGATCAATTGGCGGCGGAGAATACTTCGGCGTCCTTGCGCGAGCTTTACCTTGGTTTCAGAGGGGCGACGCGGCAAAAAGCACGGCGACAGGCACACTTATGGCCGATAACGTCAACGCAATGGCGGTCGCAAGCTTCGCCAGCTGCGCGCGCCTGGCGCGCCGCTCATCCCACTCATAGGCCATCTGTGTCCTCCTCGGCACCCGACCACACCATGTCAGGACCTCAGAGTCGAGTCTTGGTCGCTGCCCTGCAGGTTTCCGTCCTCGCCAATCGGGTTGGTCGAGCGCAGGTCGTCCAAGCTGATTTGAAGCGGTCCTGGCGCGATGCCGCCGTCGCGATCGAACCTTGCGCTCGCGACCGCCTCGAGCAACTGGCGGTGTTCTTTAAGGAGGCCGACCGGACCAACGGCACTGCTATCGAACGCCTGCAGCGTGCTCGCATAGACGAAGACGTCGATCGTCTCTCCCTCGGATGTCAGCATTTGCCAGAACAATCCGAGTTCCTTTGGCGCGGGTGCGCCGGTCTTTCTGATCAGGGGCATGTAAAGTCCTGCGTGCATTTCGACGATGGGGAGATCCTCGACAGCGGGGGCTGCCGCGAATTCTCCGCGGCTCATCTGCTTGAGTCGGATGAGCGCAGGTGATGTGGAGCGCCTATGACGGAAGTCAAATCTTTTGCGGGCGCTCATGCGCCCACCTATCCTTCTATCCGTTGTCATGGCGGGAAAATTGAGCCGATGCTATCCCGCGATTAGATGCTCATATCGGGATGCGTCTCTAAGGCTGGCTTCATAATGGCGAAGCAACTGTCGAAGAAAAATATGTCCGGATTGCAGACGAGCTTCGCGGCATTTGCAGCCGGCCTTTTGAAGCGCTATAT
This sequence comes from Hoeflea sp. EC-HK425, assembly GCF_902498795.1. Classification (NCBI taxonomy): domain Bacteria; kingdom Pseudomonadati; phylum Pseudomonadota; class Alphaproteobacteria; order Hyphomicrobiales; family Rhizobiaceae; genus Hoeflea; species Hoeflea sp. EC-HK425. Next base: position 14,579 of record NZ_LR701562.1, read on the forward strand.
TCGCGACGCGGAAAGGAGATCGATCATGCTTTTGCAGAAATACCTCGAGAACAAAGACGCCCTCAAGCAGATCGGCCGGGAAGCTCTTGCTGAGAGCCGCCGTCTGGGCCTCACGATTTCCGCCAAGGATCGCCAGAACGAGGCGAAGGTGCAGGCCAAATCCGAGCGCAAGGAAAGCGCGCCGGCTACCGTGAGGTAGCAATCAATTTATGCCGGAATTATCGTGCATTCTCCTCGCAGGGCCAAACGGCTCCGGTAAGTCTTCCGCGTTTCCAAAGCTGAAGCTCGAAGGTGAATGGATCAACGCTGACGAGATCGCAAAGACTCTGCGCGATACCGAGGTCGGCAAGTCGAAAGAACGGCGAGCTTCGGAGTTAGCGCTTCAAAAGATTGCCGAGATGATCGAAACCCGGCAATCCTTCATCTTCGAGACCACATTGAGCAGCCAGCAGTCCCTCCGGCTGATGCGCGATGCCAAGGCGGCAGGCTTCTCGGTCGGCCTCTATTACACCGCTCTGGATTCCGTCGAGACGAACATCGAGCGCGTCAGGCAGCGCGTGCTGAAGGGCGGCCACAACATCCCAGAGGACGACATCCGAAGGCGACACAGGGGATCGCTGGCAAAGCTGTCAGCGGCTCTAAAGATCGCTGACGAAGTCGTGCTAGTGGACAACAGCGGTCTCGAACCTCTCGAAGTCTTCGTAATCACATCCGGCAAAGTCCAGTCCTTCGGCATCGACGAAACGCAAGAGCTTCACCGCCTGTTTTCGAGCAAGGTTTGCGAGGCCTACGGGCTGATGCGAGTGCATGGCGACTTCAAGGACGCGAAAGCGATAGGATCTGACCACCCAAGTCATTGGCAAGGTCCCTTGAAATAGGCCGAAATCTTCGCGCCTGAAGTGAGAACGGCATGTTTGAATTGATCAACCTTCTCGATACCGTGTACCGCACTATCTCGGCCGATCTCGAAGCATGGTTTGAGCAATTTCCTCAGGGGGTGGCATGGAACGTCATCTCTGACTATTGCATCGGAGACTTGAAGAAGTCGAACGACACATTTGCGTTCGCTATAGTTCTCAATCACGACACTCAAGCGAACATCGCGGAATACATAGCAGCGGTAGCGCCAAGCGATATCAAGGGATCCCGGTCAGCATCGGAAGGCCTTGTCGCGTATCTGGGAAGCCCTGTGGTCTTCAGCGTAACCTACCTGGTCGAGAAGAAATCGAAACTGCTCCGGGACTACATAACCGACGACAACATTCGCGGCGCTCTTGGAGACATGCGGGAAGTCGTCTCGCAGATGGTCGCCATGATCCCGGAGAGGTCTAGTCATTACCGGGAAGTGGACAAGCGGTTGTCAAGCTTCCAGACCGAAATGAAAAGGCGCGCCCGCAATTCCAATCTCGCTCGGCAAATCCTTCTCTGCGCTGCCTTTGCGTCGATCGTGTGCCGGCATCTGGCAGTCAAGAAAAAGCCGAAATTCATTCGGTGGATCAGCGACCGCGATGCCATGTTCGACAAACACGATAAGGTGGCCTTCGACCTCGCTTTCCTCTACTTCCATCTTCACCGGATGATGAACGGTCATGACGCACTTGAACCGCAATTCCTTTTCGGGCTGCCCGGATGGGACGGAAAGAACGAATATGCTGAATTCATTCGAGCCGCCGATTATCTTGCGGGAACGCTGGCTGATATCAAGCTTCCTGAGATGACGTTTTCGCACGCAAAGTTCGAACCCGTTTTCCACAGTCTCTTCGTAAATGGGCCGAATGCCGCAATTGTCGAAGTTCTCGCCCGAGACGGCGGAGGGCTTACTGCACGTCGCCTCGTTCCGACCGCTCCTGTCATCACGTAGTGGCAGCGGCTCTCGGGGATACCTGCGACGATCTAACGTCCATAAGTCGTGCCTCTAGAAAGCTAGACGAGTGCAGCGGTCTTGTCCCCGGACTCCGCGACGCTCCTAGTACAGGCCTTCAAGAATAAGCGGCCGAAATGCGTGACTTTCATCGCGAAGATCGACAATTCGCTGTCGTCACGCTTCTTGCTTTGGAAATACGAGCGGTATCGTTCCAGTCCACTGACGTATTCGATCAGACCTAGATGCTGAAGGTGCTCCTGGTACACTGGGAACATTTCAGGCTGGCTCAAGACTTCATAGCGGAAAACGATACCTTCAACCTCGGCCCTGATCTCGGCAGGCATCTCACACTTGTCGAGTCTCGCTTTCCGCAATGCCGGGTCTGGATAAACCTTCTGACCGACCGGCGACATGATTACCGTCTCATCGTGCCTTGCAAAATCATGAAGGAAGATCAGTTCGTCAGGTGCCAGTTGAGTGAGCACCGTAAAGAAGGCTGGATGTGCTTCTCCCACGCGTTCGCCGTCCATCGCTCTTGAAAGCAGGCTAATGTAAAGTTCAGTGATCGGATCATTTTCCGGCTGAAACCGCAGCTTCTCAACAATCGGATAAGCTACAGATTCGACAGGTTCGATCCGTCGCTCTTCCGGAACCTGCCGGATCGCCCGGTCTATGTATCGTTCCAATCGCTCCTGCAGTGCACCAGTCACCTGAAAAGGGAAGAGGAGCAGACGAATGGTTTTCGCGACATCCGTCCCAAATTTATCGATCTGCTCAACCGTCCGCGGCGTAACCGTAGCGGCGGCCTGGGCCGCAGCTACCGTGGAGGCAACAATTGCATGTGGGTCCGTCACGTCGTCTACCTCCAGATTCACCCCCTTGAATATTGTGGCGGACGTCAACCGTTTCAATCTTTTCTACGGGTCGGAAAAATTACCGCGTGACGGCGCATGCTGGTCGCGGCTGCCTGCCGCGGATTTACCTGGGCCATCGTGAGTCTCTAATGTTTTGTTATGTTATAACATTGCATAGGTTCTATTATGGAACTGACCTGCGTTTCCGCCTCATGAAATGGGTCGCGCAATCTAAATTTGCTTGCCTTGTGGGCCTTCAGTTCGGGCGTTCTCGAGTGAACATCCAAGGCAGCTTCAGAAAACGG
>NZ_LR701559.1:0-2668 GCF_902498795.1 Hoeflea sp. EC-HK425
GGGCCGAGCTTGCTCACAATCCGGACGTCGCCCTGACAGCGGTGGTCCATGCCATGCTGATGAGCCTGTTCAATCCCTACGGCGGCATCAGCGAGGATACATGCCTTGAGGTGAAGGTGACGAGCGAGCAGCTTGAAACCAGCATCAAGGACGCGGCGACCTGCAAGGCCCTCGCGACCATGAACGATCTCAAGGAGAATTACGGCCATTCCATCCCCGGGAACCCGAGCGACCTCTGGGACTGGTGCCTGGACCAGCCGCAATCGGTTCTCCTCGATCTCCTCGCCTATGCGGCGGCTCGGTCTGTCAATGCCCTGCAACTCGGTCACTATGAGCGCAGGAAGCAACGCGCCCATGCCGACCGGCTGGCGCAGGCCCTCGCCTTCGACATGACGCAGTGGTTTGAGGCGACCGCCGACAGCTATTTCGGGCGTGTCAGCAAGACCGGGATCGAGCAGGCCATCATCGAAGCCAAGGGCGCGGATTTCGCGGCGGGCGTGTCGGGCATGAAAAAGGCAGATGCCGCTGCCTATGCCGAGCGCCAGCTTGCCGGAACCGGATGGCTGCCCGCCCTTGTCAGGATCGCGCCGACCGCCGAGCAGCTGCGCGAACAGATGGCAGATGCGGGCGGCACTGATCCCGACGAATGCCCCTTCGATCTGGACGACGCGACCGAAATCGAAAACCAGCAGTTCCCCGAAGCAGCCGCGTAATCGGTTGCGGCAGGTCGCGCCAGTCTCCGGCGCGGCCTGTTCCCTTCGCTGAATTTCCTAAACCAGCCGCAACGGAACGCCGGGCATCGCCCCGGCGATTGGCGAACTGCGCCCTGCGGCCCTGCCCGTCACAGGTGATCCAATGACCTCCCCCCGTCTGAATTCCATCGTCAAGCTGTTCGAAACCTGCCGCTACAAGCATGACCTCTACACCGTCTTTGGTGACTGGTGCGAGTGCTCCGCGATCTCCATGAGCAACGCCGTCGATCTCGTAAACTTCGAGAAGCGCGAGGCGCGCTATGTCGAAATCGCCCGGAAATACGGGAGCGAAACCATGGGGACGTTCTCGAAAATATTCGGTGAGGTGGTCATGGCGCTGGAGGAAAAGCCGCAGGATATTTTGGGTATGACGTTCCATGCGCTCGAATTGCACAACAAGGCGAGGGGGCAATTCTTCACACCATATCCCATCTGCCAGTTGATGGCGCGCATCATCGCCGGTAGCGCCGAGCACATGCAGAAGGCGATTGCGCAGCGCGGTTTCATGATTGCACAGGAACCGGCCGTAGGCAGTGGGGCGATGATCGTCGCGCTTGCCGAAGCCATTCTTGAAGCGGGCTTCAACTATCAGCAGCTTCTCCATGTGACCGCCGTGGACATCGACCCGCGCGCAGTCCACATGGCCTATATTCAGTTTTCGCTTCTCCATATTCCGGCGACCGTGATTGTAGGCGACAGCCTGGCGATGCGCTTCCGGGAGGAATGGCACACCATGGCCCATGTCATGGGCGGGTGGTCGGGTAAGCTCAGGCGCGCACAGGAAAACAGCGGAGCAGGGGACGGGCGACCTCAGCCGTTTCGTTCCGTCGCCATGCCACAACGCGGTGCGATTGTTGCAGGTGGCCACGTCAAACCCAAGCAAGAACCGTCCGCCCCGGTCATCGAGCGAAATGGGCAACTCCGCCTGTTCTGAAACGCAGGGCACAGGTTAGAAGCCCCGACCGGATTGACCGGCCGGAGCTTCTTTGAGAGGAGGGCTGGCCGGCCCCTCTCAAACTCACCCCCATGAGGGAGCAGGGCAAAGCCCCGCCCCCTTCAAACCCCCACCCATGGAGGGGGTGGTCCACCCGCTCCAAACCTCCCCGGCTCGTGCGGTCACGGCCCCTGATCGGAGCCGCGGGCTTATCTCTCTCTGACGTCCCAGTGTCGCATTCGCCCCTGCTCCGTAAAGGACGAGCGGTTCCCCCAAAATGCTAACGCATTTTGGCTCCCCCACTCGCCGCCTCTGGCGGGCGCTGCGCGCTCCTTGACTGCTTGGGTCGCCAATGCGGTCACCTTTTCGTCAGAGCGAAAAGGAGGCTTCTATGACACACCGGAAAATCACCGTCATCGATGGCGGCAGCGCGCAATACTGGAAGGAGCGGAAGGAAGGCTTCCGCCTTATCCGCGAAGCGGAACGGGCCGCCGAGCGACTGGCCGATGCCCCGATGTATCTTCACGGCGGCTACGACGAAGACGGCGACGTGATCGCCATCGAAAACCTGCGCCCCCATGACGACATGGAAGATGCGATCCGGGCAATCGAGGCAAACGAGACTGCCGTGAGCATCCTCGTTGCGCAGAGACGCACCCGGATTGGCATCTGTGAGATCAGGGCGGTGGTCGATGCTATGGCCCCGTACTATGACGGCATCGAAGACCCGAGCCGCAATCCCCTCTTGGGACCGGATAGGGACTGAGTTGCAGGCGAAAGGCGGCGACGGCCGCCTTTCGCCTTTACCTCGAAGTGTGAGCCTGGTCAGCCGGTTTGACCGGCCGACCAGGCTGATGAAAGAGGGGCGAGCCCCCCTCTCAACACTCACCCCATGGAGGAAGGGGCGACCCCCCTCCTCCAAACCGCCTCCCCATGGGGAAAGGGGACGGTTCCCTCCTCCCTTTCCCCAAACCCCTATCCC
>NZ_LR701560.1:0-4423 GCF_902498795.1 Hoeflea sp. EC-HK425
ATGTCGCTCGTTTTTCACCGGCGGACAGCCCCTTTTGAGCGTCAGATCGACGAGAATTCGCGTTCATTGAGCGGACCGGGTTTGCGGCCAATTCCCGGACTGCTGGCCGAGGATGGCCTCTGTCGTCGAGCAGAAGGCTGAAAATCAACGTAAATCATCTCCCGGACGAAATCTGGCGCACCATTGTGAGACTGGATGAATCGGAATTCGTGAGACTCCCGGTTAAAGCGCGCAGTCTCACTAAATCTGAATCTCCTCTCCATTACTCGACTGGGGCAACAACATTGGTCTGTGCGCCGCCGCCAAGTTCCCGGCAAGCGCAGCATCGATCAGGAGTGCCCGGACACGCTCGCGTTTTCGCCGGGATAGTTTTTCCGCGGCGATCCAACGCGGATCAGCCATGATATGATTTGCCAGGCGCTCATATTCGGCCGGCGAGCGCTTCAGCACCTGAACATGCGGCCGTCGGCCTGGCCTTGGGAGGCGGCACTGCCGCGGCGCGGCGCGCCGCACCAGTTGAACGGCCAAAGGCGGCATTTCCCCGTCCCCGGCCAAATCAGTGCCGAAACAGTCGTTGAGAGCAAGCAGCGTCACCAGACGCCAGCGCACTGGCAACTGGCCGAGCGGAGCTGCGGCGCCAACTGCATGCCGGACATCGTAGGGACAGCGCCAGCCCGCTTCTTTTAACCACAGCGCCAATACGGGCCGCGCGGAGACCGGATGATCGAGCGGCGCCCAGAGGATCGCAAGAGCCTTCTCGAACTTCTCCTGCTCGGGATTTCCACGATCGACGCTTGCCGTGACCCGCTGCTGGATGGCGAGCGTGCTGAGCATCAGGTTTCGGTCGTGCAGTCGGTCGCCCACCCCTCCCCTGTCGGCCAAAATCGAGCCGCAAGAGCCGCAGACGGGCTGCGCGCGCCCCTCAAGGAGGCGAAAAACAACAAAAAGATGCCGATGGCACGACTGGCAGCGATCAAGCAGCAGCTCGCCATGAACAGAGCAGACGCAGCGTTCGGCGAGTACCCAGCCGGATCGCAAATAGCCGTCGCGCCCTGCGGATTGATCAGCAGCGAAACAGCCGAGACAAACTGGGGTCGACCCGGTCAGCGTTGACGGTTTCCATTCCGGTCCACGGCTCATGTACCATGCTCGAGTGCGTCGCGGGTAACGCCAGTTCAATGACAACCGATACAGCCGATTGGGATCGACACCGCAGAATTGTGCCCAAACCTTCGTCTGGCCAGCCGCTGGAACCCTGTCATCAATAGGCAATGGTGACGGCAGGCCACAGAGATAACCGCTCAATTCCGGTGCTGTGAGGCCATAGCGGCAGGCCACTCGCGCCATCCAGGAGGACAACAACTCGTCGCGATAGGGGCGCGGCGCGACCGGCAGGCGACCCGACCCCATCACCCAGCCGCCGCCGTCTTCGGCATCCGCCGATTTGCCGATTGCGTCATCGACACAAGCGGTAGAACGAGATCATCGCCGAAGCTCATCAGGTCGAGCCGCTCTTTTCCAGATTGGATCGCCTCCTCAGCCGCCGTTTCGATCAGCCGGAAAATCCGCGCCGTGACGCCGCTGGTGAGCATGTGGATCCGTTCACGAACCGCAGCGCTTTCGAGATCGGAAGGCGCGCGCAGCGGCAGAATGCCGGCCAGGCTCTTCAAGAGCCGCGCAAAGACATGATCGTTCTTCCAGGGCTTTAGGTGAAACGCCTCGAAGCGCTCGGCAAGTTGCGCGTCGGTGAGCAAGGCCTGGCGCGCCAGGTCAGTCCCGGCACAGACAAGAGGAACCCGCAAATCATTGGCGAGAAACCGTATCGCATTCAGAAATATCCGTTGCTGCCGGTAGGTCCCCGCCAGCATTCCATTGACCTCGTCGAGCACGATCATCCTGGCGCCGACGGTGCGTAGCAGCGAGCGGCAAATATCTTTCTCGCGCGCAAGAGTACCGCCAATGAGAGAAGGAGCTTGAAGGCTGGCCAGCAATTCCCGATAAAGGTCGCGCTCTACCGGCTCCGACGGCACCTGCGCCACAACGACCGGCCTGTTCGTAACGCCGGTCGACTGACAAAAAGTGGCCGGGTGGGTACGCTCGAACTTCCGAACAATCTTTGTCTTGCCCATTCCGGTGTTGCCATAGATCAAGAGGCACGGCATGCGATCACGCGGCGGATAGGCCAGCAGCGCGTTCAGGCGGGCAATTGCTGCTTCAGCCTGTTCGAAACCGATCCAGCGATCGGCCTTGATCCAGGTAATGCGCTCCTCGTCAGGCAGCGCGGCATAGCGGCGGTACCGCTCATCGAGGTGTTCATTTGTCCCCTCCCCTCTCATGACCATTCCTCGACGTCATAGACAGGAACCTTGCTCCAATCGATCGCCCGGTCGTCCTCAGTTTGTGCAGGGTCGGTGGGAGCAGCCACGTTTGGAGCTGAGGCACTGAGCGCTCGCTCCCGTCTTTCGACCAGTTGACGCGCGGCCTTGGTGCGCACTGCCGCCTCTTCGACCAGAGCGCGCTGCGCCTCGATGGTCTCAAAGATCAATTGCTCATCTACCAGCGCCAAGCCGCGCTCCCGCAGGGCGGCCCGGGCGCGGCGGTGTTCGCCCAGCGTAATCGGCGGGCGGCGTAGATCCGCAAAGTGGATAGGCCAGCGTATACCGTCTGGAGCGCGCACGAATACCCTCGAAAGATCGCGCGGATCATAGGAAACGCGCAACGGACGATCGAGCCGGCCGGCCCAGATGCTCAGCACGTCATCCCAGTAGCGAAGACCAAACAAATGAATGCCGTCACGTCGCACGAGCCGGTCGACACTGGGCAGGAAATCGACCATGAAACCTGCGAGATCATGGGGGTGACGCAAGGGCATGACACGTCGGGCCGCGGCCTCACGCCAGGCCTCGAGCGGCGGAATTCCAAGCGTTCCATGCCGATCGGCATGGTAGCGCGTGATCTCGAGTGCGATCCACCGCTCCAGTTCATCCATCGTCATTGTCGCATGGGCCGCCGGATCGTAGCTGCCACGCTCGCCGATGCCACTGAAGGTCGTACCCGGAAGAAGATGGACCGCGCCCATCATGGTGCCTATCAGCCGTTCGATATGTCCGCCATAGTGTGGCGTGGCAACCGGACGGTGAATGAGTTCGATGCCATACTCTTCCGCCCCCCGGCGCAAGGCGCGGGACCGGAACTCCTTGGCATTGTCGAGATGGATCGCGTTCGGAAACCCGGAAATCGGCCACTCCGCATCAATGCTCAGCCCCTCGAGCCATGCCTCCTTGGGCTGCACAATGTGCTGGACTGCGAGAGCAACCGAGACACTCGAGGGCGCCTCGAGCGTGAGATAGAAGCCCGCAACCATGCGGCTTGCGACATCGATGGCAAGCGTCAGCCATGGCCTCTGTAGCGGCCGTCGATACTGACGATCGACAACAATCACATCGACCAGCGTGTGGTCGACCTGGACGACATCGAACGCGAACTCAGCTGCATACTCTCCCGGCACTGGTCGGAAGCGATCACGTGCTGCTTTCGAACCATCCCGAGCCTTGATTAATTCGGCGGGGTCCATGGTCATGATCCGCGCCTTAATCGCATGCCAGGACGGTGGGCGCGCACCCCGGGACCGACAGAGCCCGCGGATTTCCTTGTGGAGCCGACTAATGCCTGGCTTCTGGGGTGTCTTGTAGAAGTCACGGATGGCTTCGGCGATTACGGCTTCGGTAGCGTCCGGCAACCGGCGGCTACCTTTCCGCATCCCCGCTGCGCGCGGAAGCAGTGAACTCGTGACCGGATGCTCCCTATACACTTTGATCAGCTCATAAAGCCGGGTTCGCTTGAGGCCGAGCTCATGACAAGCTCGAAGGAAATCGGACCGGCTTGGGCTTTCGAGCGAAACCAGCGTTCGGATCACGGCTTCCCTTGCGACCGCCTCACTCCAGGAGGCATCATCAATAGTATCTTTGTCAGGTCCGTGAACCACAGCGGCCTCGCCGTAAAGTTCGTCCGCTCGAATATTACAAAAAATCCGCTGATTCGGCTAGAATCCGGAAATGAACCGAAAACCTGATTCGTTCGAGATCAATGAGTTGCCGTCCGTTGATAAAACGCGAACGACAACCCAAATCAGCGAGCAGAACACCGAAAACGACGCCCAGGAGAGCTCAGCGCCGTCTGACAGTACGGCGGTTTCCAGTGATATTCCCGCGGCCGGGATGTCGGCTGGGCTCCCCTCCCTTCTCCGGGAGACCAAAGCTGACCTGCCGACGCATCTGAAAGACCTTACCGGCCGGGCGCGTGGCTATGTCGAGGCCGCCAGTTCCGCAAACACACGCCGCGCCTACGCGTCCGACTGGAAGCATTTTTCCGCCTGGTGCCGCCGCCAGAATCTGGCCCCCCTCCCCCCGGATCCGGAAGTTGT
>NZ_LR701557.1:0-37024 GCF_902498795.1 Hoeflea sp. EC-HK425
ATCCATCGCGCTTGTATTTTCCACGGTTCGCTGTCGTCCACATCGCTGCCTTGCCCGAAAAGAATCATCTCAAAGCCAGGGAATCATAACCGACTCAGATTACGCAACTTCTTTCCGGACCGACACTTAGAGGAATTTAACATCGGCGGAGTTCGTCATGCATGTGTTGGCGGTTGAGGCAAAACCCACATTTCGACTGATCGAGGATGCGTCTTCGCTCGGGAAAGCTGCTGAAATCTTTACGAGCCTTTCTAACGCCATCAGACTTGGTGTTCTTGTTCGAGTGCTCGAGCGTGAATGGTCGGTCAACGAGCTCGCTGCCGAGCTCAAAATCAGCCAGTCCGCACTTTCGCAGCATCTGGGAAAACTGCGCCAGGCGCGGATTGTTCAGGTTCGTCGACAAAGCCAATCTATCTTCTATCGCTGCAATGACGAGCTGGTACTCCGATTGTTGACCGAAGCTGGCCTGCTGAGACGGTAACTGTGTTGGTTTCCACGCGGAAGTGAGCCGGCTTTTCCACCGAGAAGTGAGCCACCTCTGAGTATGGTTTTCTGATCAGGGTTTGGTCAAGGGATTGGCTTTTTCTCCTCTCTTGTGTGCTGCGGCAGCCGAGCTGGCTTTGAAGCGGAAGCTGTCGTTCCCGGTTTCCAGGATATGGCAACGATGGGTCAAACGATCGAGCAGGGCGGTCGTCATCTTGGCGTCGCCGAAGACCGTGGCCCATTCGCTGAAGCTGAGGTTGGTGGTGATCACCACGCTGGTCCGCTCGTAGAGCTTGCTCAGCAGATGGAAGAGCAGCGCCCCGCCGGACGCGCTGAAGGGAAGATATCCCAGTTCGTCCAGGATCAGCAGATCGAGGCGAACCAGCGTCTCGGCGATCTGGCCTGCCTTGCCTTTGGCCTTCTCCTGTTCGAGAGCATTGACCAGTTCGATGGTCGAGAAGAAGCGGACCTTTCGGCGATGGTGCTCGATGGCTTGGATTCCAAGAGCGGTCGCGACATGCGTTTTGCCAGTGCCAGGGCCACCGATAAGGACAACGTTCTGCGCCCCATCCATGAACTCGCATCGGTGCAGTTGGCGCACGGTGGCCTCGTTGATCTCGCTGGCGGCGAAGTCGAAGCCGGAGATGTCTTTGTACGCAGGAAAGCGGGCAGCCTTCATATGATAGGCGATGGAGCGGACCTCGCGCTCGGCCATCTCGGCCTTCAGCAACTGGGATAGGATGGGCACAGCCGCATCAAAGGCGGGAGCGCCTTGCTCGATAAGGTCCGTGACGGCTTGGGCCATGCCATACATCTTCAGGCTCCGCAGCATGATGACGACAGCAGCACTTGCGGGGTCATGACGCATGGCGACCCCCTGCGATCCGGGCGCGTAGGCCATCATAGCGTTCGACATTGGCCTTGGGTTCACGCAGCAAGGTCAGCGCCTGTGGCGTATCGATGTCGGGACCATCGATTGTCTTGCCGTCGATCAGCCGATGCAGCAGGTTCAGCACATGCGTCTTGGTCGCCACCCCCGCATCCAAGGCCAGTTCCACAGCCCTGAGGACGACCTGTTCGTCGTGATGAAGGACAAGGGCAAGGATATCGGCCATCTCACGATCACCGCCGGGGCGGCGAAGCATCTGATCTTGCAACTGTCTGAAGGCCAGCGGTAATTCCAGGAAGGGTGCACCATTGCGCAGGGCACCGGGTTTGCGCTGGATGACGGCAAGGTAATGTCGCCAGTCGTAAATCGTTCGCGGCGGCTTGTCGTGGCTGCGCTCAATGATCCGCTCATGCTCGCATAGGATATTGCCCTCGGCCGCAACCACCAGTCTCTCGGGATATATCCGCAGGCTGACGGGCCGGTTAGCAAACGATGCTGGCACGCTGTAACGATTACGCTCAAAGGTGATCAGGCATGTCGGCGAGACGCGCTTGCTCTGCTCGACGAAGCCGTCAAACATGGCGGGGAGCGACATCAATGCTGCCCGCTCATCAGCCCAGACATCCGCGATCGTGCCGGACAAGGTTCCATGCGCCGTCTCCCGCCATAGGTCCTCGCAATGCTGTTCCAGCCAGTCATTCAACGCCGCCAAATCGGGAAAGTCCGGCATCTGTTGCCACAAGCGTGGTCGGGCATCCTGGACGTTCTTCTCGACCTGACCTTTCTCCCAACCTGCCGCTGGATTGCAGAACTCGGGCGCAAAGACATAATGGTTCGTCATCGCCAGGAAGCGGATGTTGACCTGCCGCTCCTTGCCCCGGCCTACGCGATCGACCGCGGTCTTCATGTTATGGGATGGACGCCTCCCTCCGAACCTTCAGAATGAAAGGCCAGCTAAAGGAGGAAGTCATGACATTCGAATTGTTAGCAATCGATCTTGGAAAGTCGTCATTCCATCTGCACAGCATCGCTTCGGATGGCACTATTCTTTCGCGTAAAGTCAGCCGATCGAAGTTGGCTGAGATAGTGAAAGCGATTGCCCCGAAGACGGTCGCGATGGAAGCCTGCGCCAGTGCTCACCATTGGGGGCGGCAATTCAAGGGTGATGGGCGAGAGGTTTTGCTAATTAATCCTCGCTTCGTGAAGCCCTTCGTGCGCGGCTCCAAGAACGATGCGGTCGATGCAGCGGCGATTTTCGAAGCGGCGACACGTCCAACCATGCGGTTCGTACCGCTCAAGTCGACTGCACAGCAAGACCTTCAGTCGCTACACAGAATTAGAGAGCGTCTGATCGTTCAGCGTACATCGCTTATCAATCATGCACGCGGCCTTCTCGCCGAGTATGGAATCGTTTTGCCGCAAGGACCATGGCGCTTTGCGTCCCAGGCACCCTCGGCTGTCGAGGACGCGGCCCTCTCTGATCTCGGGCGAGAGCTATTCCTCGAACTCCTCGACCAGCTCACCGATGTGAATGACCGAGTTGGCAGGCTCGACAGGAAGATTAGCGAGATTTGCCGCGAACGCGACGATTGCCGCCGTCTGTCCGAACTGCCAGGCGTCGGTCCGATCATTGCGACGGCACTCGTTGCTAGCGTCGAGGACGGACGTCATTTTAAATCCGGGCGAGAGCTAGCGGCTTGGATCGGGCTGATCCCGCGACAATACTCGACGGGCGGCAAACCACGGCTTGGCGGAATTGGCCGCCGAGCGAACCATTACCTCCGTCGCCAGATGATCCATGGTGCACGCGCAGTTATAAGCCGACTTGCGAGTCACGACGATCACCGATCGCAATGGCTGAAAGAGCTTGTCGCTCGCCGGGGATTCAATAAAGCAATCGTAGCGCTTGCCAACAAAACCGCGCGGATCGCATGGGCCTTGCTCACCCGACAGGAGCGGTATGCCGCACAATAGGCATTTGCCAATCGTTGCCTCTAAGGCAATGATGAATGCGGGTAAGAACTGATGGCGTAACGGCACGGACCGCAGCTTCGGATCCTGATCTACGACAGGGCCACAAAGGTCGATCATGTTATGAGGACAGAGGTAGCGGACTCCCATCAAGGCCAGGAGCGTGGTCGCTCCAGCGATAGGCCGGATAGATTCACGCATCCAATGCCGAGTGCCGCCAAATGTTCATCTCGCCCGGGAGGCGTCCATAGATTATCGTAGATGCCGCGGCCAGGTACGCCGCCGAACACACGGAAGCCGTGCCAGTGGGCGTCGAACAGCATCTCGTGCGTTTGCAGCAGGTAGGCCCTGACCAGAAACGCGCGACTGTGTGATAGCTTGATATGTGCGACCTGAAGCTTCGTGCGCTCGCCGCCTACCACGGCATAATCTTCACTCCAATCGAATTGGAATGCTTCGCCTGGGCGAAAGGATAGCGGAACGAATATGCCGCGGCCCGCTTTCTGCTGCTCAGACCGCCAGTCACGGGCGAATGCGGCGACCCGACCATAGGAGCCGGTAAAGCCGAGAACCACCAGGTCCGCATGAAGCTGCTTCAGCGTTCGGCGCTGCTTGCGCGACCTCCCGGCCTCGGTCTTCAGCCAGCCAGCAAGTTTGTCGGCATAGGGATCAAGCTTGCTCGGTCGTTCCGGTACCGTGAACGTCGGCTCGATCGTACCAGCGCTCAAATACTTCGCGATCGTGTTGCGTGACAGCCCGGTGCGCCGGCTGATCTCCCGGATCGACTGCTTCTCGCGCAGCGCCATCCGACGGATGATGTTTAAAAGTCCCATGTGGATCACTCCGTTGCCCCCGTCGCTCACCGCGTTGGGGGGAAGGTTCACATGGCTCAATTCTCAATGGAAATTATGCGCCTAACCGGCTCAGTTCCGCGTGGAAACCAACAATACGCGAACAGCGGAAATTCTTCGCGATATCAATTGTGATATTGGCCAAGGCTTCCTCTTCGGACCCGCAAAAAACGCTTCTGAAATTGACACCGGTCAAACCCGAACACTCTGTTTTGGATGATCATTTACCTAAATCTAAGATTTTGGATTGAATAGTTAGGATAGCCTAAAAAAGGATCGCGACTTTTATGCTTGCAACCAATCCGGTAACCAGATTTGCGATCAAGACATATGGCACTCACAATAATCCTATTGTCTTTGCCCATGGTTTGGGTTGCGATCAGGCAATGTGGAAGGATGTCGCGCCTGCGTTTCGGAGCCGGCACCAGATTGTACTTTTTGATCTGATGGGTTTTGGCGCTTCCGATACGAGCTGTTTCTCTTACGAGCGATACCAGTCCTTAGAAGACTATGCTGATGACTTCATCGAAGTTATCGAACAAAGCTGTTCTGAGCCAGCAGTGTTCGTAGGTCACTCAGTAAGCGCGATGATCGGAGTATTGGCCGCATGCAAACGGCCTGACCTCTTTAGGATAGATCAGACAATCACCCTGCATGTGGCGGAACGGGACGCCGGATATTCGCGTCCCATGTCGCCCTGATGCTTGCATCCAGGTGGCGTCGTCTTAACCGGTTGGTGTGGATCGGCATGAAGAGGTGTCCGCACGCTACAAATGCCACCGCTTTCCGTCCGAGATCATCGCGCACGCGATGGCCCCATTATCGATTTCCGCCGAGCCTGCGCGACGCCGAGCACCTTCCTGCCAATCGACGCCACCAACGCCGAGGCGGATGCGAGGGTCTCGGCGCCGTCCTCCAGCCAGCCCCTACGCCAGTAGGACGTGATGAGATGCGCTTCCTTAGCAAGCCCCCATTCTCGCCGCAGGTGCACGCGAATGGCTTTGAACGCAGCAAACTCGCACGCTATCCAGACGAAAAGATCATCCACCTCGTCGGGCTGCGGTAGTGCCTTGACCGCGTTGGCCAGCACGGCCGAGGTCCCAGCCGGCGCCGCGCCGCGATGCAGCCAGCGGATATCGATTGCGGTCCGGTTGTCGATTGCCTGCTCCTCACCGGCATCGGCGACCTCGATCAGCGCAAGCCCTCGCGACTGCGCGGGCAGCGTCTCCAGGAGCCGGGCGATTGACGGCAGAGCCGTCTCGTCCCCTGCCAGTAGATACCGCGCGGCGGGCAAGACGGATCGCCCGCCCGGACCGACCAGGCCAATGACGTCACCCGGCCGCGCCGTAGCCGCCCAGGCGGAGCCCGGCCCGGCGTGGTCGTGCAGGACGAAATCGATATCGAGCCAGCCGGCATCCGGGTCGACGGCGCGGATCGTGTATTTGCGCACCGCCGGCCGGCCCGGACCTGACGGCCAGACGAAACGGCCGTTCTGGTCCAGGAAAGGCCATTCCGGCGTCCCCCCTCGCGGCGGGATCAGCAGTTTGCAATGCAGGTTGCGGCGGCTGGCAAAACGCGTGAGGGCCTCGCCGCTCAGACGGATGCGCCGCATGTGCGGCGTCATATGAAAGGCGTCCACCACCGTCATCAGGCGGAAATTCGGCGGCGCGTCGAGATCGCTCGCGTCGCCTTCCCATGTGATCGATCCGGCAGGCAGGCAGGCAAATTCCTCGACATGCTCGGCAAGCTCGACCTTGATCTCGTGCAGGAACGCCGTGTCCGGCGCCTCCGCCTGAAGGACAAGGGAATCCCGCTCGGCGTGCAGCGTGCCGCGGCAGAACTCGAAGTCGATGAGCGTCATACCGCCCTGCCCCTCGCCGATGCGAGCGCCGTGCTCTACCAGATGGACGGCGACCTTGGACAGGACGGCTTGCGGGTCGCGTAGCAACACCCGGGCGCGGGCGGCGAGCGGAAGAGCGCGGTTCATGGCATTGTTTCCTGGACGATATCGTGGATGGCGATCCGCAGGGCCTCGCCCGCGGCGACGCCGGCCTCTACGCGGTAGACCTGCCGCAGCATGGCCGGCGTGACGACATCCCGAGGCGAGCCTGCGGAAAACAGCTCGCCGTCACGCATGACGGCGATCGTGTCCGCCCAGCGCGCGGCCATCTCCAGATCGTGCAGCACCGCCACGACGATCCGGCCTTCTCCGGCCAGAGCGCGGATCGTGCGCATGACGTGGAACTGGTGGCGCAGGTCGAGCGCGCTGACGGGTTCGTCGAGCAGCAGCAGACGGGGATCGGCGGCAATCGCCTGCGCGAGGCCGGCGAGCTGCTTCTGGCCGCCGGAGAGCCGGCCGAGCCGTTCGAGCGCGAGCGGCAGCATGCCGAGACGGCCCAGCGTGCCGGCCGCCCGCTCGCGCACCACGCCGACCGGGCTTTCCGGCTGCGAGACCTTGAGCGCCGTTATGACGCTGTCGAGCACCGTCAGGCCGATGTCGCCCGGAAGCGCCTGCGGCATGAAGCCGACCGCCCGGGCGCGCGCGGCGGGCTTCATCGCCAGGAGGTCGCGCCCGTCGAGCCGCAGCGTGCCGGAGGCCGGCAAGAAGCCGGCGATGGCCCGAAGCAGGGTCGATTTTCCCGCGCCGTTCGGCCCGGCCAGCACCGTCACCGTGCCCGCCGCCAAGGGCGGCAGCGTCACGCCGGAAACCACCGGACGCCGGCCATAACCGGCCGAGAGCGCATTGACGGTCAGCGCGGAGCTCATGCCTGCGGCCTTCTCGAACGGTGGACGAGCAGGATGAAGACCGGCAGGCCGACCAGCGACGTGACGATGCCGACCGGCAGCAGCAGGCCGGGAACCAGCGCCTTCGACAGGATCGAGGCGAGCGACATGACGAGCGCACCCGTCAAGACGCTGGCGGGCAGGAAGAAGCGATGGTCCTCCCCCGTCAAGAGCCGCGCGACATGCGGGCCGACAAGGCCGACGAAGCCGATTGTGCCGACGAAGGCGACGGCGGTGGCGGCCAGCAGGCTGGCGCGCAGCAAGGACTGGAAGCGCAGCCGCCCGACATCGACGCCGTAGCTGCGCGCCCGCTCGTCGCCGAGGCGCAGCGCCGTCATGCGCCAGGCGGAGAACAGCGAGAACGGCACGACGGCCGCGACCACGCCGGCAAGGATCGCCACCGCCGGCCAGTCGGCCTCCGCCAGGCTGCCCATGCCCCAGAAGACGAGTTGCTGGAGCGAATCCGGCGAGGCGACGAGCTGGAGGAGCGCCACCAGTGCATTGAAGGTGAAGACGAGCGCGATGCCGAAGAGGACGAGCGTGGCGACATCCGACCGCCCGCCGCGGGCGAGGAGTTGCAGGAACAGCACCGAGGCGAAGGCGAACAGGAAGGCATTGGCGACCACGGTGAGCTGCGGCGGCAGGAACGGCAGTCCGAGCCCGAGCACGATGGCGAGCGCCGCCCCGAAGGCGGCCGCCGAGGAGACCCCCAGCGTGAAGGGGCTGGCGAGCGGATTGTCGAGGATCGTCTGCATCTCCGCCCCGGCAAGAGAAAGCGCCGCGCCGACCAGAAGCGCCAGTAGCGCGGTGGGAAGCCGGACCTGCCAGACGATCACCCGAATGGCCGGCGCCGTGTCCGGCGCGCCTGTCAAGGCGCCCCACAGATCGGCGGGCGAGAGGCCGGACGGGCCGGTGAGAAGGTCCATGAGCAGGGACAGCACGATGGACAGGCCGAGCAACGCGACGACGGCCGCGAGCCGCCGCGTCTGCCGGCGGTGGCACTCGATGATGCGGCAGGCGTCCGGGCCGGGGCTCCCCGCCGTCATGGCCGCGCCTCCACGCCGGCCGGGGCAAGATCGACCCACATCGTGCCCGTGAGCGGAACGGCGAGGAAGCGTCGGTCGATCTCGGCCAGGGTCGCGGCGGGGTCGAGATCGGCGAAGCGCTCGGGATGTACCCACCGCGCCATCGCCTCGATGGCGACGATGTTGATGCCGGAAATCGCCAGTCCGTGCCACAGCCCATGCGCCCGGCCAGCGGAAACCACGCCCGTCCCGGCAAGCCCCGGGCGTTGCAGCACCGCGTCGAGCGAGGCGCGTGCCTGTGAGGCGATGAACGACGGCGCGACGGTGAGGCCGCCCGCGGCCTTCATATAGGCGCCGCCCGTGCCGATATAGACCGCAGGGTCCGCGGCGAGGACGTATTCGGCGCTGATCTGCCCGGCCATGCCGGGCACGAGGTCCGCGCCGAGATTGCGCCCGCCGACGAAATCGACGAAATCGCCGATGCCCTGCCCCGCGCCGGCGACGAGGCAGCAGGCACCCCGGCCGGCATGCGCCTCCAGAAGGACGAGCGGCCGGTCGTCCGCGCCGAGCCCTTCGAGCCGCGCGCGGATACGCTCCAGTCTCGCCCCAACGAAATCCGAGAACGCCTGTCCCTCCGCCTCCCGGCCGATGAGCATGGAAAGCCGCTTGATGCCGTAGGCGGGCTCGGCATCGCGCACCGAGGGCGTGAGCGCCAGCACGGCGACCGCGATGCCGGCCGCCTCGAGCTGGCGGATGGCGACGGCCGAGCGGTAATAGGGATCGAGCACGACGAGATCGGGTCGGAGCGCGATGAGCGCCTCCACGGCCGCAGACCCGGACCGCAGTTCGCCGATATCGGGCACGGCGTCGATCGCCGGCCCGTCGCGGCGGAAGGCCTCCAGCACATCGGTGTCCAGCCGGCCTTTGTTCCAGCCCGCGAGCAGGCCGACCGGATTGCGCGCCACGGCCGCAAGGCCGATCAGCCCCATGCCGTCCGTCAGCACGATTCGCTGCGCGGGCTGGGCCATCTCGACCGTGCGGCCGGCATCGTCGGTAATGGAGACGGCCGCGGCTAGGGCGGCATAGGCCGGGAGCACAATGCTCATAGCCAGCGACAGGAGGAGAAGGCGGATGGATCTCATGGGGGCGGGTTTCCGGCATGCGTGAGGCGACGGCATGTCCTGCTGCCGCCTGCCGCGATGCCTGCCTGTCTTACCATTCGTAGCTCAGCTTGAACGAGACGGCACGGCGCTTGCCGAAGGAGCAGGTGCCGAAGCCGTTGCATGCAGCGACATAGTGCTTGTCGAGAAGGTTCTCGGCCGACACCCGGGCTTCCAAGCCCTGATAGGCCTTGTCGAGCGCGGCGAAATCATAGCCGATGGAGGCGTCGAGAACGGCAAAGCCCGGCACCTTGGAAGGCTGTCCGGCATAGGCGTATTCCGTCGCGTCCCAGAGGTTGCTGTCGGTCGCATAGGTCTCGCCGACATAGCGCACGCCCGCGCCGAAGCTCCAGCCGTAGCCCGCCTTGTCCTCCGGCACGGTATAGTTCAGCCAGAGCGAGGCCGTCGCGTCCGGAACGCCGACGACATGGCGGTCCACCGGCATGCCTTGATAGTCCGTCCAGCGCATCCTCTGGAACGTCGCGGCCGCGATGACGTCGAGGCCCTCGGTCAACTGGGCGCGCGCTTCGAGCTCGATGCCACTGCTCCTGGCGCGCGTGTCGTCGGTATAGCAGCGATCCAGCGGCCCGGCCGTGGGGAAGGCGCAGGCGGCCGGCGCTCCGACGCCGTCCTTGTCGCCGGTAAAGGCGGTGGCGCTCCAGAACAGCGCGCCGTCGTCGGACTGGTAGCGCAGGCCCGCCTCCAGCATCTGCCCCGTATAGGGATCCAGCATGGTGCCGTCGTACTTGTAGCTCGGCTGCGGATTGAACGAGGTGGAGTAGCTGACGAACGGCGCAAGGCCGTTGTCGAACAGATAAACCGCGCCGATGCGGCCGGTCATGGCGGAATCGGACGACGAGGCCTTGCTGGACAATCCGTTCAGCCTGACGAGGGTCGAGCTCGTCGCATCGACCGTGTCGTAGCGCAGCCCGCCGAGGAAGCGCCAGTTGCCAAGCGCCACCTGATCCTGCGCATAGAGGCCGGTCTGACGGTAGGGCTGCTCGAAGACACGGAACGTGTCGAACGGGACGGGCGTGACGCCGCGAACGGGGTTGAAGATATCGATGACGGGATATTGGGTACGGTCCCAGCCGTCCTCGTGTCCGCCGGTCAGGCGCTGATGATCGACGCCCACCACCAGCGTGTGCTCGGCTGCGCCGGTGTCGAACCTGCCTTCCGTGAAGACATCCCCCGTCAGCGACCTGTTGTCGTGTTCGGCGAGATAGATCGTGCGCATCATGTGCGTCGGATCGACCATCGCCGTGTAGTCCATCGCCCTGGTCGTGCTCTCCAGCCGGCCGTAGCGCGCCCGCGCCGTCATCTTCCAGTTCTCGTTGAAGCTGTGCTTGAACTCCAGACCGATAGCGGATTCGGTGCGGCTGTATTCGTTCCAGTCCGGATCGCCCTGCCAGAAGCTGGCCGGCAGGCGGCCGTAGCCCGGGATGGGCAGGACGGCGCCATAGGCCGGGGCAAAACCCGCATCGGCCGCGCGCGGGTCGCGCTGGTAGAGCGCGCTGAGGGTGAGGCTGGTCTCGTCGCTGGGCTCCCAGGTCAGCGACGGCGCGAGAAGGACGCGCTCGCCCTTCTGGTAGTCGACGCCGTTGCCCTCCATCCTGCCGAGGCCGACGAAACGGTAAGCGAATGCGTCGCCGACGGGGCCGGTCAGGTCGATGCCGGCTGCCGCACTGTCGTAGCTGCCGCCGCTGACGAAGACGCGGCCCTTCTTCTCGAAGCTCGGACGCTTGGAGACGAGGTTCACCATGCCGCCCGGCGTGCCGGCGCCGAAGAGCGCCGAGGCCGGCCCCTTCACGACCTCGACGCGTTCCAGCATCCAGGGATCGAACTGCACGGAGGTGCGGTCGGAGAAGCGCCAGCGCATGCCGTCGAGCGTGCTGGCATACTGGGCGGCGGCCGAGAAGCCGCCTTCGCCGCGCACGAAATAGCTGTCGTGCCGGTCGGCCTGCCCGCCGGCCGTGCCGGTGACGACGCCGGGCGTATAGCGCAACGCCTCGCCGACGGTGCTGACGCCCTGCTGTTCCATCTGCTTGCCGCCGACCACGTTGACGGTCTGCGGCGTCTCGATGATGGGCGTGTCGGTGCGCGTGCCGCTGGCCGCGTTCCTGGCGATGATGCCGTTGACCGGCCCCCACGCCGTCTCGCCGCTGCCCTGCACCTCGATCGCCTCGAGCCGCGTCGCGCCGTCCTGGATGCCGGCGCCCGTGCCTGCGCCCGCGGTAGCCGGATCGACGATCGTGACCGTGGTCGCGCCGGTGAAACGCCAGGCAAGGCCGGTACCGGCCAGGAGCCGGTTCAGCGCATCCTCTCGGGTGAGATTGCCCGCCACGCCCGGCGAGGATTTTCCGCGCACCAGCGCGGCCGGATAGAGAACCTGGAGATTGGAAACGTCGCCGTAGCGGGCGATCGCGCCGGCGAGCGGGCCGGCGGGAATGAGGTAGCCGGTTGCCGCCGACGCCTGCTGCGCCCGCGCGGGGGCCGCCGCCATCGCCGTGCAGAACGCCGCCGACGCCAGCAGCGCCAGCCCGAGGCCGCCGGCCCGCCGCCTGGCCGCGCCCGAAATCCTGCGCCCGAAATATCCTGTCATGCCCCTGCCCCGTCCTTACGCGTCTGTCATTGCCCTTCACGAGGGCACCTGACGCGAAAGACGGATGGCGGAGCGGATCACCTCACCCCCAAAGTGGAAAAAAACTGTCATGATTTGATTCTTTTTTCGGCATGGGCAGCCGGACCCGTCAGGCTGGATGCAGGATGACCAGCCAGGGCGACAGCTCGAAGGTGCGCACAGGCAGGCTCGTGCGGATCGCCTCCAGCACGCCGTCGGGATCGCGCACGTCGAAAATGCCGCTCACGCGCATGTTGAGGAGGCGTGCGTCGGTGACGCGGATGGTTCCCGCGCGGTAGCGGTTGACGTCGGCCAGGACCTGCCGCAGGGGCCGGTCCTCGAAGATCAGCTTGCCGCGCCGCCAGGCGACGTCGGATTCGACATCGGCGGCGGCGACCGCATTCAGCCGCTGCCGGTCATAGGTCACGGACTGGCCAGCCTTGACCACCGCGTCTCGTGCGTCCGGCCCCTTCACGGAGACCGCGCTCTCCTCGACAGAGACCGTCACCGTTTCCGACCATTCATGGACGACGAAACGCGTGCCGAGCGCCATCGCGCTGCCACCGGCGGCGAAGACCGTGAAGGGACGCCGAGCATCCTTGGCGACATCGAAGAAGGCCCGCCCACGCAGAAGGCGCACGCCGCGCAGCGTCGGCGTGTAATCGAGGGCGATGGCGGAATCGGCGTCGAGCGTGACGACGCTGCCGTCCGCAAGCGTCACCGTGCGCTGCTCACCTGTTCCGGTGGCGTGGTCGCTCGAAAGGAAATCCGGCGGCCCGACGACGATGCCCGCGACCCCGGCGGCAAGGGCGGCGGCGCCGCCGGCCAGAAAGGCGCGGCGGGACCGTCTCGGGCGACAGGCCGCCAGTTCCGCCGGCCTTGCGCGCGGATCGGGTATGCGGTCGAGGTCGGTCCAGATGCGCCCCAGCCGGCCGTATTCGGCGCGGTGCGCGAGGCCGGCGGCCATCCATGCCGCATGGGCGTCCCGGTCGGCCGGGGTGGCATCGCCCGAATGCAGGCGCACGAACCAGGCCAGGGCCTGGTCGCGCACGGTCTGTTTCATCTCATCGTCCGTCTGTGCCATCGGCGTACCGGCTATGTCCTTTCACGCGGCGGGATCGGGCCTTCTGCCAACCGGGGGTCGAGTATAAAGACGAATTTGGTAGGGCCGTCCCTCACCGGCGTCAAACGCATTTCTCCCTCCTATCCCGTCACGTCGCCAAGGCTGTCGCGCAGATGCGCGAGCGCCTTCATCACGAGCTTCTCCACCGCGCTTCTGGTGATGCCCAGCTCGGACGCGATTTCCGCATGGCTCAGCCCATCGATCTTGTGCAGGAGGAAAACTTCCCGCTGGCGCGCGGGCAGGTCGAGCACGGCGCGTTCCAGCATCTTGAGGCGCTGCCGGTAATCGGCGACAGCCTCCGGCGAGGGCGCCTCGTCAGCGTGTTCAGGGCCGTCCGAAAGATCGAAACGCCGGTCGAAGGCCTGCCGCGCCCGGATATGGTCCGTCGCCTGGTTGGCCGCCGCGCGGAAAAGATAGGAGCGGGTGTTCTTGATCTCGGCTTCCGCCGGGACGTTCTGAAGGCGCAGGAACGTGTCCTGAAGCACGTCCTCTGGCTCGATGCGGGAACCGAAACGGCGTGCGAGATAGCGCCTCAACTCCAAGTAGCTGGTGGCGAACCCATCGAGTAAGTTTTTTTTCGTATCACCGGGCATATTTTGATGTTTACCTTGGTCCGGCGGATCGAAACGGTACCCCATAGCAAATCGCGACAGCGGATCAGATGAGCGCTCCCAACTTGTCCGGTGAGGTCGCCACCCACTTTTAGTACCCTGAAGATTTAAAAAACTGATGAAAATTGTCAAGTTTTATGAGGCGCATGCACTTTATCCTCACGCCCGGCCTTAACCAATCGCCCAGCTCACGACGGGCTCGCGAAATTTCTTTAAGAGGCCCGTGGGCTCAATTAAACGTCGCGAGGACGGCGATGACGGTCGCGGCGGCCGGCGGCGGGAGATTGACGTTGCGGCTCGCCGGTCCCTGCAGCGTCACCTCGGCACCCGTCACGTTCTTGAAGGCGACGGGTCGGTGAGCAGCGTCGACGGGGCAAGCCGGTTGATAGGGGCCGGTTTGCCTTCGGGTTCTCGATTCGTCGAGAATGTCCATGTCGTCGGGACGGTTGTCATGGTATGAGGCCGTCGATCAATGTAACGAGATGCCCCAATGCTTCCCTGGATCCAACTCGATCGCGCGACCATCCCTGGCGAGGCCGGAGATCTGCGCCTGAAGCGGCGCGGTAGCGAATTCTCCATCATGCTCGGCTCGACGGAACTCATGAACAGCCGGCTGAGCGGCTCGGAAGAGGCGCTGGCGACCTTGAGCTGCGAGCGGATCGCAGGTCGGAAAAACCCGACCATGCTCGTTGGCGGCCTCGGCATGGGGTTCACCCTGCGGGCCGCTCTCAGTGCCTTGCCGCAAGATGCCCATGTCATTGTCGCCGAACTCGTCTCGGCTGTCGTGGAATGGGGCCGTGGACCTTTGGCAGACCTCCACAACGGCACGCTCGACGATCCGCGTGTCGCTATCCATATCGGTGATGTCGGCGCGCTCATCCGCTCGAAGAAGGCCGTATACGATGCGATCCTGCTCGATGTCGATAATGGCCCCGATGGACTGACGCGCGCTTCCAACGACGGTTTATATAGCCATGAGGGTCTTCACGCCGCCAGGTCCGCACTGCGCCCGGGCGGTGTGCTGGCCGTCTGGTCCTCCGCGCCGGATCGTGCGTTCACACGTCGGTTGCGCGAGGTCGGCTTCGCCACGGAAGAGGTCGGCGTGCGCGCCAACAGCAAGAACGGCGCGCGTCATGTCTTGTGGATGGCGACCAAACGCTGAGGCGCAGATGCACCATAGCCAGGATGTTGCACGCAGAACCTCCGTTCCAAAGCCTATGAGGGCTTTGCCGCCGGCTTTTTACCGGCCGGCGGCTTGACGCGGATTCGCAGCGCGCCGCCTTGCGGATGATCGATCTCGAAGGCGTTCGTCTTTCGGACAAGATCGCTGAGCTTGCGGAATCCGTAGGTGCGCGGATCGAAATCGGACGCGAGATTGGCGAGATGCGTGCCGACCGCGCCGAGGGGCACCCAACCGTCCTCGCTCTCCATCTGCCCAATGACCTTCCGGATGATCGGCACGGCGGCGGATGGCTGCTGGAGGGGTGTTGCGCTCGGTGTCGCTTCAACTTCATTCGCCGGCGCCGAGGGCAGCAAATTCTCCGTATAGACGAACCGCCGGCAGGCCTGGCGGAAACTTTCCGGTGTCTTCTGCTCCCCGAAACCGAACACGTCGATACCCTGCTCACGAATGCGCGCGGCAAGCCGCGTGAAATCGCTGTCGGACGACACCAGGCAGAACCCGTCGAAACGACCGCTGTGGAGCAAATCCATCACATCGATCACCAAGGTGATGTCGGAGGCGTTCTTGCCCGTCGTGTAGGCGAACTGCTGCTGGGGAATGATTGCGTGCTTGGAAAGGATCTCGGCCCAGGCCCTCGAACGGGCGCTGGAAAAGTCGCCATAGATGCGGCGGACGCTGGCCTCGCCAATCTTGGCGATCTCCTCGAACAGACCATCCGCAATCTTTGCGGAGGCATTGTCCGCGTCGATGAGAACGGCAAGCCGGGGTGAACGGAGTTCAGATGGCATGAAGCCTCCTGTCAAAGGAATCGGCAATAAATATACCGGCCGGTGACGGAAGGTCGATAGTTTGGCTTGGCGAGGAGAAGCGGGCGTTGCTCGACATGCCGTAGGGAAAGAGGCACAACTGGATAACTATCAAAGGAATCAACGATGACACCGACTTCCCGAAGACCCGCCAATCCAAAGGACGCTGCCGAAGCGTTGTTCAAGCCGACGAAGAAAGCGCCGGTCCCGGCAGTCGAGCGCCCAGCTATCCCGAGCGCCAGGGAACTTGTATCGCTGAAAATCGATAGCGATGTGCTGGCG
The DNA here is from genome assembly GCF_902498795.1 of Hoeflea sp. EC-HK425. NCBI lineage: Bacteria > Pseudomonadati > Pseudomonadota > Alphaproteobacteria > Hyphomicrobiales > Rhizobiaceae > Hoeflea > Hoeflea sp. EC-HK425. The sequence goes on from NZ_LR701557.1 coordinate 15,789, forward strand.
CATTTTCAGGCGGACGGACCTGGATGGCAGGATCGCATCAACGCTATTCTGCGGGCCGCCATGAAACAATCGCTTTGATTGTTGCAATATGACCGCGCCTCGCATTTTAGGTCTGGCGACCGTGACGCATGGCTACGCGTTGCTTTGCAGACGATGAACGATCTCGCCCTCAGCCTGTCACGCCTGGAGGTTCCTGTATCATCCGTTCTTCCGGGCGATGAGCGGGGCATGGCTTGATGGCTAGACGATGCATGGGTCGTCGAGGACGAGAATGCTGTCGGCATTGGCGATGGTACGATGCGGTGGCGATGACAAGCGTGGTGCGGCCGGCCGAAAGCTCGGCGAGCGGCTGCTGGATCGCCCGCTCCGTCTTTGTATCCAGCGCCATTGTCGTCTCGCTGCTCGGCAGCTTCTGCCCCCCAGTCACGAGATAGTTCCTCACCGTCTGGAACGCGCGGGGCCGGCGCCGCCGTTTCGCGCAGATGCGTGCCGACGGCCTGCGGGACCGGCTCGGAAACGCCCGCACAAAAGCCGTCATTCCGTCATCACTGGCACGAAAGACGCCGTATCCGCTGGATAGCAGATCATACAAGCATAGAAACGTCATCGAGCGATTGTTCTGCAAGCTCAGGAACTGGCCGCGCATGCAACCCGTTACGACCGCCTCGCAACAAACATCTCGCTTTCGTCGCTCTCGTTTCACCAGTCATCGCGTGGATATAATCGAGTCCCCACCCTAGTCCTGCTGCAGGCCGGTGATCATCGCGATGATCTCGTTCTTGTCGGTCGCCTTCGTCTCGCGCACGCCGATCTGCCGGCCGCGACGCAGGACGCAGATTCGGTCGGAGAGCTTGAAGACCTGATCGAGACTGTGGCTGATGATGAGGATGCCGATATTGCGGCTCTTCAGCGACTGCACGATCTCCTCCACCTTCGCGGTCTCGGCGACGCCCAAGGCGGCGGTCGGCTCGTCCAGGAGGATCAGCTTGCTCGCCCAGTGCGTCGCGCGGGCGATGGCGACGCCCTGGCGCTGGCCACCCGACAGGTCGCGGATCGTCGCATGCGCGGAGGGAATGCGCACGTCGAGCTCCTTCACCAGTTTCTCCGTCTCGTCGATCATCCGCCGGCGGTCGAGAAGGCCGAAGGCCTTGGTCGGCTCGCGGCCGAGGAACATGTTCATGTAGACGCTCTGCTGGTCCGCCAGCGCGAGGTCCTGATAAACGACCTCGATGCCGTGGGCGCGCGCCATGGTCGCGTTGGCCATGGCGACGGGCTCGCCTTCGATGGAAATGGAACCCGCGGTCGGGGCGTGGACGCCGGAGATGATCTTGATCAGGGTCGACTTGCCCGCACCGTTGTCGCCGACCAGCGCGACGATCTCGCCGGGCTGGATCTCCAGCGAGAAACTCTCGATGGCGACAACGCCGCCGAACGTCTTGCGGATGTCCTTCAGCGCCAGGACGGGCCTGCCGGGAGCGGCGACGGCGTGCATGGTCATGATCCTCTCCTCCTAGACCGGCCAGGCGGCGGTTTCGCCCGCCGTGTTCTCGATCGTCTCAACCTTCGGCGCACCGGCCGAAATGCCGGAGACTCCGACGACATAAGCCCGTGTGACGAACGCCTGCCCGCGGAAGCCGAAAATCGCGGTATCGCCGGGTTTCGGTGCGGCCGAACCGGAAGCGTCGATCATGGCGTAGTAGTCGATGGCCGAGGGAGGTGGGATTTCAACGCTGCGCAACGCGCCGGCCGCCACCGTGGGTTCGTCCGAGACGATCGCCTTCACGTCGTATTCGGGGAAGATGGGATCGATGTAGAAACCGCCACCGAGGCAATAGGCTCTACCGCCCGAAAGGTGCGAGACCTCGGTGAGGTAGAGCATGGCGGGGAGTTCCGGCAGGTCCTCCACCACATGCAGCGCCGTGGTGCCGTGCAGGCCATTGCCGGGCTCGCATTGCGTGGCGCCCGCCTCCGCGAGCGCGGCAAGCAGGACGCTCGACGTCGTGCCGGGGGCATTGATCTCGATGCCGCGGCGCCCAGCCCTGGCGAGGGCTTCGGCGGTCCTCGTCAGTGTCGCGAGGTTGGGGGTCGGCAGGACCTTGCGGGCCCGATGGTCGAAGAGCAGCGCCGGGAAGGTCGTGATGCCGGCGAAGCGGCCGCCCTCGAGGCCGTCGAAACCATCGGCGACGGCGACGATATCGCAGGCGGGGAACCCGCCCTCGTGCCCCCGGTAGAAGGTGTCGCCCTCCGCGTGGATTCGGGCGAGCAGGTTCTGCACGCGCCCGGCAGCCTTGGCCCCGGCCGCCGCTTCCCGCGCCTTGGTCTGGTTGAAGACGGTCCAGTAATCCGGCTTCAGTACACTTGCCGCACCGTTGGCCTCGGCGCGCGCAACCTGCTGGAGGTGGCCGAGATGACCGACCTTCATGCCGGCGCGGTGGGTCGCCTTGGCGCAGGCCATGTCGACGGCGACCGCGCTGTCGATGCCGCCGCGCATGATCGCCCGGCAGGCCGAGCTCGACCGGCCGAACTGCTTGGTCATAGCGAAGGTCCTGAGGCCGAGCCGTGTCGCCTCCTCCTTGAGGAGGCGGGCATTGCGCTCGATCGTGTCGAGGTCGATCACATAGGCGTTGGCCGGAATCCGGCCCTCGCGATGCAGCGCCTGAGCTGCTTCCACGAAGCGGGGATTGCGGCGGCGCAGGACGTCGAGAAACATTCGATCCTCCTCAGCGGGATTTTTCGCGCAGCGATACGGCGACTGCGGCAAGGATGATGAGACCGCGAACGATCATCTGGTCGGAAACGGAAAGACCCATGAGGATGAGGCCGTTGTTGAGCATGCCCATCATCAGCGAACCGACGAGCGCGCCGATGATCGAGCCCTTGCCGCCGTTCAGCAGCGTGCCGCCGACGATGACGGCGGCGATGACCGTCATGAGGTCGGTTTCGCCGAGCGTGTATTTCGCCGCCTGCAGGCGGCCGGCATAGAGCAGGCCCGCAAGGCCGGCGAGCCCCCCCGAGATCATCAGGACCGCAAGACGCATCTTCGGCACGGAAATGCCGGAAACGCTCGCCGCCCGCGCATTGTCGCCGACGGCCAGCACATGGGCACCGAAGCGGGTCTCACGATAAATGACGTGGCCGAAGGCGATGGCGATGGCCGTCCACCAGATGAGCGAGGGAATGCCCAGGAACGTGCCCGAACCGAAGAAGCCCGTGAAGGTACTGTCGGTAACGGGGATGCTGCGCAGGTTCGTCATCGAGCGCGAAACGCCGGCAAAGAGCCCCATGGTCGCCAGCGTCACGAGAAAGGACGGCAGGCGCAGATAGGCGACAAGCACGCCGTTCACCAGGCCGACCAGAAGGCCGCAGCCAAGCCCGGCGAGGATGCCGGGAACCATTCCGTAGCCCTGCATCGTCACTGCGGCGGCAAGTGCGGCGACGGCGACGGTCGATCCGATCGAAAGATCGATCTCACCCGCCGACATGACGAAGACGAGGCCGATGGCCATGATGGTGACGGGCGCCGTCTGCAGCACGATGTTGGAGAGGTTGCGGACCGTGAGGAAGCCTCCGTCCTTCAGCACGATGGCGAAGAACAGGAAGATCGCCAGGAAGCCGAAATAGACGACATATTGCTGCAGATTCATGCGGCCGGCCAGCCCCGCCGCACGGACTGCGGTCCCCTGGTTGGTACTGGACATGACTTACCTCCGTGCGTGAGAGCCGACCGGACTTTGCCTATTTCAGGGCGTCGGCGATGGACTGCGGGACATCCCGGTTGAGCGACGACTTCCAGCCTTCCTTCACCGTATCCTTTGTAACGGCCAGGGAATCGACGACGAGGAACGGCGCGGCCTCCCTGCCGATCATCGCGCCGGCGGCCGATCGGGCGGCGGTGACCCCGATGGCGTAGGCCTCGTCCGCAACCAGTGCCGCGACGTTGCCGTCCTTGACCATGTCGAGCGCCGCCGGCTCGTTGAGATCGAGCGTGACGATCTTGGTATGCGCGTTGTCGGCCGAGCGCAGGGCAGAGAGCACGCTCAGCGCGGGCTCCGCCCAGGTGACGTAGATACCGTCGAGGTCGGGATGCTGCGTGACCATAGCCTGCGCGATCTCCTCGCTGCGGGCGGGATCGGCCATGCCCTGCTCGGCGACGATCGTCATGTTTGGATAGTCCTGCTCGATGGTCTTCTTGAAGGCCTGGTCGCGCTGGTTGGTCACGTAGAAATCGGCGTCGTGGAAGATGTAGCCGACCTTGCCCTTCTCGCCCAGGGCCTCGGCCATGGCGACGGCGGCCTTGCTGCCCATCTGGAAGAGGTCATCGGAAACGATGGTCACATAATCCTTGCCGTGCACGTAGCCGGCCGGCGAATTGTCGACGAAGGCGAGCTTGACCCCTGCCGCACGGGCCGGATCGTAGACCGGGCCGGCGCTTGCCGGATCGACCGGCAGCGAAACGATGATCGAGGGCTTCTTCGCCAGCACGGTCTCGACATCGGCCTTCTGGCGCGCGGCATCGAAACCAGCATCGGTCTGCGCGACCACCTCGATGCCGAGGCGCTTGAATTCATCCTGTGCGCCGGAATTCACCGCATTGGTATATTCGCTCATCTCGTGCCACACGAGGGCGGCGGTGAACTTGCCGTCCCTGATCGTCTGCTCCTGTTCTGCGGTGAGCGTGACGGTGCCGGCGGGCGTCGGGGACTCGCCGTTCGGGCCGTTCGTTACACCATCGGCGGCAAGGGCATGGCCGGCGATGAGACCGGTCGTGAGGGCAAGTATCGTTGCAAAACGCATGGGTTTCCTCCCGGGGAACTCGAATGCTTCTGGTACATGGGATGCTGCGGCGGCACGGGGCCGCCGCAGCCAGGCGGTCACTTCGCTGCGTCGAGCACCGATTGCGGCGCGTCGCGGTTCAGCGAGTCTTTCCAGCCTTGGGAGACATTATCCCTGGTCACGGTCAGCGCGGGGGCGACGACGAAGGCGGGCGTCTCCTGCCCGAGCAGGGATTTCATGCCGACGGCAGCCATGGCACGGCCAAGCTCGTAGGCCTTGTCGGCGACGAGCGCCGCCACGTTGCCATCCTTGACCATGTCGAGCGCGACAGGCTCGGCAAGGTCCAGCGTCACGATCTTCGTCCTGGTGTTGCCTGCGCCGCGCAGCGCGGCGAGAACTCCGTCCGCGGGTTCGGCCCAGGTCACGTAGATGCCGTCGAGATCCGGATGTTGCAGCAGCATCGCATTGGCGAGCTCCTCCGCGCGGGCAGGATCGGAAATGCCCTGCTCCGCGACGATCTTGATTTCGGGATAATCGTTCTCGATGGTCGTCTTGAACGCCTGGTCACGCTGGTTCGTGACGTAATAGGTGGCGTCGTGGAAGATATAGCCGACCGTGCCCTTGCCACCGATGGACTTGGCCAGCGCATCGGCCGCCTGCTTGCCCATCTGGTAGAGATCGTCGGTCACGATGGCGGCATAGTCCGTGCCGTGCTTGTAGTCCTTCGGCACGTTCGACAGGAAGACCAGCTTGACGCCATCGGCGACGGCCTGGCGGAACGCCTCGGCCGACGTCACCGGATCGAGCGGCAGGGCGAGGATGACATTCGGCTTGGCGGCAAGCGCCGTCTCGATGTCGCTTCGCTGGCGGGCGGCATCGAACTGGGCGTCGGTCGTCACGGCGATGGCGATGCCGGCGCGCTTGAACTCGTCCGTCGCGCCCTGGCCGACGGCATTGGTGAAGTCCGACGAGGTGTGCCAGAGCAAAGCGGCCTTGTAACCCTTGTCCTTCAGCGCCGCGATATCGGCGTCGGTCAGCGTCACTTCTGCGCTCGGCGTCGCCGCCTCGCCGGCCGGGCCGACGGTCTGGGCGACGGCGATTGCCGCGTTCAGGACAAGGCCGGCGGCCAATGCCGCAGCCAGCCATTTCTTCATCTGCATGGTCTCACTCCCTCCTGGTTACGGTGCTCAGTCAACGGTTCCGCAGAAACGCACCATGAAAGCTGCAAAGCCGACGACGGCCGCGAGAAACTCCTCGATTCCGACATGCTCGTTATAGGTATGGCAATTGCGGATATCGCCGGGGGCGCAGTAGACCGCCGGAATGGAGAGCCGGTTCACGAAGAACGGTGATTCCGACCAGAAGGGCGCGCCTTCGATTCCGCCCCGGCCGGCCAGTGCGATACCCATCGCCTGAGACAGCAGCGCGACATCGGCGCTGCTCTCGTCGATCTCCGCCGCCGTGCCGCCGAGCGGATGGTCGCGGCCGGCCGGATAGGAAAACGTCACCGTGATCTCGGGATCGTCGATGGCTCCGCGCACGGCCGCCTCGATATCCGCCGCCGCCCGATCGAGGGATTCGCCCGGCAGCAGCTTGCGGATGAGGGACAATTCGCATTTGTCCGGCACGGCGATGTATCCGCCGCCGGTGAGCCCCGTGATCAGCAGGAACGAGCGCCCGACAAGCTTGTGCTCGGCGCGGGCGGAAATTTCTTCGGAGTGCTTCCAGAGCGCGCTCATCGCCTTGTGGCCGGCACGCAGCGCATCCTTGCCGAGCTCCGGCACGCCGAAATAGGCCGAGCGCCCGGTGATCGTGATATCCGTGATGAAAAAGCCGATCTGCGCGGGATAGACGGCAAGCCGCGTCGGTTCGACATAGACGACGAAATCCGGCCGTGCCACCGCACCGGCCTCGATACGGCCAACATAGTCCTTGATGCCGGCGGAGACGCCGGTGCCCGGCTGACCGCTCTCCTCGTCGCCGACGAAGGCGTAGGAGACATCGCCGGCGAGGGTGACGCCGGCCGCGTCGAGCAGTGCGAGCGCGGCCAGCGACGCGGTGATGCCGGCCTTCAGATCGCCCGCACCCCGGCCCCAGACCGCTCCGTCGACGACAGCGGCGCCGAAGGGGTCCTCGCGCTCCGTGCCGGCCCAGTTCTCACGCCAGCCATCGACATGCACGACATCCGTATGGCCGATGAAGAGCAGGCGCCTGCCGTTGCCCGCGCCCTTCCGCTCGCCCCACACGTTGGGCCGGCCGGGCAGGAAATCCGCCGTGGTGAGGCCGGAAAGGTTCAGCCTGCCCATCGCCTCCCTGAGATAGGCGACGACATTGCCCTCGTTTCCGGTGATGCTTTCGTGCTGCACCGCGCCTCGAAAGAGGTCGAGGGCCGCATCGCTGTCCAGCGCGGCCCGCAGGCGGGCTAGCAGATCGGTTTCGGCCGTCATTCCGCGGCCTCCTGCGAGGGATCCGCCCCTGCCGGAGGCAGCGAGAGACCCGCATTCGGCGTCACGACACCGAAGAGCGTATTGTGCAGCTGGCCAAGCCCGACCGCCGTCGCCCCGACCAGCGCCGCGCGCGCACCGAGCTCGCTCGAGACGACATCGACCGGATAGGGGAAACACAGCGGAAGGAAATGGCGCGCGCGCTCCAGAATTTCCGGACGCAGGCCGATAGAGCCGCCGAGGATGACGATCTGAGGGTTGGCAATGGCGCAGATCGCCGCGATGCCGCGCGCAACCTGCCGCCCGGTCTCTTCTATTGCTGATGCGGCGGCGCTGTCGCCGGCCGCCGCGCGCTCGAAAATGGCCGGCACCTCGATCGTCTCACCGGTCGAGGCCGCATAGCGCGCGATGATGCCATGGGTGGCGACGGCGCGTTCGTAGGCGCCTACCCGCAGGGATTCCGGATCGAAGGGATCGGCGCCGATCGGCAGGAAACCCATTTCGCCCGCGGCATTGGCCACGCCGCGCACGAGATTGCCGCCGATGATCAGCCCGCTGCCGATACCCGTTCCGAGCGCCACATAGGCGAGATTGTCGATGCCCTGCCCCTGGCCCTGCCAGCTTTCGCCGAGCGCGGCGAGATTGACGTCGTTTTCCAGGACCACGTCGAAGCCGAGCGCCTGCCGAAAAGCCGCCTGCACGTCCATCGCATCAAAATCGCGGATGTTCGGCGCCAGCAACACCCTGCCCGTCCTATTGTCCGGCGCACCGGGTACCCCCACGACGGCAAGCCGCAGTTTACCCCGCGGGACATGCCCCTTTGCAGCCATACCGAACGTCATTCTTGCGATCTGACGGATCAATGCGTCCCCGCCGGCCGGCTCCGTCGGCTCGACGTCCTGCGAGACGACCTGTCCGGCAAGGTCGGTGATGGCGACCCGCACCTTGGTACCGCCGAGATCGACAGCGACGATATAGGCGGCATCCGTTACCAGTTCATAGGTAACGGCGGTCCTGCCGATATGCCCGGAGGTCCGGCCGGTCTCGCGCACCCACCCTTCGAGCTCCAGCCCCGTCATGATCTCCGAAACGGTTTGCTTGGAAAGGCCGGTCTGCTTGGCGATGGATGCGCGCGAGATGGGCCCGCCCTGAACGACGGCCTCGACCACAGCGCGCTGGGAAAACTGCCTGGAAATACGGGAAGCGTCGACCACGGCTCTACCTAGATAATTCGTTCTGTTACCGAACTTAATAACTCTGGAGATAGGTGTCAAGTCACCCGCATCGTTGTGCCGTTCGCTTTCGACGATGCAGGCGATGGTAACCGTGCCTCCAGTTCCATTACCCTGCACCCCTCATGATAGGCGATGGGCTAACGCCCAGCATCGAGCGAACCGCCAGCGCTGCAGTATGTTTGATATCGGATAATGCGGATCGGCACGCACGGGCCATGACGGGGCGGCCGGGCACATGCCGGAAAATCTACAAACAGTACCGCAGGCTCAAGTTGTCGCTCAGTTCGGCGACGGCCGAAACCTCGATTCCCCGAATCGTGCTTCACCTTGCTGGATACTGAACGCCGGGTTCGTGAGATCCGCCGTCAGCAGGTTCTGGCATTTATGAGAGAGCGGGTAGCCGATCATGCAATTATTACCGGACCACCTCATCGGGCAGGCCGCTGCTTGCACGGCGCGGCAGGCGGCCGTTGAGGACGAGGTAGGCGAAGAGGCCGATCAGCAGGCCCCAGAACGCCCCGCCGATGCCGAGCAGCTTGATGTTGGCGGCCGAAGCCAAGAAGGTGATCAGCGCCGCCTCGCGGGAGGTTGGATCGGCCATGGCTCCTGCAAGGCTGCCGCCGATGGTTCCGAGAAGCGCCAGACCGGCAAGCGTGGTGATGAAGGTCGCGGGAAACGCCATGAAGACGGCGGCCAGCGTCACGCCGAACACGCCGACCAGCACATAGAAGCAGCCTGCCGCGATCCCCGCGATCCAGCGCTTGGACGGGTCTTCATGCGCTTCCCTGCCCGTTGCGATCGCCGCCGTGATGGCCGCGATGTTGAAGGCGTGGGAGCCGAACGGGGCCATGATGAGCGAGCCGAAGCCCGTGACGGTCACGATGGGATTGGCACTCGTCTTGAACCCGTCGTTCCGCAGCACCAGCATTCCGGGCATGTATTGGCCGGTCAGCGTGATCAGGAACAGCGGCAATGCGACCGAGAGCAGCGCATTCAGCGAGAATGCGGGCATGGTGAAGACCGGCGCCGCGAATTCCAGCTTCAGCCCCGACAGGTCGACGCGATCCTGCGTCAGCAGGAAGACGAGCCCGAGGACGAGGATGCCGACGACGGCATAACGGGCGCAGACGCGCTTCAATGCGACATAGGCGGCGATCAGCAGGCCGACCAGCAGCGGATCGATGCTCGCGCCGCCGAAGGCCCCGATACCGAACTGCAGCAGGATGCCCGCCAGCAGGCCCGAGGCGATCCCGGGCGGGATCAGGCGGATGACCTTCTCGAAACAACCCGACACGCCGAGCAGGACGAAGGCCGCCGCGGAAATCATGTAGGCGCCGACCGCCTCCGCATAGGGCGTTGCGGCGAGCGCGGTAACGAGAAACGCCGCCGCCGGCGTCGACCACGCCGTGATGATCGGCTCGCGATAGCGAAGGCTGAGCGCCAGCCCCGTCAGTCCGACGCCGATCGACACGGACCAGACCCAGGATGCCGTCAGTTCGGGGCTGAGTCCCGCGATCTTCGCCGCCTGGAAGACCAGGATGAACGTGCCGCCGTAGTTGACGATGACGGAGATGAGCCCGGCGACGATCGGATGGGGCAGATCGCTGAGGCGGATGGCGGAAGGCGCAGAACGGGACGACATGATCCTGAGAGGTCTCCTATTTCAAAAAGGGGGGCGCGGCGAACAGACCGCATTGACATCTAGCCGATGAATGGCCTGATGAGCCCGTCCATTTTCTCAACAAGGACCGGACCATTTGTTCAAGCATTCCCAACTCGAATCCGTTAAGGCCCGGGTCGCCCATCCGGCCCATGCGGCAATGCCGCTTCACGCGCGCATCCAGCGGGCGATCCGCGAGCTCATCGTCGACGGCGCGCTCGGGCCGGGCAAGCCGTTGCCGGCCTCGCGCGCGCTCGCCAAATCGCTTGCGGTATCGCGCGATACGATCGAAGCGGCCTACGCCCAGCTGCACGCCGAAGGCTTCATCGACCGGCGGGTCGGCAGCGGCAGTTTCGTCGCGCAAATGAAGCAGTTCACGTCCGGCCGCCGCCTGTCCCGGCGGGACACGCTCCTGTGCGGCCCGGCTCCCGACCTCAGCCGGCGCGGAGCGGCTATTTTCCGCAGCGGCGGCATCCGCGAGATGCTTTCGCCGCGGCCCTTCGCCCACGGTGTGCCGGAAACGCGCAGCTTTCCGCTTCGGCTCTGGGAGCGCCTGGAGCGGCAGGTTCGCAAAGAGAATGGCGTGCAAACGCTGCTGCACGGTGATCCGCAAGGAACCGAGCCGCTTCGCCGCGCCATCGCCGACTATGTGAACCTCGAACGCGGCGCACGCGCCACCGCCGACCGGGTATTGGTGCTGACCAGTTCGCAGCAGGCCATGTCGCTGTGTGCGACCGTCCTGCTCGATCCCGGCGACCGGATTTTCATGGAGGACCCGGCCTATTACGGCGCGCGCAAGGCCTTCGACGCGGCGGGCCTCGAATGCGTCCCGATCGGTGTCGACCGGGAGGGCCTCATAGTCGAGCAGATCATGGCCGCGCCGCCGGCAAGGGCGGTCTACCTGACGCCTTCCCACCAGTTCCCCACCGGCACGACGCTGGCGCTCGAGCGCCGTCTTGCCCTGATCGAATGGGCGGCCCGGCATCAGGCCTGGATCATGGAGGACGATTACGACAGCGAATTCCATTATGCCGGCAAGCCGACGGCCTGCGTGCAGGGTCTCGATCCGCACGACCGGACGATCTATATCGGCACCTTCACCAAGTCGCTGTTTCCGGGTCTGCGGATCGGTTATGTCGTGCTGCCGCCGCAGCTTGTGAAGCCGATGACCGTCGCACGCACATTGCTGGATGGACATACGGCGCCCATGGCGCAATTGACGCTTGCCCGCTTCATGGAAGGCGGGCATTTCGGCGCGCACGTCCGCAGCATGCGCGGCATCTATGCCGAACGCCTCGACGTGCTGGCCGGCCAAGTGGGCAGACACCTGGCGGATTTCATCGAGCCGCGCATTCCGGCCGGCGGCCTGCAGATGCCGTGCGTCCTGACCGCCGATCTATCCGAGCGCGCGGCCATCGATGCCGCGCGACGAGTGGGGATCGACATCCTCGGCCTGTCGGCGCTCCATGCTGCCAACGATCCGCAAGCCGGCTTCCTGATGGGCTTTGCCGCCTACACGCCGGCCGAGATCGAGGTGGCTGTCAGGAGGTTGGCGGAGGCGTTCCGGACGATAACGCGCGAATGACCGGATGGATTGAGTATATCACCGCAATACAACAAGCGTATGGAGACCATTCGATTCCGGCCCGAGCCGCAAAAAGGAAAACATGCTAAAGTCATCGCGCAGGATTTCATGCGACTGGACGCCCTTGAAATCGTCAGTCCCCTTTATCGCGAGCTCGTGGAACTCACACGGCGGCCGGCTTCAATGCCGGCCGGTATAAAAGGAGGAGTTCTGCGGCGGCAGTTGCCGGCCGAGAATGGCGTCGGCGATCTTCTCGCCGATCATGATCGTTGGCGCATTGGTATTGCCCGTCGTCAGCGCCGGCATCAGTGACGCATCGGCGATGCGCAACCCGCTCACGCCGTGTACGCAGCCGTCTTGATCGGTCACAGCCATCTCGTCGTTGCCCATCCGGCAGGTCGCGACGGGGTGGTAAGCGGTTCCGGCATTCTGACGAATCCAGGCAGCAAGATCCTTGTCGGAAGAAATGTCAGCGCTGGGCGTGACCTCCCGTCCGCGAAGCGGATCCCACGACTTCTGGCGGATGATCTCGCGTGTCTTTTTCACACCCTCGATCATCTCGTTGAGATCGGCATCCTCGGTCAAGAAGCCGATCTCGATTTTCGGGGCGGCCTTCGGATCGGCAGAGCGGAGCGAGACGCGACCGCGGCTCTTGGGACGCATGACACTGGTGAAATACTGAAAGCCGTCGAGCACCCTCGCCTCGCCACGATAGAATTCGCCGATCATCGGGAAGAATTCGTGCTCAATGTTCGGATAGGACACCGTGTCATTGCCACGGAAAAATGCTCCGACTTCGAAATAGTTGCTCGCGCCGAGCCCGGCCTTGGTCAACAGCCAGCGCAACCCGACGAAAGGCCGCCCCAATTTCGAGAGCTGTTTTGTCGGCGACACCGACTTGGTTGTCGTATACTGGATAGCCACGGCGACATGGTCCTGGAGATCCCGGCCAACACCGGGTAGATGGACCCTGCACGCGATGTCATGCGCCTTGAGCGTATCGGTATCGCCGATGCCGGAGAGCATCAGTATCTTGGGAGTATCGAACGCACCGGCGCTCAGCACAACTTCCTTTCCGGCCATCGCCTTTTTCACGACACCGCCAATCTCGTATTCGACACCCTGTATTGTGCTGCCATCCATGATCAGCCGCGTCACGGTCGCACCGGTCACGATGGCGAGATTGCGCCGCCCCTCGGCCGGACGCAGATAGGCAACTGCCGTGCTCTCGCGGACGCCGTTGCGAACCGAGGCTTGGGCGCGGTTGACGCCCTCCTGCTGGAAGCCGTTTTGGTCGGTGCTGAGCGGCAGGCCGAAATCCTGCCCTGCAGCAAGAAAGGCCTCGTAGAGCGGGTTTTCGGCACGGCATTGGCGCACATGCAGCGGGCCAGTCGCACCACGGTATTCGTTACCGCCCTTCTCGAAGGTTTCCATCTTCTTGAAGTAAGGCAGGACATGCGCATAGGACCACTTCGGCAATCCCCTCGCCGCCCAACCTTCGTAATCGAGCGGGTTGCCCCGCACGAAAACCATGCCGTTGATAGATGACGAGCCGCCCAGCACCCGGCCGCGATGCTGGTCGCTTATTCGCCCATTCAGTCCGGGCTCGGGCTCGCTCTTGTAGGCCCAGTTGTACTTCGTGCTTTCGAGTGGCAGGCCCAGTGCCGCCGGCATCCGCATGATGATCGAGCCGTCGCGTGGTCCCGCCTCGAGCAGCAGCACGCTGCGCGTGCCGTCCTCGGTCAGGCGGTTGGCGACCACGCAGCCGGCCGACCCCGCGCCGACGACGATATAGTCGTAGTTTGAGTTCTTCCCCATATCCGTCATTGCCTACCTCAATTGCATCCAGATCGTCTTGAACTGGAGATACTGGTCATGCGCCAGCATGGATTTTTCGCGCCCGCCAAAGCCCGACTGCTTGTAACCGCCGAATGGCACGGCCTGATCGCCTTCCGAGAAGCAGTTGACCGAGACCGTTCCGGCGCGGATGGCGCGGGAGACCTTATGGGCGATGTGCAGATTGTTGGTATAGAGCTGCGCGGCCAGACCATATTTCGTGTCGTTCGCGATCGCGACCGCTTCCTCGACGTCATTGAACGTGATGGTCGACAGCACGGGGCCGAAAATTTCCTCCTGGGCAATGGTCATGCTGTTGGCGACGCCATCGAACACGGTCGGCTCGATGAAGTAGCCGCCGGTCTGTTCGAGGATACGGTTGCCACCGAGCGCGACCAACGCGCCCTCGCGCTTGCCGGCCTCGATATAGCCCAACACCCGCTCCATGTGCTTCTGCTCGATCATGGCGCCCATCTTGGTGTCTTCAGCAAAGGGATCGCCAACCTTCCACGTCTTGAAATTCTCGATGACGGCTTCGAGCAGACGGTCCTTCATGCCGGCATGAACCAGCAGCCGAGAGCCTGCACTGCAGTTCTCGCCCTGGGAGAACAGGATGCCAAGAGCGATCTGTTCCACGACAGGACCTAGATCGTCGATATCGTCCATGACGATGACAGGGCTCTTGCCCCCCAGTTCCAGCAGCACGCGCTTGAGATTGGATTCAGCGGCATATTTGAGGAAATAGCCACCCACTTCCGTCGAACCTGTGAAGCTCAGGCAATCGACGTCGCGATGGCGGCCGAGCGCCTGTCCGGATGTCTCGCCATAGCCTGGCAGGACATTTATCACACCATCGGGGATGCCGGCCTCTGCCGCAAGGGCGGCAAGCCTGAGGGCCGTGAGCGGCGTCTGCTCGGCCGGCTTGATCACGATGGAGTTGCCGCCAGCAAGCACCGGACCGATCTTCATCGCGGTAATCGCGAGGGGGAAGTTCCAGGGGATGACAGCGCCGACGACGCCGATGGGCTCGCGAACCACCATCGAGACGATATCGGCGGAGGTAGGCGAAACGGCGTCATAGATCTTGTCTATCGCCTCGGCATGCCAGCGCAGCGTGGCAATCGCGTCCGGCACGTCGGCATTGAGCGCATCGAGGACAGGCTTGCCTGTGTCGAGGCATTCGAGGACGGCGAACTCTTCCTGATGCTTCTCGACCAGATCGGCAAGCCGCAGCAAGGCGACCTTGCGATCGCGCGGAGCAAGATTGCGCCAACTGCCCTTGTTGAAGGCGGAGCGTGCAGCCGCAACGGCGCGATCCACGTCCTCACGGTCGGTTTCGGCGACCGAGGCAACGACCTTGCCGGTGGCCGGGTTGATTGTATTGAAGGACTTGCCGCTGGCGGAATCGACAAAGCGGCCATCGATGAACGCCTTCGTTTCCGGTCTAATGGTTTCGGCCAGCCGGGCGAGCTCTTGAGCGGTGGACGACATGCTTGTTCCTTTCTTCTTGATGATTCAGCGCGGTCAGGTGCCCTTGGCGTCGAGGAAGCGGCGCGCAATGAGGGTGAGCATGATCGATCCGATACCGATGCAGACGAATATGGCATTGACGGAGGGAGTGAAGCCGAACCGCATCTGGTTCCACACCCAGACCGGCAGCGTCGGCTGCGTTCCGGTCAGGAAGAGCGAGACCACCACCTCGTCCACCGACAGCGTGAAACCGAGCAACGCCCCACCGATGATCGAGCCGCGCACGAGTGGCAACACGACATGCCAAACCGTTTTGGCGTAGGACGCGCCGAGATCGGTCGATGCTTCGACCAAGGCAGGATCCAGCCGTCTGAGCCGGCTGAGCACCGTCAGCATGATGACCGGCATGACGAATGTGCAATGCCCGAGCACGACGCGCGGAATACCTGTCGGGATGCGAAGCAACTGGAAAGCAAGCACAAGCGTGATGCCTAGCACTACACCCGGTATGGCGACCGGCAGCGTCAGCAATTGCTCCGAAAGCTTCCCGAAGGAAAGCCTTGCATAGGCGAGCAGGATAGCAAATCCCGTTCCGGCGGCGATCGAGATCAACAGAACCAGAAGCCCGACATAGAGCGACCGGTTCAGCGCCGCAAGCAGCGCTGTGTTGCTCAGTACCTCCTGATACCAGCGGAACGTCATGCCGCTTAGCGGGAACACCTGCACCGTCGCGTCGTTGAAAGAGAATATCGCGATGATTGCGAGTGGCGCATAGAGAAAAAGATAGGGCAGACAGAACAGCGCAAAGGCGAGCCAACGGAATAAAATGTTGCCGGCACTCCTGGCGCCTGCCGGTACTGACAGCATCCCACCCGTCTCGCCGGTCAGGATACCGGGCACGCGCGCTGTCCTGAACATGATGGCGAGAACGACGGCGACCGTCACAAGCAGCATCAATGCGAGCGCCGCGCCATAGGGCCAGTTGCCGACAATGCCGAACTGCGAGGCGATGACCATTCCGAGCATCGTCCCATTCAGTCCGCCGACCATCGACGGCGTGATGTAGTCGCCGACCGCCATGAGGAAGGCGAGCGCCACGCCCACCGAAGTGCCGGGACGCGACAGCGGCCATACGACGGTGAAGAAAGCCCTCAAGCCGCTTGCGCCGCAATCGTTGGCCGCCTCCGTCAGGCTGGGCGGAATGCGGTCGATCGCTGAATATGCAGCGACGAAGATGAAGGGGATTGAGACATATACGAAGGTGAGGAAGACGGCGAAGGAATTGTAGAGCAGCGCCGAACTCGGCTCCGAGATCAGACCCATCCGCAACAGGAAGGCGTTGAGCACGCCGCTCTCGCCGAGGATCACCCGCCAGGCGAAAACACGCATCAGCAGGCTGATCCAGAGCGGGATGACGACCAGCATGACCGACAGGAACCGGCCGCGCTCAAGAATGCGCGCTGCGTAATAGGCCATCGGATAGGCGATCAGCGTAGCAATCGCCGTGGCCAGCAGGGCGGTCGCCACTGTCCGCCAGAGCAGAACCCAGACGCCTGACGATTCCCACGCGCGCGCAAAATTCTGCAGCGTCAGATCGAAATTGGTCACGCCGTTCTTCGAGGTGAGCAGGCTGACGCCGATCAGCAGGATATTCGGCAGGACCACGAGCAGGGCAAGCCAGGCATAAAGCGACATTCGCGCGAGAATGCCGCACAGCACGGCTGGGACAGCGCTCCCAGTGTTCGGGTTTGCGCGCGATGCAAGGGCGACGTCAGTCATCAAGCACCACACAGTCTTCCGGCTTGAAGGACAGCCAAACCGGCTGGCCATGCTCAAGGATTGCACCACGCCGCGCCGGCGCAAAGGCGATGAAATCCTGGTCGCGGCAACGGGCCTTCACCTCGCAAGTATGGCCAAGAAACAGAACGTCGGAGACATGGCCTTTAAGCGCGACACCTTCGGGGCACGGCCGATCGGCGGGAGTTATGGTCAGCGCCTCGAACCGCAGGCCAAGGCTTATCGCGCCGGGTCGGCGGACCGCCGCCATGCCGAAGCTTTCGCCACACACCGAGACCACCGAGGAATCCGCCGAACCCGCCGCCTCTGCGGCGATCAGGTTGGACTTGCCAATGAACTGGGCGACGAAGCGACTGTTGGGCGCATAATAGATCTCGCCTGGACTGTCGAGCTGTTGAATGCTGCCGGCATTGACTATGGCGACGCGGTTCGACATCGACAACGCTTCGCTCTGGTCATGGGTAACATAGATGAAGGTAATGCCGATCTTACGCTGCAGGTCGACCAGCACATGCTGCATCTGCTGCCGCAGATTGAGATCGAGCGCGGACAGCGGCTCGTCGAGCAAAAGCACCCTGGGGCGGCCAACAAAGGCACGGGCCAGAGCCACGCGCTGGCGCTGGCCGCCACTGACTTGATGCGGCAGGCGCTCCGCCATCTTGTCCATCGCCACCATTTCCAGCGCCTCGGCGACACGTCGACTGCGCTCGGCCTTGTCGACCCCTGCCATCCTCAATGGATATTCGACATTCTGCCGCAACGTCATATGCGGGAACAGCGCATAGGACTGGAACACGGTATTGACGTTCCGCCGGTGCGGCGGAACGTCGGTTACATCCTGGCCATCGAGAAAGATGCGGCCGGAATCGGCCTGCTCTAAGCCAGCGATGAGGCGCAGCGCGGTCGTCTTGCCCGAACCGCTGGGCCCGAGGATCGAGAAAAACTCACCTCGCTCGATTGAAAATTCATCGATCTCAAGCGCTGGAGTCGCAGCTCCGGGATAGCGCTTGACGACATTCTCGAACCGGATGATTGCATCGTTACGTGCAGGCATGTCAGTTACCCCACCCGGAAACTAGAGGGTTCCAGCCTTGAAGTCGTTCCACATCTGGACGCGACGATCGACGCTTTCAGGCGCCTTGAACACAACCATCTTCTCCCAGAAACTGGGCTGATTCTGATCGATGATGTTGGTCTTGGCGAGGATATCGTCCTTCACACCACCCTGTCTGGCGCCCTCGTCGGTCAGTACGCCGTTGTTGAGTGACAAGGAGATGAAGCGGGACTGCCATTCCAGCGTCAGGTTGTCGTTGAGGAACTGATAGACTTCCGGACGATCGCCATGCGGGGTCAAAACCGCATTGTCGATCCAGGTCGGCGTACCTTCCTTGGGGAAGGTGTACTTGAAGTTCATACCCTTGCCCTGGAGATTAAAGACGATGGAAACGTTATTGCAGTAACCGATGACCGCGTCACCGGCCGCATAGATCGCCTCGGCGTCGTTGAAGCCGCGCGCGATGGTACGGACCTGTGGACGAAGGGCGGCGAGCACTTGGGCGCACCTGGCGAAGTCTTCGTCCGAAAGATTGAAGGGATCCGCAACGCCAGCCTGCAGCGCGATCATCGGGAAGGTGATATAGGCATCATCGAACAGATTGACTTTGCCGGCATGCTTTTCGTCCCAGAGCGCGGCCCAGCTGTCGGTGCCTTCGGTGACGACATCCGCGTTGAACATCAACGGCTGCGTTCCCCAACTATAGGGTACACCATAGAGATCGCCATCGACCGTGTTGCGTTCCTGATATTTGAGGTCGGGCGTTATGTTGACCGCATTGGGGAGCTTGGAAGCGTCAATCGGCACAATGAGGCCAGCTTCCTTGAAGCGCGGAATGGAACCCGACTCGAAATAGAGTACGTCGGCCTGGATCGCGCCCGACTGGGTCTGGGCAAAAATCTCGTCATTGGAGCCGGCACGAACGACATTGACCTTGACGCCGGTCGCCTTGCTCCATTCCGCGATCCATGCGTCCTCGTGATATGTTTCCCAGGTAATGATCGTAATTTCCGATGCTGCACGCGCATCGCGAATGAAGGCGGGCGCTGCGAGCGCTGCCGTTCCTGCCGCAGCCGCCGCCAGAAAGCCACGCCGCCCTATTTTCAAATCCGTAAAATTCTCCATCACTTCCCTCTTTCGGTTCCCTGATTATTGCCGGCGCCATGGAGCGCCGGGCTGAAGGCGAGCTGCCGAGCACGTCTTCAGATCCTGCCTCCGCACGACCTTCGGAAAAGCGGCTCATGCGTTTCGCTTTCGCATATTTTATACAATCTACACATCGCCTGCGCAACAGATTTCTGACGAGCTCGTCGAAAATCTCGCGCACAGCGGCGTGCGAACCTCCGGCAGGTCGCGCAACTGAAGTCCGATTGCAGTGGTAGTTTCGAAATGACGGCGATAAGCCCATCCTCCCTCTCCTCCAAAGGCCAGCCCGCGGCAGAGGAAGCCCCAGGACACCGCGTTCTGAGTCTGCAGGAAATCCAAGCCCTGGCCACGCGCATCCTCGTCAGACACGGGCTCACGGAACCGCATGCCGATGCGCTGGCAGACGTCATCACCGCCGCTGAACGTGACGAATGCGCGTCACATGGCACTTATCGCCTCGCCGGGCTGGTGCGGACCATCGCCGCCGGCAAGGTCAATGTTGCTGCCAAGCCGAAAATCCAATCAGATCAATCCGCCATCGTCAGGGTCGATGCCGATATGGGCTTCTCCTCGCTTGCCTTCACGATGGGGATCGACGCCTTGACGGAAAGAGCTCGGAGCCACGGCGTTGCCGCCATGGCGATCAATCGCTGCTTTCATTTCACCGCACTCTGGCCGGAGGTCGAGGCTCTCGCCGAGCGGGGCCTCGTATCGCTCGCCATGACGCCGAGCCACAGTTGGGTCGCGCCAAACGGCGGCCGGACGCCGCTGTTCGGCACCAATCCACTCGCCTTCGGCTGGCCTCGGCCGGGACACCTGCCCTACATCTTCGACTTCGCGACCAGCGTCGTCGCGCGCGGCGAGATCGAACTTCATCGCCAGCGCAATCAGCCGATTCCCTATGGCTGGGCTCTCGATCGGCAGGGAAATCCGACCAACGACCCGATTGAGGCCATGGCCGGCGCGCAGATGACATTCGGCGGCCACAAGGGTTCAGCGCTTTCAACCATGATCGAGCTTCTCGCAGGCCCGCTGGTCGGAGATATGACAAGCCCGCAATCCCAGGCTTTCGATGATGGCGACGGCGGCGCCCCCTGCCATGGTGAACTGATCATCGCACTGTCGCCCGACATGTTCATGGGCACGGAACGCGACAGGCATTTCAAAAGCGCCGAACGGCTGCTTGAGGCGATTCCAGCTCAGGGCGCCCGACTACCCTCGTCACGGCGCTTCGCCGCCAGGGCGCGCACAACGCGCGACGGAGTCCGCATCTCCGGCACCCAATATGACATTCTGATGCAACTGCTTGCGCAAGACGCAGCCGCCAATCTTAAGGAAAGACCATGAAAATCACCGGGGTGGACATCTACAAGTATACCGTCGGCTATGCCCACGGAACATACGTCATGTCTGGAGACCGTGTCGCGGCCACGGAAGACGGCACGGTCATCCGCATCCGCACCGACCAGGGTCTCGAAGGCTGGGGCGAGATCACGACACTCGGCAAGATCTACCTGCCGACCTTTCCAGATGGCATTCGGATCGCGCTGAAGGACCTCTCGGAGGCGCTGATCGGTACAGATCCAACCAATATCGGAATGGTCAACCGCATCATGGCCGGCACGTTGATGGGGCAGGAATTCGCCAAGAGCCCGATCGACATCGCTTGCTGGGATATTCTTGGCAAATCGCTCGGCCGGCCGATCTCGGCGCTGATCGGCGGCGTACTCAACGACCGCTTTCCAATCTACGAGGCAGTGCCGCTGGCCGCGCCTGAATCCATGGGCGAGTTCATTCGCGAACGGCGGGCCGCCGGCATCAATCGCTTCCAGCTCAAGGTCGGCAACAACCCCATGGATGATATTGCGCGGACCCGCGCCAGCGTGGAAGCTGGCGATTCCGAGACGATCATCGTGGCCGATTCCAACGGCGGCTGGTCGCTTGCGTCAGCGAAGCTCGCACTCCAAGGCATGGCCGGCCTCGCAGTCTATGTCGAGCAACCCTGCCGCTCGACGGCCGATTGCATCCTCGCGCATCGTGGATCAGCGCTTCCACTCGTTCTCGACGAGTCGATCGTCAACCACGACGAAATCTATCGCGCCAAGTATGAGTGTCGGTCCGGAAAGAAGTTGCGTAATCTGAGTCGGTTATGATTCCCTGGCTTTGAGATGATTCTTTTCGGGCAAGGCAGCGATGTGGACGACAGCGAACCGTGGAAAATACAAGCGCGATGGAT
>NZ_LR701558.1:0-9224 GCF_902498795.1 Hoeflea sp. EC-HK425
CGGAACCTCGTCGGCAAACGATCTGGTGTGCCCGAAAGGGGCACCGATCGAAGACCAAGAATGAACGAAATCAGTCGTATAGGGATTTTTGGAAAAGGGATTGACGCCCGCGCGACTAGAGACCCGATCGCAAAGGTCGAAGAGTGGTGCCATGTCGCGGCACCTACCAAGCTATGACGGGTTTCCACGCCCGGAAGCAGCGCGTGACTGCTTCGCTCGCGAGTCTAGGCGATCACACGGCGCGGTGCAAACATTCAGAGTAGAAAGTCCAAATGAATTCAGTCCGAAGATGCTGAAAGTGGTTCCGCCGATAGGCACCCGGCGATATGGCTGGATTTCGCGAAGAGGGAAACGAACAGCGGGTTGTGCTGCGCCGAGGGAGAGTAAACGCCATGGATGAGACCACGGAAACAATGACGATTTCCAACCGCAGCGATTTCGCCCTTTGGGCCATCGAGCGGGCGAAGGCGATTGTCGCCGAAGAGGGCGGCAACCTTGCGATCGCCACCCGAGACAAGGGCGACGATGAGGTCGCCGCCTCGGCCAATGCGCTCGGCCAGGCCATCGTCAACGCCCTTCTGGAAGTCTTCGACGGCTTGATGGACGAATAGGAACGCGCCTACCGTTCGGCCCCGTCCCGATCATTGCCGCGCTGGCGTTCCTGTTCCGCCTGCCGCAGGATCTGCTGGCGCTGCTCGTCCTGGGCAACCTTCGACGCACCGGCCTGCTCCCGCGCCGCGCGGGACGCACGGCCGGCGGCAATTGCCTGCTGCTGGGCGGCAATCGCGGGATCGACGGTTGCCGGCGCTGGCCGGTCCTGAATACGCGCCTCGTCGACACGCGCCGCCGGCGGCGTATCCCCCGCCCCCGCGGTATCGTTGACCGAGCGCATCTGCTGCATCTGGATGTCGCGGCGCTGCTCTTCAAACAGCGCCGAAATCTCCTTGCGCATCTCCTCGACGGCCTGACGTTCTGCGCTGCTGTCGACCATCGTCTCAAGGCGGTCCATGGACTTGTTCGCCCGCGAGACGCGCTCGTCGAACTGTTCCAACGATAGGGGCATGGCCTTTTCCTTCTGCTGTTGAATGGTGGCGATCAGAGTCTTGAACTCCGCCAATGGCTCGTCCGGCGGCGCAGCGGACCGCTCGGCCACGGCATCGAATTTCTTCTGCAGCCAGGGTGACGGCGCACCATGCTTGGCGGAGCCGGCCGCCTCGATGACGACCGCGGCGCGCAACCCATGCGCCAGCAACCGCGCCTGGAAATCTCGGGCAACGGATCGCGTCTCGGAACCGGGGCCAAACTCGTCGTTTTGCTTCGCCAGCTCGCGCTCGATTTTGCTGACGCTCGCGGTCGTGGGCGCCAGAACCTGGACGGACTTCCCCTCGGCGGAAATCAATTTGGCCTCGACGCCGATTGCGCCCTCGACGATCACCGCCATCGTCTCGCGCTCCATGGCTTGTTCTATCTCCAACCGGAGAAGGACGAAGCCGCTGGCCCGAGCAGCGGAATGCGGTGCTTGAGCAGTGGCCGCGGCTGCGAACCGGTCGGCCGCCGCAACCACGGAAGACTCCGCGCCGGCCCGCTGCAGGGCGCTCGCGGTCGTCTGCCATTTCGGGGCAAGAGCGAGATTGCCATTGGTGAGCGAGACACGGTCGATGACGCCGGCGCGTTTTCGCTCGACGCGACTGGCGACAGCCGGCGTCTTGAGATAGCGAGGATCCTGTCTGCCGCGTTCATAGGCGCCGGCCTGCGCCTGGCTATAGGGCCGCGTGGCGGCCACATCTGCGCGCCGGGTGGCGACCATGGCGATACCCCGCTCCCGCGCCTTCGCCGCGAAGCGTTCGCGCCATTCATATAGCTCCGGTTTGGTCAGCCGCAGCGCCTTGCCGACGTCGTCACGCGCCGAGATCATCGCATGGACATGAACATGGCCGGTTTCCGGGTGATGCGCCGTGATCCAGCGGTGGCCACCAACCTGCTCGCTGAGGAAATCCCGAACGGCGCGGGTCATCGCCTCCGCATCGGTCCCGGCCCGCGCCGAGAAGATGACGTGGAAAGCGTTGCGCGGCTCGACCGTGCGAATGAGCGAGGACCAGGCCCGCCAGATGCCATCAGCCTTGTCCTTGACGCTGGAGCCGGACTTGACCGGATCGCCTTCGCTGGTGGTGATGGCCTTCTCCGTGCGCAGGAACTTCTCGAGGAAGTAGCGGCCGGATTTTTCAGAAACGGCCGCGCCGAGAACGCGGACCTCGGCCGAGACGCCGGCGTCGGCCAGCCGGCGAGCAAAGTCTGCCTCCGCATTTTCGACGACGCGCGCCGGCCCCTCGCCCTTCTCGCGGGCCTTCAGCGCCGTGGCGATCCGCTTGGCCGGCAGATCGGTCACCGCGAAAACGGAAACCTGTCCGTCGGCATGCCGGGAGTAAAGGAAGGGTTTCGAGCTGAAGGCGGCGTTCAGCGAGTCGTGAAGGGCGGCATCATCGACGTCATCGGCAAGCTTCATGGAGAAGGTAGACAGCGCGTTGACCGCATAAGCCTCGCGGAAATCAGCAGTCCATTCGGCCAGCGCCGCCGCCCGGTCCTCCCGACTGGAAATCGCAACGCCGTCCTGATTACAAATCGAGATATCGACCTTGCCCTTCTCGCCGTTTTCCTTTTCGACCTCCCGCGTGGCGAGATAGGTCATCAGGCCGGCGGCCGACGCCCGGCTGGACACGGTTGACGTCACCTTGATCACGACCGGCTGTGCGCCGGCGGCAATTGCCGCCCGGCTCGCCGTTTCTGCCGACGTCCGACCCATCGCCACCCGTCGCGGAACTATTGGCCGAGTCGCGCGCGGGGTGGCCGCAGCGGAACCGCCGCCCCCTCCCCCGCCGGCCGACGCCCTCGGCTCTTCTTCCTCATCGCGATCTCGGCCGGCACCCAGCGCACCAACCAGCGCAATGACGCCCTGTTGCGACGCCGCCGGCGCCTGGAGGATGGATGCGATGGTCGGCTCGCTCGAAGTAATAGAAGCCCCGGTCGCCGCTTTCTTTGCGATCCCTGTGGGAACAAATCGTCGTGTCGGTTCCCCGGCCGACAGAGCGACGCCACTAGCGCGCCGCCGGCGCAGCTCCTCTTCCTCGTCTATCAGGGACGAGGCCCGGCGTGCGGAAAAAGCCTCGATCTCGCCGAGCAGCCCGGACCAGTCATGCGCCATGACCTGATCCCTTCCGCTCCTTGCGGCTGATACGGAGCATCAGGTCGACGTCGGCGCGCAGCCGAAACACGCCGTTGGCGAGCTTGCGCAGAGCGGCGTCGAGATGCGGTTCGTACCCGACCCGCCCTTCATTCATTGCCCTAACCGCCTGATTGAGATTGATGCCGATGCGTCGAAGTTCCTCATTCGTGCCACGCAGGGCATCGGCTTCGGCTGGTCCGACCGGGAGCGGCAGGCCCGCCTGCTCACGAAACAGCAGCCGGATGACGTCGCTTGCGGTCCGGCTTTCCCCGCAAAGTGCGGCAAGCGCCTGGCGCTCTTCCGGCTGCAGTCGGACCCTGACCACCTCGCTGCGCATGTCTTCCTTCCCGCTTGCCAGGTTGCCGGAGGCGACCCAGAGCGCCAGAGGCGCGAACCACTGCCCTGCCGAAGGCGGGCGATGTCGAGTTTGTACCACAAACTTGACTATCCTGCCACAATAATCTCAATTATACTTAATCTCATTCAGCAGCCCGACGTGCACGAACACTCTCATCATCGGCCCGCTCATGCGCCGCAGCAAACAGCAACCTGCAACGCTAACAATTGCCCGTTGTTAACGCTGTCATTGCCCGCGATATCGCAGGCAATTGCCAATTACCCATTAATCACCGACGGTTAATCGCGCTTCGATTGACCATTGTTAACGGGCAATTGCTCATTGCCCGTTACCCATTGCCCGTTGTCGACGGGCAATCATCAATCGTCAATCATCAATGGTGAACGAACAATGGGCAACGATTTCGTTGCGGAAAGAGGGTGAAGGTATTAATTATACTTTATGTCACTAAAGGAGCTATCATGATCGTCACTATCGCCAATCCCAAAGGCGGGACCGGAAAGACCACACTCGTTCGAGCGCTGTCTGGTACGGCCGCCCATGCCGGCAACGACGTGTTTCTGATCGACGCCGACAGCCGGGCAAACACAATGCGCTGGTTCACGATGTCGAAACAGATGAATGTCTGGCCGGACAGGCTGGAGGCGGAAAGCTGCCTCGATCCCAACCAGATTTACAAGATGGCGCTGCAACAGCAGGAGGAAGGCAAAATCGTCTTTGTCGACATCGAGGGCACGACGAACGAAAATCTGTTCGCCGGTCTCTACTGCGCCGACATCGTGCTGATCCCGCTGCAGACCACTCAGGACGATGTGGTCGCCGGCATGCAGCTCGCGCTCAACCATATTCCGGTGGTCGAGGAAGACCAGAAGCGCAAACTTCCGGCGATGATCGTCATCAACCAGCACGATCTCGTCACCGGCCGCGCCAAAGCCCACGAACCGCTTCGCGAAATCCTGCGGGAGAGCGGTGTTGCGCTCGCATCGCAGCCAATCGCGCGGCGGGCCTCCTATCAGTCGATCGGCGCCGCCGGGACGTTGCAGACCGTCGCAAAATCCGACCCGAAAGCGATCGCAGAGATGGAAACGCTCCTCGGCGAGCTGCTTACCCTCTACAGTTCGAGCTCTGCCGAGGCGAAGCAATGAGCGAGCCATCGGATAGCAAGAACCTCGTGCTCGGGCTGATCTCGACCGGTCGCGATCGACCTTCCGTGCGCGAAAAGCCCGCCACCTCCCCTCCCCCGGCAAGAACCGACGGCGATGACGACGGTGCGTCCTCAAAACCGTCCGGCGGCCGGACGCAGTTCCGCGACCTGGTTGCCAAAGGAGAAAGCCGCGATCCCATCGCCGGCAAGCGCTTCCGGGAGACCGAGAAGGTCACGACCGGCATCCATATCCGCGCCGAGGTCCACAAGAAGCTGAAGATCCTCGCCGCCATCGAGCGTCGCAAGTTCAACAGCTACATCGAGGAGGCCATCGACGACTATCTCGTGAAGATCGCCGACCGCATACCCGACATTTCCTGACACTGGCGGGAAGCAGGCGATCATGCGCTTCGCTTCTCGTCTCCGCTATTGGCCCTGAGCGCGGCCATAAGCATCGGCCCGAGGCCGAATTCGCCGCGTGCCGCCTTGCGCGTCAGATCGCGCAGATATCCGCCCGCCGATTTGATGTGCTCGGCCCGCTCAAGGATGCAGGCTATGGCAACCGCGGCGTTTTCGGGTCCCATCACCTCGCACGCCTCCTGATAGGCCGACGGGCTGACGTTCAGCATCGACCGAACTACGACGGCCGCCGCCATCAGCTCGCGCCAGGTCTCGATCCGGCCGCCAGAGGTGTAGTCGCCGATCTGGGGGCACGCTCTCAGCACCAACGGTAACGGGAATGCCTTCAGCGGTTCGCCGATCCGTTTCGGTTTCTGGCTCGGCATCTCGCCCTGCTCTTTTTCGGAGCTAGGTTCAAGTTCATGGAAGGATTCGGGATTTGAATTCTGTATGTGACGTCCATCATGGTGGTCATTGACGTCCGTTTTTTCTGCTTTTACCTGAATTTCCAATCGGTTGATGATTTCCTCGCGCAAAAGCTCCATTTCTTCGAGCACAGCGTCGACGTCTTCGCGCCGAGGCGTGCGCGGAAGACGAGCCATCAGGCCGATGAACATGACTTCGATCGTCGCCCAATCGCCGTCAGCACCCTCTTCCATGGCCGCGGTGATCAGCTTGCGGACGTCGCGCCGGCACAGGGACAGCGCTTCCTTGGCGCGCTTGAAGCGAAGACGCTCGGCGGCGACCTGCTGCGCCAGGTTCGCGAGTTCGGCCGCGCGAGCAAGCAGCGGCGCAAGGCTGAAGCCAAAGGCCGTCTCGATCTCCCCTCCCCTGCCCCGATGCGCATAACGCTTCCCGTTCGGGCTGTCGCGTCGTTCGATCAGGCCGGCGTCCACCAGCGCGGCGAGATGCCGACGCAATGTCGTGCCGGCGATTCCGTGGGCGCGCAGGGACAACTGGCTGTTCGACGGGAAGACAACGAGGCCGCCGTTTTCATCGCAAAGCTCGTCGCTCGGATAGAAGCTGAGCAGCGCCTGCAATACCGTGATTGAACGATCCTGCAGGCCGAAGACGTCCTTCGTCTCGCCGACGTCGTTAAAGACTTTCCATTTGTTGACCGCCTTGCTCGGATTGCGATCGGCCGTTTCGAGTTGGCCTCTCACCAAGGCAAGCGTCATCGGCCGCCCGTGGGGCGTTGATACGCGTCCTATCTGCATTTCCATCACCTTTCAAAAGGCAAAAGAAATCTGCTCACCAAAACGGTGCCAAAGACTCTTGACAGCGATTCGTGGAAATGAGATTCTCAGGTTGCTTATATCCGAGAAGGGCTTCCACGACGGCGACGTTTTGGGGGCCTTTTTCTTTTGTTCGGTACGCTCCTGGTTGAGAGTGAATTGTCAGATGACAATCCGCTCAAAGAATTGAAACTCTAGCGTTTTTCGCTTTCGAAGAGTGACACAAGGTCCGCAAGTTTCTCCGAGAGAAAAATTGCAAATGGCTCAGATGTCACGGTGATCTTCGCCCCCCGCTTGTTTCGCTCAATGGATGCGAGTTGGAGACCCTTCCGGTCACGCAACACTTCGGCACGTGTACTTTGCTTTTCACGGCGATCCACCAGCACTTTCCACAGACGTTCAAACCGAGTGTTTGAATCAGCCGCAGCGAATGCCTCGGACGTAAGCTCCTTCGCTACACGCTTGGCCGCCTCCGTGTCCTTGAGGCCCTCCGCGAATGCCACCCACCTCGGTCTTCCCACTTTCGGCGCCGGGCCGATCGCCATAATGACGTCAGGTCGGACAGCTTCCGCGACCTGAAGGAGCCTCGACGTTTCTGGTTTATCGACAGAGAGTGCTTTTGCGATGGTGTCGCGGTCGAAGCCGAATTCGTCCATGCGTCGAGCGAACAATGCGCGCTCTATGAAGCTGAGATCAGCGCGCGGTCCGTTCTCCTGCCCCTGTGCGAGAATGAACTGCTCGTCGTCCATCTCTCGAACGACCGCCTTTACCTGGCGCCCAAGCATCGTCGCCACTCGCGTGCGCCGGTGACCGAAGACAGACTGATAGACATTGGGTTTTTTGGGATGCGGGCGCACCAGGATCGGCACCTGTTGACCCGCTTCGGTAATCGCGAGCTTCAGCTTCTCGAATTCGGGGTCGTTCTCGACTGGGATGCGATCCTGAATAAAGGAGGACTCGACCGAAGCCGGGTCCAGCTCGACTACCCTATCGCCAGCCGCGAGCGCGTCGCGCAGCTCTCTCGCCGCGTTTGCTTCATCATTGAGGCGCCCGAGCGAAAGATTCATCGCACGCACTGCTCCCGCTGGTTTTTGCGTCGGCGGAACGGCCTGCGTCTCACCTACCGGATGGCCCGCCGAAACCATGCTTTTCAGGATGTCACGACCCTTCATGCCCTACCCCACGCTTTGCGGATAAGTGTTTCAACTTCACTATTCACCCCGTCCATAGCCTCTACGCCCCGATCGTAGGTCTGGCGGTGCATCGTGTCGCGCCCGGCTTCATAGATCGTTTGCTTTGAAAGTCCGGCATCAGACACGGCCGTGGACTTCACCATCATCGATGTGAGAACTCGGTCCCCAAAGAGATTCCGAAGGAATGCGACTATCTGAGCCTGAGGTCCATCGTTTGGTTCGTGGCGAGTGATAAGATAGCGCATCCAATCGTAGTCGAGATTTCCGCCGTACTCTTTTACGACTGACAGGAGGTTGGAGGTCATTGAAAGGAACTGATTCATCGAAGCGATGTCGAGCATCTGCGGATGAACGGTTATCAGAACCGAAGTCGCCGCACAGAGGGCGGACAACGTCAAGAAACCGAGGGTCGGCGGGCAATCGACGATGACGACGTCATAGTCTTCCTGCAAGCTGCTTAGCGCATTGCCTACCCGCATAAAAAACATGTCGCTGTCTGATGCGTCTCTGGACGCAAGCGCACGCGGCGTATCGTGCTCAAACTCATGCAGTTCAAGGTTACCCGGGATCAAATCCAATCCTGCAAAGTAGGTCTGCCTCACGACCTCATTCACAGGTCGCCGTTCCCCATCATACCGGATCGCTCCATAGAGCGTTTCGTTGTCACCGACGTCAAATTCCGGCTGGAAACCCAGCATCGCGGACATGGACGCTTGAGGATCGAGATCGACGGCCAGTACACGATAGCCTCTCAGCGCGAGATACTGCGCAAGATGCGTTGCGGTAGTTGTTTTTCCAGAACCACCCTTAAAGTTTGTCACGGCAATTACCTGAAGGTGATCTCCTTCGCGGCGATTGGGCAAGTAGGCTGGTTTCGTCCTTCCCAGGATCTGTCGAATCCGGTTTACTTCTTCGAGCGAGAAGGTCAGGCGCCCTCCAGGAGTGCGCTCAGAGGTTACTTCGTCCTCCTGCGCAGCGACATGACGTACATAGCTGTCGGTGATACCAATCAGCTTCGCTGCTTCGGTGCTGCTGAAACGGCGCAAGGATTTTACAGCATTCGGAGAGAACAGCTTCTCAAAGAGAACCTGAAGTTGGCTACTGAGCGTTACCGAGTCATGCTGGATCGTCTCATCAATTGAGAACGCAGCGGCCCTGCTCTGAAGGTCCATAGTCGCGGCTTTGATCGCCATTCACGGAAATTCCAAAGATTTGTTGAAGTTTCCGCAAATGATCCCAGATCGGCCGTATGGGTCAAGCATTTTTTGGTTAACGCAAATTTACGACTGTGGCAAAGCCAATTTACCCTTATATTTCTGGTCCTTAGTGCCATTGTCAGCTGACAATCGCGGCCAGCTCGCCAAGCAGTTCTCGCACAGACGATCTCAAGACGAGAGAATCGGATGGTCAATCACGTGGCCGTTCCGCGGTCCTATGAGCGAGAAAATCGACGTTTTCGGCCTCGCACACACAGGCCGCCCTCGAAAATCACGACACTCCCCCAATCTACTTAGGACAAGCCCGTAATCCAACGAGACCCATCAGCCCCCGCGCGCTCGGGCCTATCTGCCCGGTAACTCAATCGCCACCTTGCGCGGATCCTCCAATACTCAGCTCCGAAGGGGAGAGGGAAAGGGGTTTGGGGAAAGGGAGGAGGGAACCGTCCCCTTTCCCC
>NZ_LR701555.1:0-13198 GCF_902498795.1 Hoeflea sp. EC-HK425
TTGCCGCAGGCTGGCCAAGGACTTCGAAAACATGTCACGCAACGCACTCGCCTTCCTCAAATTGGCATCCATTCGCCTCATGCTGAGAAGGCTCTGTTCAAACTGAATAACTTTCCGGACCGACTCTTAGACAGCTGATCCTTATCGGCCCTTCGGCTTGCTACCTGAACGACGGCGAAAGCTATCTCGGAGGGTTCGAGAAACAGGATATTGAAGGGCTGATCGACGCCATGCAGTCCAACTATCTCGGTTGGGCGGGTCAAATGGCACCCGCGATCATGGGTAACTCCGAGCGTCCAGAACTGACGGACACGCTGCGCGAGAGTTTCTGCAGAACGAACCCAGAGATCGCTAGGCATTTCGCGGCTTTGACCTTCTGGAGCGACAACCGATCCGACCTGGCAAAGGCTTGCACACCGGCGCTTGTCCTGCAGTGTGCCGAAGACGTCATCGCACCGGTTCAGGTTGGCAAATACGTGGCTGACCAAATGCCGAATGCGACCTTTGTTCAACTCAAGGCAACGGGACATTGCCCCCACGTCAGTCACCCGTCTGAGGTTATCCAAGAGATCGAACGATATGTCGCGTCAGCAACCTCTCACCTCTGAGGCACGCAACGGCGAGGCTGATTGGAACGATGCCCCGTGTGCGTTGGTAGTCGTCGACGCCAACTTTTGTATTCTGCGCGCCAACGCCTATTTCGGCGGACTGACCGGCGCGTCGGAACGACAGATGATCGGCGAGCGAATTAGCCGGAAGTTTACGACCGCAAGTCGGCTCTATCTTGAGAGTGTTCTCATTCCGCTTCTGCACATTGAAGGGCGCTGCCACGAGGTCGCACTGACGGTGCAGGGAAATGCCGAGCCATCGCCGGTTCTGGTCAATATCTCGTTGCTCAACCACCTCGGTCCTCGGGTTTACGATGTGGCGCTTTTTCCAGCCTCCGCTCGGCGCTCGTTTGAAGAGCAACTCGTGGGCCTGAGACAAGATTCCGAACGCCGTGCATCATGGCTCGCACAGCTTGAAAAGCTGTCTGGCGTCGGTGCCTGGACTTATGAAGTTAGAACCGGCCGACTGTTGTGGTCAGACCGGGTCTACGAGCTCTACGGGGTGCCGCATGGTGCTCAAGTGACATTGGAAATGGCACTGGAGCCTCTTTCTGTGGATGTTCGCCAGGGCATCGAAGCCATCACAAAGGATCCTGAGCTGTGTGTTGAGCCCATGGTGCAGGAGTTCGATTTTCGCCATCCCTCAGGACAGGTGCGCCGCTTCAAAAGCGCTGGGCAGTACAGCCTGAACCATCAGGGCGAGCCCGTGATACAGGGTGTGCTCCAGGATGTGACAGATGCCCATAATCGCCAGCTTGATCTTTGGAACGCCGCCCACATCGATCAGATGACGGGTCTTGGAAACCGATACCTGTTCAACGCAGAACTTGGGCGCAGAGCAGACATTACGCAAGCGGTTGAACCATTCAGCTTGATGGTACTCGATCTCGATGGCTTCAAGGCCGTCAATGATACGTTTGGTCATCATGCCGGCGACGCAGTCCTGCGGACAATCGGTCGGAGGATAAGCAAGCTGGGTTCGTCGATGGCCTTTCGGCTCGGCGGCGACGAGTTTGCCATGATCCTCGAACGGCACCAGGGCGCGGATACCGCTGACAATTTTGCACGCCGGTTGCTGTCGGAAATATGTCGACCGATCTACATTGGCAGACAGGACGTCAATGTCAGTGCGTCGATAGGCATCTCGGCATTTCCAACTGATGGCAAGGACAGTGACGCTATTCTTCGCGCCGCCGATTTCGCCATGTATGCAGCAAAGAATTCCGGCAAGAACAGTTACGCTCACTACCGCCCACAACTGGGCGAGCGAACATAGCTGGTTGCCACAACGGCCGGTCATGAAGATCCGGTTGCACTACCAACTGATAAATAGCTGATTTTACTCCCGTTGTGGGGAAGGGGCTCCAATGCATCTCATGTCGACGAAACTCGAACGCGCGAAACTTGCGTCTCTCGAAACGATCTCCGCGAACATTATGATTGCGGACGAAAAGTTGAACATCCTCTACGTGAACGGTGCGACACGCAGGTTGCTTGAAGCCGCCGAGCATGAAATGCGAGCAGAACTGCCGCAGTTTTCGATGGCGAAACTGGTCGGCTCGAACATCGACATCTTCCATAAAAATCCGCAGCATCAGAGGACGATGCTGGGTGCTCTGAAGAGCAGGCACGACGCAACGATCAAGGTGGGATCGCATGTCTTCGATCTGATCGTGACGCCCTTGAAGACCGGTGGAAAGACGGTTGGCTATGTCGTCGAGTGGGCTGATGCGAAAGCGCGGATTGAAAACACCGATTTCCGCAACCAGCTGAGAGCCATCAGCAGAGCTCAGGCCGTGATCGAGTTCAGGCCTGACGGCGAGATTATCACGGCCAACGAGCATTTTCTAAATGCTGTGGGTTACGGCCTCGAAGAACTCAAGGGCAAAAACCATCGGATGTTCCTATCCAGCGGATCTGATGGTGATGCAGAATACGAGGCAATGTGGTCAGATCTCAGAGCTAATAAGCCAATGCTCGGCGACATCGTCCGTTATGGCAAAGGAGGCCGTCGCGTTTACCTCAACGCCTCTTACAATCCGATCACCGACGACAGCGGTCGTGTGGTGAAAGTGGTCAAATTTGCCAACGATGTCAGTGATCGTGTGTCGGCGGTGACGCAGATTGCAGACGCACTCCAGAAGCTTGCTAGCGGGGATCTGGATTGCAAGATCGCCTCGACTTTCTCCGGCACCTTTGAACCGATGCGCAGCAACTTCAACGAAACCGTTGACCAGCTTTCGTCAGCACTCGGTGCCGTTTCCAGGTCCGCAAGCGTAATTGAGATGGGGGCGAAGGAAATCGCACAAGCTTCGAACGACCTGTCGCGTCGCACGGAACAGCAAGCAGCCGCACTCGAGGAGACAGCCGCAGCGCTTGATGAAATCACGGTCAATGTCGCCAATGCCTCAAAGCGGGCCGATGAGGCGCGCTCTGCGACAGAAGATGCTAGCCGAAGCGCCCGCCACTCCGCTCAGGTGGTTACTCAAGCCATCGGTGCGATGGACAAGATCGAGCAGTCCTCGAAGGAGATTTCGAACATCATCAGTGTCATTGATGAGATTGCGTTTCAGACCAACCTGCTTGCGCTCAATGCAGGCGTCGAGGCTGCAAGAGCAGGTGAGGCGGGTAAGGGCTTCGCTGTTGTTGCCCAGGAAGTCCGCGAACTTGCCCAACGCTCGGCGAAGGCCGCCAAGGAGATCAATCAGCTGATCAAAAGTTCCTCGGACGAGGTCAAGACGGGGGTTAAGTTGGTGGCTGATACCGGCGTCGCGCTCGAAGGTATCCAGAACAATGTCGCGAGCGTCAACGAGCACATGACTGCCATCGCTGGCGCAGCAAAAGAGCAGGCGATCGGGCTGTCGGAGGTGAACAGTGCCGTCAACCAACTCGATCAGGTAACGCAGCAGAATGCCGCGATGGTGGAGGAGTCCACGGCAGCCAGCAATGCTCTCCTTAACGAGACTGAGGGTCTGCGACAGTCGCTGTCGCGCTTCGGGAAAAGTCCGGCAGACACGGCAGCGCCTCGTCGAACACCTCGATTGGCTGCGTCCAGCAGGTAGCAACGCGCATCGGCTTCTGGAGGAGTTAAAGCCACATCCGGTCACTGAATTGTGATCATAGCTAAAGAGAGGGAACCAAAAGATCAATGGAAATCGAAATACCTCAGTCGGAGAGCGAGACCGGCGTGTTGTCAATCCAGTTATATGCCGCCTGGACCAGATCGAGATCGGATGCGTAACTGACTGCAGCAGTTGCGACGACCACTTGGGCCACGGCATCTGCCACGTTGCTGCGTTTGTGTTCATTCGCCTTAAGGACGATTTCCCTCAGTTCATCGCTATCTCCGCCAGCAGCGTAGAACAGGTCGATCGCAGCGGTCATCAGTTTACCCCGATTGTCCGGCGCCAGGTCCACCTGCCGCAAACGGTCCAGGGCTACCAAGCGTTCAACGATCCGGTTCTGCAGTTCACTCATTCGATGCTCCGTAAAGTTAGTCCATCAACCGAGCAGCGCGGCCGCTGCGCCGCTGGGCGCTGTTGTAGTATTGCGAAGCCTGCTGAACGGAACGGTGTCGTGATTGCTCCATCGCTTCGGGAAGAGGAATGCCACGATTAGCAGCTTCTGTCAGGTAGCCTGATCGTAGACCGTGGGCCGAAAACTCAGCCGGATCGAGCCCGGCCATTTCTACGCGCTGCTTGACCATGTCATTGATCGCCTTCGGGTCCAGCGGCCGGCGCGAAACATTCCCCCAGCGATCGATCGCCCGGAAGATACTACCCTTGTCGATCTTTGCAGCATCAAGCCAGGCGTTCAGGGCATCAACGGGACGTCCAGCAAGATAGACCACTTCATCGTTTTCAGCGCCGCTGGTCTTTGTGCGGCCAAGATGAATGGAAAGAGAGGGCAAGGGAGGGCCACTATCGACCTCGATAGGATCCTCCTGCTGTAACTGTTCTTTCCGGAGTCTCGCGATCTCGCTGCGGCGACGGCCGCCCGAGCCAAAGGCGACCATTAGGATCGCACGGTCTCTGACATCACGAAGGCTTCCCGTCGTGCAGGTTCCGAGCAGTCTCGACAGAATATCCCCTGTGACGGCCTTGGCGCTTTTCCGCTTCCTTGGCCGGGGTGTCGCGCGCACGGCCAGTCGGATTGCGGACTTGAGCGCAGGGGAGCTGAAAAAGCCATCGAGGCCGCGCCATTTCGTCAGCGTCGACCAGGTGGCAATACGCCGGCGCACGGTATCAGGCGCATGAGGGCCGATGGATCGCAGCAAACCCTGGAGCCGAAGCTTATCCTCGACATCTAGTGGCATCCCGTGTTCCGGATCCGTCAGACGTTTTCCTGGATCCCAAAGATGATGCGCCACAAACTTCAAAAGCAGGGCTTCGGGTGCCGGCCAGGAAAGGGAACGGCCTGTCGCAGCGAGGGACCAGGCCTGCAGATAGGCAAGATCTGACGTCAGGGCTCGAAGGGTGTTTTCTCCCATTCCCTCGTTGACCAGATGGCGCAGCGTCTCGACATCCTGATCCGTCAGCAGCTCGGCGAGTTCGTCACGACGCTCCATCGGCAAGACGGACGCGATGGTATCGAGCTCTTCCACGCGGCGCGCGAGTGTGTCGCTGCTGGGAAGGACGTTTGGAGCTTTCCGCGTCATCTTGCGCGTCCAGGTTCTTTGAGGAGTTTGCAAAAGTTCCGGAAAGCCCGTATATTCCGGAACAAAGGAGATCTACCATGACGTCGATTGTGACGGCAGCTGCCGTTTCGAAGAATTTTGGGGCCTACCAGGATGCGGCCGTGCGAGAGCCGGTCATCATTACCAAGAACGGCCGGCCGCGCACGGTGCTCATGGCCTATGAAGATTACGTCCGCCTGGCCAAGCGCGATCGGCGGGTCGATCTGACAGCTGCGATCAGTGACGACGAGCTCGACGCGATCGAGGCTTCGACGATGGAGCCTGGCTTGGATCATCTCAATACCGAACTGCTGATGGACAAGAATGCTGCCGATTGAACCCAAGGTCGGCTGGGTCTTTCGCTATTCTTGATCTTGGCACTGGCAGCATCTGGACGGACGGGAAGAGGGTGACAAGGACCGCCCCGCTGTCGTGCTGGCCATTGTTGCAATGCTTGAGGACGGGACACCTGCAGTACGTGTCCTGCCGATAACGCATTCGCCGCCGTCTGATCCCCACGATGCAATCGAAATCCCGCCTGCCACCAAGCGCCGCCTGGGTCTCGATGACGAGCGATCCTGGATCGTGTTGACCGAAAGCAACCGCTTTGTCTGGCCGGGGCCCGACGTTCGGCCTGTTGATAGCGAGAGCGGGTATCAAGGGTCGCTACCCCCGGCACTCTTTGAAGAGGTGAAGCGCCGGTTCGTTGAGCTCGCGAGAAGCCAGCGGCACAAGGCGACCATTCGCAGCGGCTGAGCTGCTCTTCATCCTATTGCTTGTCGTCAAAATCTACGCCTCCCGCTGTAATCTTCGCCGTGATTTGGCACGACTCTAAGCCTTTAGAGCCGTCAGATCAATCACCTCCGATAAGGGTTACTTATCGATGGTTAGACACTCAACCCTCGATCATACCATGTGAAGAACCGTAATATTCAGATAGAGTTCCTGTAAGAAATCATTTACCATGATTTCAATGGCTTACGATATCGCAAAAATTAGTATGACAGGCTTGCTGGAGCCTGCATTCCGCGCCGGTATCCAACTGGCGCGTCTCGACGAACGAGTCGCCCGTTCGCCGGTCGGGCACGGCTGGATCGAGCGTACTCATTTTGCCGACGCCTGCGCCTCGCTGTGGATCGACGGCGAACTCGTGCATCTCGAAGACCTCGTCCTCCACGACGCCACGAAGGATATTCGCACACCCACCCATGAGCTCACAATCGCCCGCGACGTGATGCGAACGCGTCGGCGGATCGCCGGCCAATTCCCGGATTGGGCGCTCTCTGCCGACGGCATCCGCTCGCTGCGGAAAACCTCGGAGATCGGGTCGGGCGGCGGGGACGAGGCGACGACGGCCGGAGTTATTCGGGCGGCTGCCGCGATCGACGCGGAAAGGGAAGGGGAGGGGGATGATGGTGACGACGTCAAAGACCTGCCCGGCGTCGACTATGCCGCGATCGATGCGATCCTCGCGCGCTCTGACGCCGCGATCGAACGAGCCAAAAAGCCCGGCCGGGCTCCGGCCGATCCGCTGGTCTATGATCTCGACTGGGACGAAGATGCCCGGCTGGAGGAATGGCGCCGCGTGCTGCGGCAGGCCGAAAGCCTGCCGGCGGTGTTGCAGGCGATCGTCGCCCTCGATGCCTGGAACGAATTGTCTGTCCTGCAGCACGCGCCCTGGCTCGGCCGGTTGCTGGCCGCTTCGATCCTGCGCCAGGCGGGCATCACGTCAGGTGCCCATCTCGCGGTCATTAATCTTGGCCTCAAAACCATTCCGGTCGATCGGCGCCGGCATCGCGATCGCGAGACCCGGCTGCTGGCCATCGCCCACGGATTTTTGGCGGCCGCTGAGATCGGAATGAAAGAGCATGACCGGCTGACTCTGGCGAAGACGATGATGGACCGAAAACTTGAAGGACGGCGAACCTCCTCGAAATTGCCGGATCTCGTCGAGTTGGTCATGGCGAAGCCGTTGGTGTCGGCCGGGATGGTGGCGAAGACGCTCGAGGTGACGCCGCAGGCGGCGCGGCGGATTGTTCAGGAGCTCGGTCTTCGCGAGATGACGGGCAGGGGAAGGTTTCGGGCGTGGGGGACACTATAACGAGGGCATGTAAGGACTGCAGCAACGAGGGATTAGAATGAGGGCGATCAACGCAGGTGAAGGTCCTTACTGCCAATTTCTGTAGTCCTTGGATCAGCGCACAAGCCATATCGGCTTTCTGCGATAACGGTCTGAAAATCTACGATTGATCCGCCGCTCATTCTGCCCGTTTTCTGACTATGCTTGGATTTCAGATGCTTGCTATTGTCTGAAACATCGACAGGTTGTGGTTGGGCTTACAATCTATTGATTCGGTTCGGCAATGATGAAGCAGCCACGTATACGACGTCTCACGGTCACCAATTTCCGAGGGCTCGCCCACACTGTGTGGTATCCGGATGGCAAGATGAACCTGCTGATCGGAGGCGGGGACTCCGGCAAGTCGACGCTTCTTCATGCGATAGCTTTGCTGTTCAGCCCGACAAATTCTGCTCAGGTTTTCGAAACTGACTACTACAACAGATTACTTGAGGCAGGTTTCGCAATTGAAGCTGCCGTTAGCTTGCCGACGGAATTGGAAATATCTAATTTCCAGCAGACACTGTGGCCTTGGGAATGGAATGGAACGGATACCGTTCTGCCAGACCCCGAGCAGGAGGGCGCCAGCAGCGACGCCGTTTACCTCCTGCGTGTCAGGGGCACGCCGGACCTGGAACTGATATGGGAAGTCGTGCAGCCAAACATGGAGGTCGTTGCTCTTTCGACAGGCCTTCGTCGAAAGATAGGAGTAGTGCGGCTCGCCAACGATGATCGCAACGATCGAGATTTGCGTCTCGTGACAGGCTCTGCGCTCGATCGACTTCTGTCCAAGGGCAACCTGAAGTCTCGCATAAGCGCAAAAGTCGCTTCGGTCGATGTCTCGGGAGCTTTCACCGGCGAAGAAGCTAAAGCGCTGCAAGATCTCGACAAGACATTGAAGGCGGCAGGTCTGCCACATAATCTTGATATCGGCTTGACGAGCAGCCAGGGGCTCTCGATCGGTGCTCTAGTCGGCCTCCTGGCCGATAAGGATGGCACTTTGCTTCCTCTAGCAAGTTGGGGGGCCGGAACGCGCAGAATGGCGGCACTTCAGGTCGCGGGGGCGGTCGAAGTCTCGACGCGTCTTACGGTGATTGATGAAATCGAGCGAGGCCTCGAGCCTTACCGATTGCGTCAACTTCTCGATGTCTTGGCGTCTGACGACCAACAATGCTTTTTGACAACGCATAGCCCAATTGTCATCGCGGCGGTAAAAGCGGCTGCTCTATGGTATATGGATGGGAACGGTCGAATTGGGCAGTTGCACCAAGACAAAGTGGGCAAGCAGCAAAGCCGCGATCCTGAGACATTCTTGTCGCGTGTCCCGATTATCGCTGAAGGTGTGACCGAGGTAGGATTTATCCGCACCCTATTCCGTCTCGTTTTTACAGGGCGGGAATACATCTACGGAATTCGCATTGCTGACGGCGGCGGTAACGATGCGATGCTTGGCCTTCTCGAAGCTCTCCATGCCGCCGGGATAAGCGCTGCAGGCTTTTGTGACGACGAGGGCAGGTTTTCCGGGCGGTGGCAAAGGCTCAAGACATCGGCCGGCGCCAAGCTCTTTCAATGGCCCGCCGGATGTCTTGAGGAAAACATCATTGCGCATGTCCCGGACGATAAGTTGCTCTCTCTCGCTTTTGACGGAGATGGTCTCGGTGGGGAGCGCCTCCGGACGCTTGCCGACCGGCTAAGCATTCAGGGCAAGGAAGAGGCTGACATCTTGAAGGCGTGCGGGTCTGCCGCAGCACTTCGGACGGTAATCGTCGCAGCTGCGACGGGGGACAAAGACGGAGCGCCGGATGAGCGAACCGCCAAGGAATGGAGCAAGCACAGTCAACGCTGGTTCAAGTCGATTGGTGGTGGTGTTGAGCTTTGCGGAAAAATGATCGACCTGGGCCTGTGGCCGAAGGTGGAGCCAGAGTTGCTGCCGTTCATCAACGCGATACGATTGGCGGTCGGCGAGCAGACTTTCGCGCCCGGGGAGCTGTCGTTTTGAGGGACGAGGACGTCTTTTCGCTTCTACGCTCTGATCAAGGGCTGGTCGTTATCGAAGCGCCTGCGGGTTGCGGAAAGACCTATCAAGGCGCCCGATATGCTTCAAAGGCTGCCCAGACGCTTTCATCGGGTCGAGTTCTAATTCTGACGCATACACACGCCGCCAGGTCGGTATTCGCTGATCGCACAAAAGGCGAATCCAATCGCGTAGAGATCCGGACAATCGACAGCTTCCTGACCGAGATTGCAGCGATGTACCATCGTGCCCTCGATTTGCCGGCTGATGTGGGAAGCTGGGCTCGTGAACACAATGCCTACGACGTCGTGGCCGCTCGTTGCAGACGGCTTCTCGAACGTGCTGTGTCTGTATCAAAAGCTGCCGCCGGACAATATCCGATCATAGTTTGCGATGAACACCAGGATGCGAGCGCTGATCAGCACGCGGCAGTGATGGCTCTGCACAAAGCGGGCTCAGCGATTAGGTTCTTTGGCGATCCCATGCAGATTATTTATGGCGGAGCCGGCAACGGCACACGATTGGCGCTGGAACGCTGGAGGCAAATGACAACCTTGGGCGGATTCGGCCAGCTGTCAGTACCCCATCGATGGAAGGAGGGTTCTCCGGATCTCGGAAAATGGGTTCTCGACGCTCGCGAAACGCTTTCAAATGGACGTGCCATAAGCCTTGCCGGCGCGCTTCCCAGGGGATTGACGGTTTTGCATGCCAGCAATTCGGCTAGCAACGCCCGCAAGGCACTTGCATTGTCGAGAGACGACCGTCGGCCAATCTCAGACCTGGCGACGGGGTCTCGGCAACTGCTCGTGCTTACTTCCGGCAATGATCGGGTCGATCATCTGAACGCATTCTTTTATCGGTCGATGCGGATCTGGGAAGGCCACACCCGCGACGCACTTTCAGCGTTGGTGGGCAGTGCGGAGCGTTCTCCGGGCTCGGCTGCAGATATAACCGATGCCTTTATAAATTTCGTAGGCGCCACCTGCACTGGGTTTACCACGTCAACGCATGGTCAACGTGTCAGAAAAGAGGTCGAGGACAAGTGTGTTAAACCAACGCGCGGGATGCCGTCCGAGCTTCAAGCGTTGAGCCGCATCCTCCTGGAAAGGCCTGATCATCAAGGCATCGGCCTTGCGCTTTCTCATCTCAAGGGTCTTATCGCCAACAAAACGGCGGGTTTTTCTACGATCTCCATTGATCTCAAAAGCGAATTTCACGATGCGGTCAAACTTGGCAACTTTGCTTCCGCCCAAGACGGTCTGGCTGAAATCACCAGACGTAGAACGTTTTCGCACCCGCAACCTCCCAGCAAGTGCATCAGCACCGTCCATAAATCGAAGGGCCTCGAGTGCGAAAATGCCTTGGTGATGATGTGTGACAAAGGCTCGTTTTCGAACACCGAATACAAGCGCCGGTTGATGTATGTCGGGCTCAGCAGAGCGAAGAAGAGCCTGACCCTTGTCGTCTGCCGCGATAATCCGACACCGCTATTCAGCTTCTAAAGCCCCCATAATGTTGGAGACGCCTTCCTTAGTCTCCGGCGTTCCTCAGCGCGTCTCCGATCCTGAGACCGGCCGCTGTCGGGACGAATTTCATCGTCGAGGTCATCGAGACAACGCTTCGACATATTGAACGTCACATTCAGCGAGTGATAGCCAAGCTCGTCGAAGTGGGATTTCGTCATGAAGCCGGCATGGATTGCTGCAGCTATCAGCACGCCGTTCGGCACATAATGCGGTCCGAGTTTCTCGCCGTCTGGATAGGTGCATTTAAAATTCTCGGCGATGTGCTTCACCCCGTAACTGCCGGTCCCTTGCCGGATCGTCTTTGTGCGGACAACTCTTGCTAACAGGGCAAGTGACAGCAGGAAGGGGGTGATCGCGTAGTCATCAAGTAACTCCGATCGGTGCTCCTTGAAGCGCGCGTAGCGCTCATGGGGGTCTTCCCACTTTCCGTCAGGCTTCCGCTGTGACCTGCCAAAACCAATCCCCCATATGCTGAGAAATTCGTTGGCAGTGACGACGTTAGCGATGGCAACCTTTGCGATCGCTCGATAGAGAACATTTGGGGAAACGTTGAATCCCTGGCTCTCAAGATATTTCCGAAACGCCTGCCCATCCACGGTAACCGGGTCAGCAGTCAATTTCGACGCGACCCGCGCTGCTGAATGGCTTCCGTAGCCAAGGCCCCTGCCGAGCGCTTCGCATCGGTGGGATGATTTCACCGTCGGAAGTTTCTTGAGCAACTCGCGCTTTGCAGCCTCGAGGTTTTCAAAATTTGGATTGATTTTGAGTTCGAACATCAGCATCTCCAGCTCTTGGCATGCCGTTCGCCGATTACGCAGCAAGCCGCTGTAGGATGCGGTTGCAGTGGACAAGATAAGTAAGTTCCGGACGTTTGACTCGGCGACAAGTCGCGGGTGTCCAACCACAAACGGCAAAGTGCACCGAGTCGGCATTTCATGCAAGTCGGACGTCATCGATACCATCGACGGAAAGGTTACGCTTGTTGAAGCGTTTGTTCGGGGCTTCACCCGCTACGGCTATGTCAGCATGTGGGCGAAAATCGGAAGCCGCACTCTCTACGTATTGCCCTTCCAAGTGGGATTGATCTCCCGGATAAGAGCGATAATCAGCCCGTAGACGCGGATAGGATTGGATGGCCTAGCTGTAGCGGCTTGCCAACATAAGCGCCTCTGCTCGCAAACATCGGCATTTTCTGCTCGAATTATCTGACAATGGAGCGGGCGTCGTGCTCACGCTCTTTGCCAATGTGCTCGCAAACATCCGGGTCTGCTTGCAAACATCCCCCACGTGCTCAGATTAATTGCCAGCGACGGCATGGTCAAACCGGGACGCCTGCCTGTCGTAGTTGCTCGGTCAGCTGACGGGAATATTCGGGATCAAGGGTGCCCGCCAGGAAGGCGCGGATATCCGACGGCCGAGCATTGAGGTGCGTGACCAGAGCCGTCGCATCGTAACCATTTCGGGTCAACGTCGGTTCGAGATCGTCGATGGCGCGGGACAGGACCTGCTCGACGATTTCGGCGGTAACCGGCTTGGCGCCGAGGCGAAAGCCCTGCTCGAATGCGAGGGTGAGATGCATCTCGATCTGAAGCGGCGTGCGCAAACGTTCGGCGATGAGGTCGATGGCTTCTTCCTCGAGGAGTTCGCCAACCTTTACGCCTTCGGCCGCACAGGCGCCAAGCAGCCAGGCAACATAGTCGCGGCGCGCGGAGCCGATCCCCTCGTAGTCAAAAATGGTCGTGCGGTAGCCAATCTCCTCCATTTGCGGCCGGCGCAGATCATTGCGCAACCGGGGATGCCCGACAAGAAGTACGGAAAGGAGCACGCCGGCGTCGGCGACCACCTCCATCAGTCGCTTCAGGCCGGTTAAGGTCTTGTGGTGCAGGTCATGGGCCTCGTCGACCACGAGGACGATCGGCCGTTTGCCTTTTTTCATGATGTCGCGCAGGTCGCGCTCCCGGCGCTCGGCCTGCTTGGGGATCTTGACCTGCGCACGATCGCCGGGAGACAAGTCGTAGAACAGGGCTTCAATGAGCGATGGCAGCGAAGTGCGCCGCTTGTCGACCGCCAGCGATTTGGCGAGTGCGACCTTGCCGGCTTTGGTGAGTTCGGCCTCGATGCGGCGCAAAAGGGGTCTGATGCCGGAGGGGGCAGGATCCTACGTTAAGACCGCCTGATCACGTTTTGGGCCACCTGTATTCGCCGGTCAGAAGTATGTGGGCCCATCCGAGTGGCGAGGTATGCGCTAGCAGGCTT
>NZ_LR701556.1:0-63341 GCF_902498795.1 Hoeflea sp. EC-HK425
TGAGCAGCCGATCGCCGTCATCGCACGGAGCGGTTCCCGGCGCTGGGTCGCGGCCGCAGATGCAGCGGCACGGAAGGTTGGTGTGAAGGTCGGCATGCCGGCGGCAAAAGCCCAGGCGCTCTTCCGCGACCTGATGCTCGTCGACGCCGATCCGGCGGCCGATGCCGCAGCACTGGAACGCATCACGCTTTGGGCGCTGACGCAATATTCTCCGATCGTCGCCATGGACCTTCCTGACGGGATCGTCATGGATACGGAGGGTGCCGACCATCTACAGGGTGGCGAGCAGATCATGCTGACCGCGACCGCGAACCGGTTCCGCGCCAAATCTCTCACCGCCCGCGTCGCCATTGCCGACACCTGGGGCGCGGCGCA
The DNA here is from genome assembly GCF_902498795.1 of Hoeflea sp. EC-HK425. Taxonomy (NCBI): domain Bacteria; kingdom Pseudomonadati; phylum Pseudomonadota; class Alphaproteobacteria; order Hyphomicrobiales; family Rhizobiaceae; genus Hoeflea; species Hoeflea sp. EC-HK425. Next base: position 376 of record NZ_LR701556.1, read on the forward strand.
CGCCTGCGCCCGCGCGATTGCGCGCGAAACCGTCATCGTGCCCGCGGGCGAAACGGCGCGCGCTGTCGATCGTCTGCCCATTTCTCTGCTGCGTCTCCCCGACCAGGTCGTTGGCGATCTGAGGACACTTGGATTTCAGACCATCGGCCAGTTGTCAGCGACGGCCCGCGCCCCCCTCGCCCTTCGCTTCGGTCCGGAGATCGGGCGCCGGCTCGATCAGATGTATGAGCGCATGGCCGAGCCCATCGATCCGATCCGCACGCCTGAAATCGTCGAGGTCAGCAAGGCTTTTGCCGAGCCGATCGGTGCGGCCGAGACGATCAACCGGTATGTGGCCGGTCTCGTGACGAACCTCGTCGGCGAGCTGCAGCGTCGTGGGCATGGCGTCCGGCGCACCGACCTCCTTATTGAAAAGGTCGATGGCACGCGGCAAGCCATTCGCGCCGGCACGGCCAAACCATCGCGCGATGTCGCCTGGTTGACCAAGCTGTTCCGCGATCGCACCGAGAAGATCGAGCCGGGCTTCGGCATCGAGCGGCTGACGCTGGTCGCGGTCATGAGCGAGCCACTGGAAGAGGTTCAAAAAGTCTCGTCGCTGGTCGAAGATCAGGTGACGGACGTCGTGCCGCTGATCGACGTTTTTGTGAATCGCGGCCAAAAGGTCTACCGCGTGACGCCGTTCGCCAGCGATGTTCCGGAACGCAGCGTGCGGCGGATCGATCCGGCGGCGGCCGCAGCCGGCGCGACGTGGACACAGCACTGGCCGCGACCGGTTCGCCTCCTCGCCCGGCCGGAGCTGATCGAGGTGATCGCGCTGATGCCGGACCATCCTCCGGTGTCGATCACCTGGCGGGGAAAGCGACGGCGGGTGAAGCGTGCCGATGGGCCTGAGCGGATCTTCGGCGAATGGTGGACACGCGATGCCGAGTATGCGGTGGTGCGCGACTATTTTGTCGTTGAGGATGACGCCGGCGAGCGTCTTTGGATCTATCGCAGCGGCGACGGGGTCGATCCGGCGACCGGATCGCATCGCTGGTTCATGCACGGGATATTCGCATGAGTTACGCAGAGCTTCAGGTCACGACGCATTTCTCGTTTTTGCGCGGTGCTTCGTCGGCCGCCGAACTGTTTGCGACGGCCAAGGCGCTCGGAATCTCGGCGCTGGGCGTGGTCGACCGCAATTCACTGGCCGGCATCGTTCGGGCATTGGAGGCGGCGCGCGAAACGAAACTCCGCCTGGTCGTCGGCTGTCGCCTCGATCTTCAGGGCGGGATGTCGATCCTCGTCTATCCGACCGACCGCGCCGCCTATTCGCGGCTGACCCGCCTTCTCACGCTCGGCAAAAGCCGGGGCGGCAAGGCGGCCTGCATCCTCCATCTCACCGATGTGGCCCAGTATGCGGAGGGATTGATCGGCGTGCTCGTCCCGGACCTGCCGGACGAGACTTGCGCCGTGCAGTTGCGCAAGATGGCGGACATTTTTGGCGACCGCGCCTATATGGCGCTCACGCTGCGCCGCCGGCCGCGCGACCAGTTGCGGCTGCACAATCTGTCGAACCTCGCCACCCGTTTCAACGTGCGCCCGGTGGTCACGAACGACGTGCTGTTTCACGATCCGGACCGCCGCCAGCTGCAGGATGTCGTGAGCTGCATCAGGACGCATTCCACCATCGATGACGTCGGGTTTTCGCGGGAGCGCCATGCGGACCGCTATTTGAAACCGCCGGAGGAAATGGAGCGACTTTTTCCCCGCTATCGTGAGGCGCTGGCGCGCACGATGGAGATCGTCGCGCGTTGTCGGTTCTCGCTGGAGGAGCTGACCTACCAATATCCCGAGGAAGCAATTGTTCCCGGCAAGGATGCGCAGGCGTCGCTGGAGCATTATGTCTGGGAAAGCGTGCCGGACCGGTATCCGGAAGGACTGCCGGCGAAGACGCTGCAGATCGTCCGGCACGAACTCGACCTGATCAAGGCGATGCAATATGCGCCCTATTTTCTCACGGTGTTTTCTATCGTCCGCTACGCCCGCTCGCAAGGCATTCTCTGCCAGGGGCGCGGCTCGGCCGCCAATTCCGCGGTCTGCTATATTCTCGGCATCACCTCGATCGACCCGGAAACCAATGACCTGCTGTTCGAGCGATTTGTTTCTCGGGAGCGCGATGAGCCTCCAGACATCGATGTCGATTTTGAACATGCCCGGCGCGAAGAGGTCATCCAATGGATCTACAAGAGTTATGGGCATGACAAGGCGGCGCTCTGCGCGACCGTGACCCGGTATCGCGCAAAGGGCGCGATCCGGGACGTGGGCAAGGCGTTGGGCCTGCCGGAAGACGTGATCAAGGCGCTCTCGTCTGGCATGTGGTCATGGTCGGAGGAGGTCAGCGATCGCAACGTTCGCGAACTCAATCTCAATCCTCAAGATCGGCGCCTGGTTCTGACGCTGAAGCTCGCGCAGCAGCTGATGGGTGCGCCGCGGCATCTCGGTCAGCACCCTGGCGGCTTTGTGTTGACGCATGATCGACTGGATGACCTCGTGCCGATCGAGCCCGCTGCCATGCAAGACCGACGTATCATTGAATGGGATAAGGATGACGTCGAGGCGTTGAAGATGATGAAGGTCGATGTGCTGGCGCTCGGCATGCTGACCTGCATGTCCAAGGCCTTCGACCTGATCCGTGAGCACAAGGGCCGCGATCTCGATCTCGCGAAGATTGAGCCGGAGGACCCGAAGACCTACGAGATGATCCGGCGGGCCGATACCCTCGGCACCTTCCAGATCGAGAGCCGCGCGCAGATGTCCATGCTGCCACGGATGAAGCCGCGGACGTTTTATGACCTGGTCATTCAGGTGGCAATTGTCCGGCCCGGGCCGATCCAGGGCGACATGGTCCATCCCTACCTGCGCCGGCGCGAGGGTAAAGAACAGCCGGAATATCCGACGCCGGAACTGGAGGCGGTGTTGAGCAAAACGCTCGGGGTGCCGCTCTTTCAGGAGTCGGCGATGCGGGTTGCGATGGTCTGTGCCGGCTTTACCGGGGGTGAGGCGGACCAACTCAGGAAGAGTATGGCCACCTTCAAATTCACCGGCGGGGTCAGCCGCTTCAAGGACAAGCTCGTCAACGGGATGGTCGCCAACGGCTATTCCGCGGAATTCGCCGAGAAGACCTTCAGCCAGCTTGAGGGCTTCGGCTCCTACGGCTTCCCGGAATCGCACGCGGCGTCGTTCGCGCTCGTCGCCTATGCCAGCAGCTTCGTGAAATGCCACTATCCGGACGCCTTCTGCGCGGCGTTGTTAAATTCCCAGCCGATGGGATTTTATGCGCCCGCCCAGATCGTTGGCGATTGTCGCCGGCATGGCGTGGAGGTGAGGCCTGTCTGCGTCAACCATTCGCGCTGGGACTGCACATTGGAACCGGTCGGCGATGGCGATCGCCATGCCGTTCGTCTTGGCATGCGCATGGTGCGCGGATTGGCTACTGCCGATGCAGCGACGATCGTCGCCGCCCGCGCTGATCAACCGTTCGAGAGTGTCGACGATATGTGGCGCCGCTCCGGTGTACCGGCGGCGTCTCTTGTGGAACTGGCCGAAGCCGATGCCTTTCTTCCGTCCCTCCAGCTTGAGCGGCGTGACGCGCTCTGGGCAATCAAGGCGCTGCGCGATGAACCTCTCCCGCTGTTCGCCGCCGCGGCCAACCGCGAGGCACGCGCCATTGCTGAGCAACAGGAACCAGATGTCGAACTGCGGCAGATGTCGGAAGGGCACAACGTCGTCGAGGATTATAGCCACGCCGGGTTAACCCTGCGCGAGCATCCCGTTTCCTTCCTCCGCCGGGATCTCGCGGAGCGGAGCATCGTCACCTGCCAGGAGGCGATGTCCGCTCGTGACGGTCGTTGGCTGATGACAGCGGGCCTCGTTCTCGTCCGGCAAATGCCGGGCAGCGCGAAAGGGGTGATGTTCATCACCATCGAGGACGAAACGGGCCCTGCGAACGTCGTCGTCTGGCCGAAGCTCTTCGAACGCCGCCGGCGCGTGGTGCTCGGCTCATCGATGATGGCGATCAATGGTCGCATTCAGCGCGAAGGCGAGGTTGTGCATCTCATCGCTCAGCAGGTGTTTGATCTCTCCGCCGATTTGTCGAGCCTGTCCGAGCGAGATACTGCTTTCCGGCTTCCTTCTGGCCGCGGCGATGAATTCACACATGGCGGTGGACCGGACCCGCGCGTCCGGCAAGCGCAAGGCGTGCGCCCGCGCGATATGTTCACGCCCTTATGCCGAATTCCGCATAACGGAATTTATCCCGAGCCCGAGACTATGCCGAACGCATTCCCCAAAGCCCGAGATTTCCGGTAGGTCGGGATCGTAAGCTCGGCATAATATGCAGTCTCCGCTACCCCCAACTTAGCGGAGACAGGCATGACAGGAATCCCTTTAGAGACTTCCGCGTTCTGGCAACCGATCGAGGCATGGCCGCATCGCGCTTGCGTCATCTCGTTGATCGAGGAGATGACGGGCGAGGGCTATGCTGTGAGAACGATACGCGCGACGGTTCAGATAATAAGCTCATTCCTGCGATGGAGCATCGATCGGTCCGAGCGAAGCCCACGGCAGATCGAGTATGCAGACATTGACTATTTTATCGGGAGCCGGGGCGCTGCTGGCGCCTTGCGCAATGGTGAGCGACGTGCGCTCCTACGCTTGCGAGCCAAACTTCTAGATATCGGGGCTGTATTCCGGCCTCATGCCAATGACGATCCTCGGCGGGAGGCCGCAGCCAACTATGCTGCCGATCTTCGCCGGAGGGGCTACGCCGAGCAAACGATCAGATCTCATCTTTGGTTCACGCAGCAGTTTCTCGATGCGGTATGGGTGGAGCATACCGGCGTCACCCGCCTAACGCATGACGATGTCCGCAGTTATCTTTCCGACCGCCTTGCCGAACTCAGCGCCGCCAGTGGAAAGGTGATGTGCTCGCGCCTGCGAGGCTTTCTTCGGTTTCTCCGGTCTTCAGGCACAACGACAGAAGATCTGGCTCTCGCAGTGCCGTCGGTAAGGAATTTGAGGCAGGCATCGCTTCCGTCATTTATGACGCCGATGCAATTGGAGCATGTTTTGCAGACCTGCGACCGGTCGACGATTGCTGGCAGGCGCGACTTTGCGGTCCTGCTCCTGCTTGCCCGGCTAGGCCTGCGCGCCTGCGAGGCAGCGACCCTATCACTCGATGACATTGACTGGCGGGCAGGGCTGGTTCGCGTGAAGGGCAAGGGCGGGAGGATCGCGACCATGCCCCTCCCGCAAGAGGTTGGTGCGGCGATCGCGGACTATATCTTACAAGGCCGTCCGCAATCGGGTTCGCGGACAATCTTCCATCGGGTGGATGCGCAGCGACAATCAAGGTGAGATTCAGCGTCAATCAGGATGAGACTCGCGCCGGGGTGTGACGGAGGGAGGGTGTAGCCCGACCATAGTCATACCCCGGCGCGGCGCAGATTTTCGACGTCTCATGATCGCGGTCGGTCCGGTACGTTTTCGGTTTTCTGGATTGGAGAACCAGTTTGTGCCGGGTCGCCATGTAACCGATCATCAGACGAGATTATTCATGAAGTACCGACAAACGCATTCCGTAGAGGTCGCTGCCGCAAAGGCGTCGATCAGCCGGGCTACGGCCTACCGTCTCGATAAAGAGACGCGGCTTCCATCTCAGAGCAAAGCGCCACGTGGGCGTCGTCGCCCTGATCCGCTTGAACCGATATTCGATACGGAAGTTGTCCCGCTCCTCAAGGCAGCACCTGGTATCCGCGCCGTCGCCGTTTACAACGAGATACTGCGACGACATCCGGAATTGCCTGAAGGCATCCGCCGCACGCTCGAGCGACGCATCCGATCATGGCGTGCTGTTCATGGTGAAGCACAGGAAGTGATCTTCCGCCAGGCGCACGAGCCAGGTCGGCTGGGTCTGTCGGATTTTACCGACATGAGCAGCCTCGGCATCACAATCGCCGGCCAGCCACTTGATCATTTATTTTACCACTTCCGGCTGGTCTGGTCCGGGTTCGAGCATGCCCACGTCATTCTCGGCGGTGAGAGCTTCGTTGCACTGGCCGAAGGTCTTCAGAATGCCCTGTGGTCTGTGGGCGGCGCGCCGCTTTATCACCGCAGCGACAGCCTGTCGGCCGCCTTCCGCAATCTCGATGCCGATGCCAAGGTCGATCTCACACACCGCTACGAGGAGCTTTGCTCCCATTATCGCATGACGCCCACACGCAATAACAAGGGTGTCGCGCATGAGAACGGCTCGATCGAAAGTTCTCATGGCCATCTCAAGAATGCCGTTCGTGATGCCCTGCTGATGCGCGGCACCAGGGACTTCGATGATCTCGGCTCTTACCGGGCCTTCATCGACGAGATCGTCAGCCGGCGCAATGCCGCCCATGGCAAGCGGATCGATGCCGAGCGGTCCCATTTGCAAGCGCTACCCGAGCGCCGCACCACGGACTTCGAAGAGATCGTCGTGACGGTGTCACGCACCGGCGGCTTTACCTTGCGCAAGGTCTTCTACACCGTGCCGTCCCGCCTCATCGGACACAGGTTGCGGGTGCGCTTGTTCGACGATCGGCTGGATGTCTTTGTCGGGGGTACGCACCTGATGACGCTGCGCAGGGGGCGTGGTCATGCCGATGGGAGGCACGACCAGGTCGTCAACTATCACCACGTCATCCATTCCCTGCGCAAAAAGCCGATGGCGCTCCGTGGTCTCGTTTATCGCGACAAGCTCTTCCCGCGCCAGGAATACCGCAGAGCGTTCGAGGCCCTCATCGAGCATCTTCCCGACAAGCAGGCTTGCAAGATCACCGTCGAGCTTCTGGCGCTGGCGCATGACCGCGGCTGCGAGCGCGAACTTGCAGAAGAATTGGCCAGAATACTCGATGCCGGCGACCTACCTGATCTGGCTTCCATGCGAGCGCTCTTCGGCCCGGACCCAGCCAGGCTACCGATAGTTCATGTGCAACTCGCATCGCTCAACGGCTACGAGGCCTTGATCGGGACGGGAGAAGCAGCATGAAGACCGCCCATGTCATCGATGAAGCACGGCTCGGCATCATGCTCAACGAGCTTCGGCTGCCGACGATCAAGACGCTGTGGCCGCAATTTGCTGAACAGGCAGACCGGGAAGGATGGCCAGCAGCTCGCTTCCTCTCTGCGATTGCCGAGCACGAACTGGCCGAGCGTGCCCATCGCAGGATTGAAAGGCATCTCGCCGAAGCGCATTTGCCGCCCGGAAAGACGCTCGATAGCTTCGCTTTCGACGCCGTGCCCATGATCTCGAAGGCACAGGTCATGGCGATAACCGCCGGCGACAGTTGGCTCGCCAAAGGAGCCAATATCCTCATGTTCGGTCCACCCGGCGGCGGAAAGAGCCATCTCGCCGCTGCCATCGGCCTCGCACTGATCGAGAACGGATGGCGCGTGCTGTTCACGCGAACCACTGATCTGGTACAGAAGCTACAAGTTGCCCGCCGGGAACTGCAGCTCGAATCCGCTATCGCTAAACTCGACAAGTTCGACCTGCTCATCCTCGATGATCTCGCCTACGTCACCAAGGACCAAGCCGAAACGAGCGTGCTCTTCGAGCTGATCTCGGCACGATACGAGCACAGATCGATCCTGATCACCGCGAACCAGCCTTTTGGAGAGTGGAACCGGGTCTTCCCCGATCCTGCCATGACGCTCGCAGCAGTCGACCGGCTCGTACACCATGCCACGATCTTCGAGATGAATGTCGAAAGCTACAGGCGCAGAACCGCGCTTGAGGAAAAGCGCCAACGGGGCCGACCCGCGTCCTTCGCGACAATCAGGAACTCGGCGCAGTTTGTCGCGGAGCGGCAATCAGAAAACGCAGAAGAGCTTGCCAGCGACAATCAGCATGATAGCTTGATCTCGACCGCGACATAAGAATCTCATCCAGATTGTCGCCCGCGTCTCATCCTGATCGTCGCGCTATAGGGTGGAGACGCCACGCACGCCATTTCGATCATCCACACCTGTTATCCTTATTGCACGAAGGGCTTTGGAGCGCGCGGGCGTATCCGGACTGCGATCGCATCATGCTCATGTGTTCAGGCACAGCCTTGCGACCACGGCGATCCGATCCGGCGCGACGCTGGCAGAGATTGGCCAGCTTCTGCGTCACAGGGAGCCCGACACCACGAGGATTTATGCCAAGCTCGACATAGAGACACTCCGTTCTCTTTCTCGGCCGTGGGGAGGAGCAGCGCAATGACCGACCTGAAGGACGCCCTCGATCAATATCTGACGTTACGTCGATCCCTCGGATATAAGCTCCAGAACCAGGAACGTCGGCTTCGCAATTTCGTGGAATACGCCCGGTCGCGCGGCGAGCGATACATCACTTCCAAGCTCGCGGTTGAATGGGCAGGGCACCAATGCGGGGCGCCGACCTGGTCATCACGCCTATCGACGCTTCGGTCTTTCGCTCGGCATGTCGCTGTCGTGGAGCCTCGAACCGAGATTCCGCCATCCGGGATATTTCCGCCTCAGCGCCGGCGGCGACCGCACATCTATTCGGACGAGCAGATATCCGACCTCCTGGCGACAATGCCCGCCTTGCATCCGAACAGTCTGCGCGGGCGAACCTATCAGTGTTTCTTTGGCCTGCTTGCCTCCACAGGCGTTCGTTTCTCGGAAGCTGCCGGGCTGCAACGAGACGACGCTGATCTCACGGCCGGGGTTTTGACAATCCGACAAACGAAGTTCGGAAAGAGCCGCATCGTTCCTCTCCATCACAGCACCACCCAGGCACTCGCTCGCTACGCCGCGGAGCGAGATGTCTGCTTGGCAAGGCGCGCCGGCGACTTCTTTTTCACAGGAGAGAATGGCTGCCGCTTGAACCATGCAAACCCGCACTATTCCTTCATCGTATGGACGTATCAGGCGGGCTTGCGGAAGCCTGGAGTCTCGCGCGGACCAAGAATCCATGACTTGCGTCACACCTTCGCTGTTCGCACTCTGCTCAGCTGGTACGAACGAGGCGAGGATATCGAGCGACGGCTCCCCGAGCTGTCGACCTTTCTTGGTCACACCCACATTCGAGACACCTACTGGTATCTATCGGCACATCCGAAACTGCTGGACCAAGCGAAGCTGCGGCTCGAAGCAAGTTGGGAGGCACCGGAATGACCAATGTGCTTCCCCGTTTGATCGAGCGCTTCTTCACCCAGCGCCTCATGCGCCAGCGCAATGTGAGCCCGCACACGATCGCGTCCTATCGCGATACCTTCAAGCTGTTCCTGAAGTTTACCCATCGCCGGACCGGTTGTCGCCCGTCGTCCCTCCAGCTTGAAGCCTTTGACGCGGAGCTGGTGATCGCCTTCCTCGATGATCTGGACGTCGAGCGCAAGGCAAGCCCTGCTACGCATAATCTCAGGCTAACCGCGATCAGGGCATTCTTCCGTTTTCTGGCGTTCGAGGAGCCTGCCTACAGTCACCAAATTCAACGTGTTCTCGCGATACCGGGCAAGATCGGGACTAAACGAGAGGTTCAGTTCCTGGACCGTGGCGAGATCGAAGCCATCTTGTCGGCCCCCGATCGACATTCGTGGGTCGGCCGCCGCGATCACGCCCTGCTGCTGACCGCAGTGCAGACCGGGCTTCGTCTTTCCGAGCTTGTAGGTCTGGATCGTGATGCGGTCACGTTGGGGACCGCGAGCCAAATCCGATGTTTCGGGAAGGGGCGTAAGGAGCGCGTCACGCCGATCACCAAGCTGTTGAACGGCACGCTCAAAGGATGGATGGAGGAGCCACAAAAACGCAATAGCAATGTGCTCTTCCCGACGGTCCACGGCGCGCGGATGAGTGCTGATGCTGTACAATACCTGCTGGCAAAATATGTGGCGAAAGCAGCCGAACGGTGCCCTTCGCTACGAGCCAAGCGAATTTCTCCGCACGTTCTTCGACATAGCGCTGCCATGGAACTGTTGGGGGCCGGTGTTGATACGACGGTGATATCGTTGTGGCTTGGACACGAGTCTACGCGATCGACCCAGCCATATCTTCATGCCCATCTGGCCATCAAGGAAGCGGCGCTCGCAAAAGTTCAGCCTTTTGAGGGAACAGCTTACCGCCGATTTAAGGCGGGTGACGCGCTACTGTCGTTCCTCGACCAGCTCTGACCATCTGGTCCCAATGATGTCGTAGCTTGAGCCGCGGCATCATCCATCACCAGCCGGATTGACATCAGCAACATATCCTATATTCTGGATATATGGATAATAATACAGCGATAGCGGCGCTCGGCGCCTTGGCCCAGACCACGCGGCTTGAGACTTTCCGGCTTCTCGTTCGGCACGAGCCCGATGGCATCCCGGCCGGCGAACTGGCCCGTCTCATCGACGTGCCGCAGAACACGATGTCGGCGCATCTCGCGACGCTGTCGCGGGCGGGACTGGTCACGAGCGAGCGGCAGAGCCGGTCGATCATTTACCGCGCCGACCTTAACGGCCTGCGCGAGTTGACGCTGTTCCTGCTGAAGGATTGCTGCGGCGGATCAACGGAGCTGTGCGCCCCGCTGATCGCCGAGTTGGCGCCCTGCTGCAGCCCGGAGGCGACGATGTCATGAGCACGATCAAGCTGGAGCAGATCAAAGGCAACGACACCGATCTCAAGGCGGCGTTGACCGACGCCCATCTGCCCATCGACGACATCGAGGACGGCGGCCGGACCTTCTTCAAGGCGCTGTCAGCGGATGGCCGGGTTATCGGTTTCTCCGGCGTTGAGCGCTGCGGTGACGATTACCTTCTCCGCTCGCTCGTCGTGCTTCCCGATCATCGTGGCCAAAGTCTGGGCTCCGCCTTGACCAACGAGACATTGGCGGGCCTCGGCGGCGCAGGCGACGTCTTCCTCGCGACGACCAGCGCAGCACCGTTCTTCGCGCGCATCGGATTTTCTGAAGTCCAGCGGAGCAGCGTGCCCGCAGCAGTGCTGGCGACGCGCCAGCTTTCCTCCATCTGCCCATCATCGGCAACCATTATGAGGCTCACCAAGCCGCCGACCTAACCACGGACCCCTACCATGACCGACAAGACCTACAACGTGCTGTTCCTCTGCACGGGCAATTCCGCTCGTTCTATTCTCGCCGAATCCATCCTCAACAAGGAGGGCGGCGGGCGGTTCAGAGCCTTCTCCGCGGGCAGCCAGCCGAAGGGCGAAGTCAATCCACACGCCCTGACAGAATTGGAAGCGCTCGGCTATCCGTCGACGGGCTTCTCGTCGAAGAGCTGGGATGTCTTCGCGGAGCAGGACGCGCCGCAGATGGACTTCATCTTTACCGTGTGCGATAGCGCCGCCGGCGAGGCGTGCCCCGTCTGGATCGGCCATCCGATGACCGCCCATTGGGGCGTCGAGGACCCGGCAGCCGTCATCGGATCGGAAGTCGAGATCCAGCGTGCCTTCGCCCAGGCCGCCCGCTTCCTCAAGAACCGCATTACGGCCTTCATCAATCTCCCGCTGGAATCCATCGATCGCATGGCGCTCGAGACCAGGCTCCGTCAGATCGGCGCGATGGAGGGATCGACAAAGCCCGAAGGAAAGTCGGCCTGATGTCCACCTTCGAACGCTATCTGACCATCTGGGTCTTCCTTTGCATCATCGTCGGCGTGGCCCTTGGTCATTTCATGCCCGGCCTCTTCCAGATCATCGGCGCGGCCGAGATCGCCAGGGTGAACATTCCCGTCGCCATCCTGATCTGGCTGATGATCATCCCCATGCTACTGAAGATCGATTTCCGGTCTCTGGCGCAGGTCGGAACCTTCTGGCGCGGTATCGGCGTGACCCTGATCATCAACTGGGCGGTCAAGCCGTTTTCCATGGCGCTGCTCGGCTGGCTGTTCATCGGCTGGCTGTTCCGCCCCTATCTGCCTGCCGATCAGATCGACTCCTACATCGCCGGACTGATCATCCTCGCCGCTGCCCCCTGCACGGCCATGGTCTTCGTCTGGAGCAACCTGACACGCGGCGAACCGCTGTTCACCTTGTCGCAGGTCGCGCTGAACGACGCGATCATGGTCGTCGCCTTCGCGCCGATCGTCGGCCTGCTTCTCGGCCTTTCCGCCATCACCGTGCCGTGGGATACGCTTGTCCTGTCGGTTGCCCTCTACATCGTCGTACCCGTCATCATCGCGCAGGTCATCCGCCGCCGACTAACGGCTGACGGAACGACGCGGGCGCTCGATCACATGCTCGCGAAGTTGCAGCCGGTCTCGCTGGTGGCACTTCTTGCAACCCTCATCCTGCTTTTCGCCTTCCAAGGCGAGCAGATCATCGCCCAACCCGCCGTCATCGGCTTGCTCGCCATCCCGATCCTGATCCAGGTCTATTTCAACTCCGGGCTCGCCTATCTCCTGAACCGGATGACCGGCGAACGGCATTGCGTTGCCGGCCCCTCGGCCCTGATCGGCGCCAGCAATTTCTTCGAACTCGCGGTCGCGGCCGCCATCAGCCTGTTTGGCTTCCAGTCCGGCGCAGCACTTGCCACCGTCGTCGGCGTGCTCATCGAGGTGCCGGTGATGCTGTCGGTCGTGTGGATCGTGAACCGCTCGAAGGATTGGTACGAGGCTGCCCCCGCCGTTTCCCGAACCACCGTTACCGAAAGGCACTGACCATGGATGCGATCATCTATCACAACCCCGCCTGCGGGACGTCCCGCAACACGCTGGCGCTGATCCGCGCTGCCGGCATCGAACCTGTTGTCATTGAGTATTTGCTGAACCCGCCGACGCGCGAGCAGCTTGCGACGATGATCGCGGACGCTGGCTTGAACGTTCGGGAAGCTATTCGCGAGAAAGGCACGCCTTATGCCGAACTCGGTCTGGACAACCCAGACCTGACTAACGAGCAGTTGCTCGACGCGATGATCGCAACGCCGATCCTGATCAATCGCCCCTTCGTCGTGACGCCGCTCGGCACCCGGCTCGCCCGCCCGTCCGAAGCGGTGCTCGACATCCTGCCCGACACCTTCAAGGGGCCGTTCTTCAAGGAGGACGGTGAACAGGTTCTCGATGAGGAAGGAAAGCGCATTGCCTGACACATTTCCCGCATTGCAGGGCGATCACCTGCACCCAACCGATCTCGGCGCCCTGCGTCGGGCATTCTCCACGCACAAGCCGCGCATCCTGATCCTCTACGGTTCGTTGCGTGAGGTGTCCTATAGCCGCCTGCTCGCATTCGAGGCCCGCCGGTTGCTCGAACGGCTCGGATGTGAGGTTCGCATGTTTGATCCAAGGGGTCTGCCGCTGCCCGACGAAGCGCCGGTGAGCCATCCGAAGGTGCAGGAACTGCGCGATCTTTCGCAATGGTCGGAAGGGCAGGTCTGGGTGAGCCCGGAACGCCATGGCGCGATGACCGGCATCATGAAGTCCCAGATCGACTGGATTCCACTCTCGGTCGGATCGGTCCGACCGACGCAGGGTAAAACGCTTGCCGTTATGGAGGTCTCGGGCGGTAGCCAGTCCTTCAATGCCGTGAACCAGATGCGCATTCTCGGCCGCTGGATGCGGATGATCACCATCCCGAACCAATCCTCGGTCGCCAAAGCCTATCAGGAGTTCGACGCCGATGGCCGGATGAAGCCCTCATCCTATTACGACCGGGTGGTGGATGTGTGCGAGGAGCTGGTGAAGTTCACCATTCTTACGCGCGATGCTTCCGCCTATCTCACCGACCGCTACAGCGAGCGGAAAGAACAGGCGGACGAGCTTGAGAGGCGCGTATCGCTACGGTCAATCTGACCTAGCTGTGCCGCCACACCTTGACGGCGGAGATCAGGAGAATCGCGGCGAGCGCGGGCAACAGAACCGCGCTTGGGACGAGTCCGAGAAGCAGCCCGCCGACAAAGGCTCCGACCACCGAGCCGACGGCCATCACGAATAGGAAGGTCTTGTTGCGGCCAATGACCGCAAAACTTTTGTCCCAACTATATCGGGAGAAGCCGACGATCATCGTGGGCAGACTCACCGCGAGCGAGAGGCTACCTGCAAGCTTGATATCCGCGCCAAACAGCAAAATCAGCGTTGGAATAAGCAGTTCGCCGCCTGCAACACCAAGCAGCGACGCGACGATCCCGATCAGGAAGCCAGCGCCGACTCCTGCGGCGATTTGCGCCCATCCCTGAAGGAGCGGTTGATCAACCATGGCGTCGTGACCAAGCAGCAAGACTGCGGCGATTGCCACGAGCAAGGTCGCAATAACCTTGTAGAGGGTTTCGGACCGAAGGCGCGTTGCCCACGAAGCACCGACCCAAGCCCCCACCAAACTTCCGGCCAGAAGATTGGCGATGATATACCAGCGATCAGCGATCACACCGAATGGAACGGTCGATGCGCGGAAGGGCAATGCGGTCGCGACGACCACGAGGCTCATGGCCTTGTTGAGAACTACCGCTTCGAGAGCAGCGAAGTTGAACAATCCGATCAGCAGCGGAAGTCGGAACTCCGCACCGCCAAGACCGATCAACCCGCCTAACACCCCAATGATGCCGCCCCCTGCGAAGGCGGAAACAAGCTTTGTTTCCGGAAGTCCGTTGGTCGTATCTGTCATGGCGTATCTCGGTTATGCCCCGTGATATCACAGTGCTTGCCCCTATATGAGAGGCAAGCTCAGATCGGACGATTTCTATCCGCGTTCCGTCGCGACTCCGACAGAAAGCGTTCGTGCGGACAAGGCTACTGCAACGAATGCCGCAATACCGATGGAGCCGAGGGCTGCACTCAAGGCGAGTGATGCACCTATGCCGAACTGCTCCATCGTCGCGGCAAAGGCGAAGGGGGCCGCAGCGCCAGCAGCCAGTCTTGCCGCCGCCATCTTGCCAGTGAGCGCACCATACCCATCCGAGCCGAACAGGTGGAGCGGCAAGCTGCCCTGCGCGATGCTGTTGATGCCCGATCCGAGGCCGAGGCAAATCGAGAAGGCGACCGCGCCGGGGAGCCAGTTGCCGGACAGTGCAAGGATGACGACGCTCAGCACCATGAAGGCCGCGGAGAGAACCGCAAGGCCCGGCGGTGCGAGCCGCGTTCCGAAGATCATGTTGATCAGGCGGCTGAGAACCTGTGCCGGACCGAACAGCGAGCCGATGACGACGGCGGCACTTCCGAAGCCGAGTGTGCCGAGCATCGGCACCATATGCGCCAGCATCGCGCCAAGGGTGAAGCTGATCAGCGCGAATGCAGCCGACACGATGATCACCGCGCCGCGCCGACGCTCGCGCGGAATGGCCCCGACGACAGGTTCCCGCATCGGCCTTAGTCCGCCGGCCGCAGCCACCTTTCCCTTCCGCATAATCCAGACGTGGAAGGGCATACAGACCGCAAGATTGAGCACGGCATAGACGAGGTAGATTTCCCGCCACGAGAGATAGCCGAGCAGCGCCGTGGCAATCGGCCAGAAGATCGTCGAGGCAAATCCCGCGATCAGGGTGAGATAGGTGATGCTGCGTGATGCGGACCGGGGATCAGCCTCGACCAGTGCCGCGAAAGCGGCTTGGTACTGGACCATGCCGGACGATATCTCCAACAGGACGATAGCCAGCGCAAAGATCGCCACCGATGGCGACCACGCGCAGAGGATCAAGGTCAGGGTGGACAGCACCGAGCCAACCGCCATGACGGTCGATGCGCCGACGCCATCCATCTGCCGGCCGATATAGGGTGCCGAGAGGCCACCAACGAAGAGTGACGCGGAGAAGATGGCAAACACCTGTGCGATGGTGATGCCGAGATCCGCCGCCATGCCGGGCGCCAATATGCTGAAGCTATAGTAGAGCGTGCCGTAACCAATGATCTGGGTCAGGCCAAGTGCGGCGACGATGCCAACAGGAACGTTTGGATTACGCAACGATGTCGCCCTCGCTCCGAGTAGCGTCCGTCTTGCAGCAGCCATCGGACCGCTGCACACCCTCGCGGATCATCGGATGACCGGCGCAGCAGTCCTCCATGAGGAACTTTACGAGATCGGCCAGCGCATCGTAGCTGGCGCTATAGACGATCGAGCGGGATTCCCGTCGCTGCGCAATCAGGCCCGATCGCTCAAGCTCCTTCAGATGGAAGGACACGTTCGAGGGCGAGACGCCCATGCGTTCGGCGATCAGGCCAGCGGCAAGTCCGTCAGGTCCGGCGACGACGAGCGTTCGGACAATGGCGAGGCGGGTTTCCTGTGACAGGGCTGCGAATGACGTGAGGGCTTGACGCTCGTCCATATTTCAATAATCCTTGAATCATTGAATAATAGGAGTAGCGCACATGACCGCAATCGACAAGGCCCTTTCCTCCGATGTCACGCTTGGCCAGCTTCTCGATGGGCTGGCGGCCGCGCCCGAAGCGCCGCTGGTGTTTCTGTATGAAGGGCATACGGTGAAGGCGGGCTACCATGTCACCGAGGTTAAGGCAGGCGCTTTCTCGGCACTCGACTGTGGCGCCAATCCCGAAGCGTGGTCAGAAATGTTCATCCAGCTCTGGGATATCGATGAGGACGGCCGGAGCCACATGCCGGCGGGCAAGTTCTCCGCCATCATCCGCAAGGTTTCCGATCACGTTCGGCTTGATCCGGCGGCCAAGCTGACCTTTGAAGTTAGTGACGGAAATCGACCGATGGCCCTCTACTGCGCATCTTCGCCGCGCATGACCGAGGACAAAATCGAGGTGACGTTGGCCGCAAGGCCAGCAAGCTGCAAACCCCGTGATCGGTGGTTAGCAGAGAAGACTGCAGCAACAAATTCCTGCTGCGGCCCGGCAACGACCGGCTCTAAATGCTGCGCCTGAAAAGCAAGCTCTTGATCCGAATCGAACGGGCAACCCCATTGAGTTTTCTGAACTTTAACCTTCTGCGAAACCTACTGTATGTCGCACGAGACGGCTTTGCCGGCCGCGTCAAAGACGCGGATGTCCTGCCCGCGTACGGAAAAAGAAATGTCCTGCAGGCGCGCGAACGCGCTCTCTCCATCCACCTTGACCAGGAATTTGTCGCTGGTGCCGGGCAGGTCCAGATAGAGGATTTGCACCTCGCCGAGATGTTCGATGAGATCGATGGTTCCCGTGAAGGTCGGATCGTTTGCGACGCCGGCAACGACCCGCGTGTTTTCCGGGCGAATGCCAATCCTGACGGCCTCCCCTTTATTCAGCCTACCGGGCTCGACAGTCAGTTCAAGCGTGAGCCCGCAATCGAGCCGGCAGCGCGCCGATGTCCCCGTTCGCTCGACCACCGTGCCCTTCAAGATGTTCATTGCCGGTGAGCCAATGAACTGAGCGACGAAAAGGTTTGCCGGCTTGCGGTAGAGGTCGGTCGGCCTGCCGACCTGTTCGATGTGGCCATCCTTAAAGACGACGATGCGGTCCGCCAGCGTCATCGCCTCGACCTGGTCATGGGTGACGTAGATCATCGTCACGTCGGGCATGCTTTGCTTTAGCTTGGCGATCTCGATGCGGGTGGCGACGCGCAACGCAGCATCCAGATTGGAAAGCGGTTCATCGAACAGGAACACCCGTGGATTGCGGACGATGGCACGACCGATTGCCACACGCTGTCGCTGCCCGCCGGAAAGTGCCTTTGGCAGCCGTTGCAGGTATTTGTCGAGCTGAAGGATTTCGGCTGCTTTGCGCACCCGCGTATCGATCTCCGCTTTCTGCGTTCCCGCGATGCGCAGCCCGAAAGCCATGTTCTCGTAGACGGTCATATGCGGGTAGAGTGCATAAGACTGGAACACCATGGAGATGCCCCGCTTGGATGGCGCGACGGCGTTCATCCGCGCACCGTCAATGACAAGATCACCGGACGTAATCGTTTCCAGGCCGGCGATCGAGCGCAACAGGGTGGATTTCCCGCAGCCCGAGGGACCGACAAAGACGATGAACTCGCCCGACTTTATCTCCAGATCGATCCCGTGCAGGACTTCCAGTCCACTATAGGCCTTGCGGATATTTCTCAGCGACAGATCGGCCATCGTTCCATTCCGTTGTTCGATTTCAAAAGCACATGTCGTCAGGGCGCGAGCCCGGCCAGGAACCGCGTGATGGGGCCCGGTTTCCTGTCGAGAATTTCGAGGTCGTTCTTGCGCCGGATGGCGCGGCGAACGACCCGGGCGCCCAGATACCGCAGAGGCTCCGACGGCAGCCTCGTGCGCTTGCCGATGCCGACCAGACCGCATCGGCTCCAGATGTCGTCGCGCCCGAGGACGAGGCTCGCCATGATACGGCCGGCGACGGGCGCCTGCGCGATGCCGGTGCCGTTGAAGCCCATCGCATAGAAGATGTTTCCGTGGTCCTTCAGATGCCCGAAGACCGGCAGATGCTGCGCCGTGCAGTCGATCGGGCCGCTCCAGTCATGGAGCACCGGAACGTCCTTCAATTCGGGATAGACCCGGTGCATTTCGCGGATATTCTCCGCGCCGCCGTCGCCGCTCCGGTTGAAACGGGCGTCGATACAGTCGCCATAGGCGATGCCCCCCGTACCCCGGCCGAAGATCACCGTACCCTCGGGCGTGCGCTGGTAATAGAGGACATGCTGCTGTGCGTCGCAGATCGACGCCCCATCCGTCCAACCGATCCGCGCGAGGATATCGGGCGCGGGCGCCGTTGCGATGACCTGGCTGCTGACCACATAGAGATAGGGATGCAGTTCCGGAATGGCGGAGAGCCAGGCATTTGCGGCGAGCACCACCTTGCCGGCGGTCAGTGTTCCCTCCGCGGTTCGCAATTCGGGCCGGGGGCCTGGCACGATCTCTATCACCGGGCTGCGTTCGTGAAGGACGATGCCCCTCGAAAGCGCCAGACTGCGCAGGCCAATGGCGAGCTTTGCGGGCTGCACTGTCCCTGCCCTTTCCTCCAGAATGCCGACATAGGAGACGGCCGAGCCGGTGCGACGCAGGATGTCTTCGCGCCGAAGCGGACGGAAGCGGTCCTCGCCGAGCGCGCGGCAAAGTTCGGTCGCCGCCGTCCAGGCGCCTTCCTGGGCGGTCGAGCTGGCCGTCCACAGCCAGCCGTCGAGCCTCAGGTCCATCTCGATGGTGCCGGAGGCCTGCAGGCCGTTCAATTCCTCGATCGCGTCGGCGGTTGCCCGGCACAGCATGAGCGCGTCGTCTTCGCCGACAAGCGCGTGCAGCATGTCGATTTCGGCAAACCAGCTATGGACCTGGCCACCATTGCGACCCGAGGCACCGGAACCGCAGAAATCCGCTTCGAGCACGGTGATGCGGGTTTCGGGCGCCTGTTCCTTGATCCGGAGCGCGGTCCAGAGGCCGGCATAGCCGCCGCCGACGATGGCAACGTCGCAATCCGCGCTGCCCTGCAAAGGTGGCGCGACGGCATCCGCCGCGATGCTCTGCAGCCAAAACGAGCGATCGCCCTTTGGCGCCGCGACGGGCGGCCTCAGTGTGATGGTGTTCATGTTCCCGCCCTCTCCGTGCTGCCGATGACATCGACATATTTGTCAATCAGCCAGTCCGGGATGGCCCGGATGGGCTGCGGGAAGCCGCCGAGATGGGTGCAGGTTTCCGATGCCCTTTCGGCGGCGAGGTCGAGCGCCGCCTGCACGGGCAGGCCCGTGAAGAACCGCGACGCGATGAAGGTCGCGATGAAACTGTCGCCCGCGCCGCAAGTGTCGACGACGGTGACCGGCACGGAACCCGCCCTGGATGTCACGATTCCATCGTCGTGGAAGGAGCCGCGCTTGCCGCAGGTGACGACGACCTGCCGGGCACCTGCGGCCCTGAACTGCGCGATCAGCGGTTCGACCGGCTCTGCCGGATCGTCCGGGCCGGAGGCGAAGACCAGCGGCACGTCGTGCAGCGAAAGGTCGAAATGCCGGGTGGAAACGTCGATGCTGAAGTGAACGCCATCGGCGACGAGCCGGCGGACGAGCGTTTCGCTGGAATTCGTGCCGAGATGCACCCAGTCGGCTTGCCGTAGCGCCTTGTAGCGGTCTGCATCCGGAACGTAATTTTCCCCCACGCCGAGCGATTCAAGAAGGAAGCGCCGTTCGCCGGCGTCGTCCGTGAGCAACGTGACTGCCGATGCGCCGGGGCGGATCTCGACGTCATTGCGGTCGAGCCCCACCTCTTCGATGGCGGCGAGCATGATGTCGGCTTCCGCATCCGGCCCCAGCGCGCCGAAATAGCGGGCATGCAAACCGTGCCGCCGCCATTGCACGGCAACATTGAGGGCATTGCCGCCGACGGTGACGAACCCTTTGCTGAGATAGGCATCGAGGCAATTGTCACCGACAGCGATCAGGTTGGGATTGGCCGTCGTCATTCTGTGTCCGCTTCATCGAGATGGGGGGCAATGGCGTCGAGGCATCGCCGCCAGGCGGCAAGGGGATCGAGCGCATAGGAACCGTTGCCGAAAGGTTCGAAGGTCAGCGTGCCGGCGAAACCCTGCCTGCCGAGTTGTCCGAGATAGTCGCCGAGCGGCAGGTTGCCGTCGCCCCAGGCGAGATGCCCGGCTGGCGTTCCATCCACGATATGCACATGCGCGATGCGCTTGCCGAAGCGCTCGAAGTAGCCGTCGATGCTGTCGTTTGCCGTCGCCATGGCGACGAGATCGAGAACGATGTCGATATCGTCGCCGTCGAGCGCGCGCCAGAAGCTCTGAAGCGCGTCGGCATCGGTGACGATGTTGCTTTCGAGGCGCTGAAGGGGCTCCAGCAGGCAGCAGACGCCAAGCGAGCGTGCATGGGCCGCGATCCGGTTGATCGACTGGATCGAATTGCCCCAGGCGGTTTCGCGGCTTTCGCATTCGAAGCCGCGGCCCGGTGTCAGGAAAAGATACTTCGCACCAAGTTCCGCGCAAATATCCGCTGCGCGCAGGAAACGCTCGACGCTCGCCGCGCGATAGGCGCTGTCGCCGGATGCGATGTTGATCGGATAGAGGACCTGCTCGGGCGTGAAGCAGTGGACCGTCAGGCCGTTGTCGCCAAGGATCGCCCTCACCTCCGCAAGCCGCGAGCGATTGTCGTGGAAGAGATCGAGATGCGGGGCGACACCCCAGAACTCCATCCGCTGGAAGCCCATGCCGCTGAGTTTTTCGGCGGTCCAGCGGAAGGGGTGGTGCTGGAAGGAGAAGTTCGCACCGATGAGCTGTTGTCGTTTCAACATAATGCCTGCCCTATTTTCCGATGCCTTCGGCCAGCCCGCGGATGAAGAAGCGCTGGGCGGCAAAGAAGGCGATGACGATGGGGAGTGCCGAGAGTGTCATGGCGGCGAAGACGACCGCGTAGTTGGTGCCGTGTTTTGCCATGATCGAGGTGAGGCCGACGGGCAGCGTCTGCAGATCCGCGCCGCTGGTGAAGATCATCGCGAAGAGATATTCGTTCCAGGCGAAGAGCACATGCAGGATGACGCAGGAGACCAGGATCGGCTTGCACAGCGGCAGCGTCACTTTCCAGAAGATCTGGCCTTCGCTGGCGCCGTCCATGACGGCGGCCTCATCGAGGTCCCGCGGTAGCCCCAGCATATAGGCGCGGATCAGGAAGGTCGTGAAGGGAATGCGGAAGGCGGTGTAGAGAATGATGAGCGCCCAGTAGGTATTGTAGAGGCCGAGGTCCTGCATCATGCGCACCAGCGGGATCACGGCGACCGTCGGGCTGAGCATGAGGCCGCCGAGCACGATGCCGACGAAGAACGGTTTTCCCGGCAGTTTCGAGCGGGTGAGGCCATACGCCGTCCAGGCGCTGACCAGCACCGTGCAGATGGCCGATGCAAGCGTGACGATGACGCTCGTCGCGATGTAGTTGCGGATGCCCTGGCTCCAGGCCGAAATGTAGTTCGCAATGCCGAAACCGCTCGGCAGCGCGAAGGGATTGCCGAAGATTTCGGCATTGGTCTTGAAGCCGTTCAGCGCCATCCAGAACAGCGGATACAGGACGAGGATGCCGAGGCTGATGAGGAAGGTCACGAGGCAGACTTTCGCCAGCACGGCGACGAAGTCGGTGCGCTCGGTTTCCCGGGTGTCATAGGCGAGGCTCACAGCTCGACCCTCCGTCTTTTCGTGTACCAGAGCTGCGCGAAGCCGGTCAGGAGCGTGATGACGAAGATCACCGATGCGATCGCTGCGCCGTAACCGAAGTCGTTTTCGATGAAGCCCTGCTGATAGAGCCACGTGCCCAGCACCTGGCTGCTGTTGTTCGGCCCGCCGCCGGTCATCACCATGACCTCGTTGAACACCTGGAACGCACCGGTGACGGTGACGATCACCATGAGGCCGGTCATTTCGCGGGTCAGCGGGAAGGTGATATTCCAAAGCCGTCGCCAGGTCCCCGCCCCGTCCATGATCGCCGCATCGTAGAGCTCGCGTGGAATCTTTTGGATCGCTATGGCGAAAAGCAGTGTTGAATAACCGAAGCCCTGCCACTGGCTCATCGCGATGATGGCGTAGATCGCGGTTCCCTCTTCGCCGAGCCAGGCGCGCGACCAATTCGCCAAGCCGATCTGAGTCAGCGCCGAATCCAGGAGACCGATATCGGGCTGGTAAATGAAATAGAAGAGAAGGCCCGTTACGGTGATTGAGATGGCCGAGGGTATGAAGTAGATGGCACGCCAGAAGCGACGCCATTTTTCCTCGGCAAGCCCTTCGATCAACGCGGCCAGCACGAAAGCACCGAGAACCTGGAAAATGACGGAGATGACAGCATAAAGCGCGTTGTTGACGATCGCTGACCAGACCACCGGATCGCCTTGCAGGCGACGGTAGTTGCCCAGCCCGATAAAGGCTGTCTCGCCGGTGAAGATGTCCTGGTTCTTCGTGCTGACAACGAAATTGTCGATGATGGGATAATAGACAAACCAGAGGATCAGGACGAAGGCAACGAGAACCCATCGAAACGATGGGATCCCGGCCAGCGGGCCGGACCGATTGTTTTCTGCCCGGTCCGGCCCGGTGAAGCCGATTTTGACGGCTTCACCCTTCTGCTCGTGCTTTATGACTGTCATCTTTGGCCGATCCCTACTTGGACGAAGCCGCGGCTTCCTTGACCCGCTCCATGACCTCTTCGGGTGTCATCGATCCACCGATCAACGCCTGAAGACCAGAAAGCCAGGCGGCCGCCACACGCGGCGGATTGGCGGTGTCAAGCCACGGCATAAGGTAGGAGGCGTCGGCGATAACCTTGAGGCCATCGACCACGGCCGGGTTCATGGCTTCCGCTGAATATCCGCCGACCGTCGCGCTCGGCTGGCCGTACGGTGGCGCAGAGAGAACCTTGCCGTTTTCCGCTGAAGTGACGAACCGCATGAAGTCGATCGCAAGCGGAATATTCTTGGAGGCCGAACTGATCATGTAGCCTTCCGGCGCCCCTTCGATGGCCTTCGGATCGCCCTTGGCGTCCTTCGGTACCGGTAGCTTGAAGAAGCCGAAGTCATCGCGCTTCAGCGCGCCTTCGGCGGTCGCCTGATCGAACTCGATAATCTCCTGGTAGTACATTGCGGACTTGCCGTTGCTGAACTGCTGCAAAGCCGAGGCATAGGACGAGCCGTTCGTGCCGGAGCCATCAGAGCATTCATCGACGAGTTGTTTGAACTGCGTCAGGCTGGCGACATAGCCAGGATCGGCAAATTCGGCCGTTGCCGGGACGAAATCCTTTTCGAGCGTCGCCTGAGGCACGTTGTAGGCCAGCAGCTGCCCGGCATAATGCACGCCCGGCCAGCCTTCCTTGTTGCCGAAGGAGACCGGCGTGACACCGGATTTCTTCAGGGCGGCGCAGGCGCTGAGCAGGTCCTCGAAGGTCTTGGGCTCGGCGACGCCCGCCTTTTCGAACAGGCTCTTGTTGTAGCCCATGAACTTGGCGTCGAGATAAAGCGGAATGCCGTAAAGCTTGCCATTGTACTGGAAGGCGGAGACGGCAGCGGTCGCAAGCGTCTTGCCCCATTCGGTGTCGGGGCCGATGACCGGGGTCAGATCGACGGCGCGGTTTCCGCGCACGAAATTCTCGCCCCAGCTTCCCGTCCAGGTGAAGTAGACGTCCGGCAGCGAATTGGAGGCGACGAGCGCCTTGGTCTTGCCCTTCACGCTGTCGTCGCTCTCCTGGATGAGCTCGACCTTCACGCCGGGATGAAGCTTTTCATAGTCCCTGGCGGCATCGACGAAGAAGGGAGAAAGCTGTTGCAGACCGAATTTGGTCAGCACGCTGACCGTGCCCGAATAGTCGACCGTCGCATTGGGGTCGGCGATGACCGGCTCGGCCGCAGATGCAGCACCGACGCTGCCGATGACGAAGGCGGCGGTCGCGATGGCCGCAAGGCTGGTCGTGCTCAAGAACGTATTGGCTTTCATTTCGCAGTTCCTCTCTTGTTTTCGTTACGTCAGCATGCGTCAGGCAACCGGTCCGGCGTCGCCGCCGGACCGGAAGATCTCAGTATTCGACACGCTTGTAGTAGCGGCGCGTGGTCAGCGGGTGATCGCGCAGCACTTCCAGATGGGCGCTCAGGCGCTCCAGCATGGTCGCCAGGACGATCGGCGAGATGAGGCTGCGCGTCTTGGCCGAGACGCCCGGAAGCTTGGCGGAGGCCGCGTCGAGAACGCGCACCTTGTCGGTGTAGCGCTTGGCGAAATTCTCCACGCGGTCCGTCAGTGGGCGGAAGGCATCCTCGCCCTTGAAGACGAAGAGGCTGACGCCCGGCTCCACCAGCTCCAGCGTTCCGTGGAAGAAGTCGGATGCCTGCACGGGGCGGGTGCGGATCCATTGCATCTCCTCCAGAATGCACATGCCGTAGTAGTGCGCTTCCGGCCAGACCGAGCCTGCGCCGGTAAAGATGTGGTAGGTCTCGTCCTTGATTTCCCGGGCGAGCGCGGCGGCCTCGGCCTCGTAGCCTTCCTTCACCGAAACCAACAGTTCCGGCAGCAGCGCCAGTTCGCCGACCGTCGCATCGAAATCGGCGTATTCGCCGCGCTCGGCCAGCAGGGCGAGCACGATGAGCAGGGTCTGGAGATAGAAGGATTCCGAAGAGGTATCGTCCTCGGCGAAGTTGGTGAAGTTGTGATCGGCGTCACGGCCGAGCGGCGTATCCTTGTGGCCGGTGAGCGACAGCGTCTTCACGCCACGTTCCTTCAGGAAGGCGAGAAGCTGCACGCTCTCCTTGGTGGTGCCGGAGAGCGACGGCAGCACGACCAGCGCCTTGTCGTCGAGGCCTGCCGGCGGCTCCAGAACGACCTGTGCGGAATAGGCGGCCGAAATCGGGAAGAGCGTTGCGTTGCGTGCAAGCTCGATGGCCGGCTGGGTCAGAAATTGCACGCCACCGGTCCCCATGAAGAAGATACGTTCCAGACCGCCGTCCAGCAGTTCACGCATCAGGACACGCACGTCCTTGGCGATTGCAACCGCGCCGCTTTGGATCTTTACAAAGCGATCCCTGTCGAAATTGAGCATTTGAACCTTCCCGTTTTGCGTTTCCGATCGCTTCGCTGTACGCCAGCGTCGTCACGCAAATGATCGTTGAAACAATGTGAGATCGATCTCACACATATTTAGCGCACAAGACTTCCGTGCTGGCAAGTGGGGCGGCATAAAATTATGTGGGACTGTACTTGCCGTTCAGCCAGCAATGCTCCGGCTGACGGAGCCACGGACTATCAGCTTGGTTTCAAAAAGGATTTTTTCCGGCGGATGGTCTTTTCCGGAGAGCCGGTCGAACAAAAGCCGCGCCGCCGCACGCCCGATTTCCGAGACCGGCTGCGAGACGACGGTGATCTGCGGATCGGTAAATGTCGCCAGATTGAAGTCGTCGAAACCGATCAGCGAGACGTCGTGTGGAATGGAGATTCCCATCGAACGGAAGGCAAGAAGAGCGCCTTGTGTCATCAGGCTGTCGACCGTGAAGAGTGCCGTCGGTGGCATCTTCTGACTGAAGAGGCGTATTGTCGCGTCGACGGCGTGCTCCACCGTGGATTGCGAAACGGCGATCAGCCGGTCGTCCGGTGCGATGCCGCCGGCAGCAAGTGCGGTCCGGTAGCCGGTCATGCGCTCGCGCGAGGTGAAGATGCGCATGTCGTCCTGCAAGAGGCCGATGCGGCGATGGCCCATGGCGATGAGATATTCCGCCGCCTTGCGCGCGCCGCCCTCATTATCCACGACCACATGGTCGCACTCGATGTCCTCGGCGACACGGTCGATCAGGACGAGAGGCACGTTTTCGAGGTTCAGGCTTTGAAGGTGGGCGTTGTTCGTCGCTGAGGTCGGCGCCACGATGAAGCCGCGTATCGACAGTGAGCGCAGGCTCGACAGAAGCGAAATCTCCTGGTCCAACTCCTCCTCGCTGCTGCCGATCACGAGGTTGTGCCCGCATTCGCGTGCAAGAGCCTCGATATCATGGGCGATCCGAGCGAAGAACGGATTCTGGATATCCCCGAGGATACAGCCGACGATCGGCAATTGACCGTTGCGCAGCGCCTGCGCCAGGCGATTGCCACGATATCCCAGCTTTTCCGCCGCCGCCTGAACCTTCTGGGCGGTCTCGTCGCCAACATAGCCGTAACTGTTTAGAGCCCGGGCGGCCGTCGCGCGCGACACATTGGCGAGCGCCGCCACATCCTTCAAAGTCGCCGGTTTGCGAACCATGTCACCCTTCAATCGCACAAGCAGAACGCGTCACGGTCCCCTTGTAGCGTCGGGCGATCGCTTCGACTAGCCATGCGAATGCGCGGCACTCCCTGCCCTAGATGGCGGCGTCATTTGCGGACCATGCTGAAGGAGAAATGGCTGCCGCGATGATAGTCGAGGGCATAGTTGACCGGCGCTCCGGCGGCGTTGAAACAGGTTTCGGTGATGAGCAAGGCCGGGCCGAAGTCCTTCAGGCCATGCCGGTCCACCACCTCGACCGGCAGCAAGACGGCGGAAACGCTCGCCGCCGACATCCGGGGGCGATTGCCGTATTCCTCCATGAGCTGCATCAGGGAGCCGCTCCAGTCGATATCATAGAGGCGTCCTGCGATGAGGCTGCGGGGCATGTAATCTATGCAGTAGAGGATGGGCTCGTCCTGGTGCAGGCGGATGCGCTCGATGCGGATCACCCGGTCGCCCGGGGCAAGCCTCAGGCTCTCTGCAACGCGTGTATCCGGTGTTTCCTCCGAAATGGAAACCACCTTGTTGACCGTGCTGTAGCCGTAATGGCGAACCATGTCCGTCACGCTCTCGAACACGGTGATCGGACGGTCGACCTGCACGGCAGTCAAAGCAGAGACGAAACGGCCGCGTCCGTGCTCGACATTGATCACATCGTCCTGCTCGAGTAGTTTCAGGGCTTCGCGCAATGCCGGCCGGGAAATCTTGAACCTTTGCGTCAATTGCGCTTCGGTCGGCAGCCTGTCGCCCGGCCTGAGCCCCTCGTCGCGTATGAGATCGGCGATCCTGTCCCTCAACTGAACGGCGATGGTGCGGGAATCGCGAAGGGGTTCCTCCACCGGGATGCCTCCTCATTCATGGTATCGCGCCTTCCTTGTCTGACAAATCCGGCAGGGTCAAGTGCGGCGCGCAGCGCCGCTCCGCACCCATGAAACGCCCCGGAATCTCCGCGGGGGCGGACGGACATTGGACATCGTCATCTTACAACCGTGTCCCACGGTCACCTCATGCGCCCAGCCGCTCGGAAGATCCCCTCAGGACGAGCCAGCCCGACAGGATGATGATCGCGGCACCGAGCACCGTGTGCGGTTCAACGGGCGTTGCGAAGAGGAGAACACCATAGAGACAGCCCCAGATGATCTGGCTGTACTGGAACGGGGCCACGACCGAGGCTTCGCCGACCCGGAACGCGCGCACCAGCAGCGCGTGGCCGCCCAGCATGAGTGCGCCGCCCGCCAGCGAGAGTCCGTAATCGGGGAGCTCGAGCGGCACCATATCGGTCGCAACGGCTGCAACGGCCAGCGCAACGGGCGTCATGACGATGAGCAGGCTCGCCACCAGCGCCGCGTGCGTTTCCGCCATCTTGGCCCGGCGCAGCAGGATCAGCGACAGCGCGAAGAACACCGCAGAAGCGAATGCTGCAAGATGGCCGAGATTGAGCGGCGCGGCACCGGGCTTCAGCGCCACGGCAACCCCGGCAAAACCGACCAGCACACCCAGCCAGCCGATGCGCGACAGCCGCTCGCCCAGAAAGACGAAGCTCAGCATGGCGACAAGGATCGGCGTCAGGAAGGCGATCAGATAGGCCTCGGCCATCGGCAGCGTGGCGAAGGCGTAGTGGATCAGCAGCGTATCGACCGCGAGCAGAAGGGCCCGCCAGAAGGCGAGCGACGGCTGGCGCGGCACCAGACGGTGAAGACGCCCCGTGGCAATGGCATGTCCCAGAAGCAGGACAAGCGCCGCGACGGTGATGAAAAACGTCACCTGCGGCGCCGGTATCGTGCCCGCCATGATCTTGACGATGGCGTCGGTTGCCGAAAACACGAAAAAGGCAAGGAGAACGAGCACCGCGCCCCGGCCGTTGGACGGCACGACTGGCGCGCCGCCCTCTTCAATCACGGATGCCTCAGCGGACATTGAAACGGCCGAACCTTTCCTCGATGCGGGCCTGCGCATATTCGAGGCAGATCGACAGAATCCAGTAGATCATGGAAGCGGTTATCAGCATTTCGATATGACGGAATTCGGTCTGGCCCTGGGTGCGGGCAAGATACATGATTTCCCAGACGCCCACCACGGAGACGAGCGAGGAATCCTTCAGCATGGCGATGAACTGATTGCCGGTCGGCGGGATGATGACGCGCATGGCCTGCGGCAGGATGACGAGCGCCATGGTCTGCGCCGGGCTGAGGCCGAGGGCGGTCGCACCCTCCGTCTGGCCGCGATTGATGCTCTGGATGCCGGCCCGGAAGATTTCCGTCATATAGGCGCCATAACAAAGCGACAGCGCCAGGATTCCGGCCGGCACGGCGCCGATCACGTAGCCGACCTGTGGCAGGCCGAGATAGATGATGTAGATCTGCATGAGCAGCGGCAGGCCACGAAAGAGCGACGTATAGAAGGTCGCAAGGCCGTAGATGACGCCGTTGTTGGAGAGTTTGGCGATGGCGCCGGCAAGGGCGATGATGGTCGCGATAATGATGGAGATCGCGGAAATATAGAGCGTCGTCGTCACACCCTGCGTGATGAGGAAGCCGATCTTCTTGGCGATGAAGGCGAAGGAGAGATCGAAGGAATAGAAGAATAGCATCAGGAGCACGAAGAGCTCGACCCAGACGCCAACCACCTGCCAGCGGCGCGGCAGCTGGCGCAGCGCCTTCCAGTTCGCCGCGAAGATGAGCGCGATCAGCACCGATGAGACGATGCGGCCGACGACCTGGTTCTCCTTCAGCCAATCGACCGAGGACGGCAGGATACGGCCGATCCATGCGGAGCTGACGCCGATGGAATAAAGCACTGCCGCGACGACGACGAGGACAAGCAGGCCGCCGACCCTGCGCGATGCTTCGGGATAGGTGAGTATCAATCGGCCAATCATGTTCCGCCCCTTGTTCTCGTTGAAGCCGCTTACGCTGCGCGTTCGCGCCACCAGTCCTGCGCCTGGAGTTTCCAATAGGTGAGCTGCGCCACGGCAAGCCCGGCGAGACCACCGGCCCAGACGAGGCCGAAGGGTTCGAAGAGCTTGTAGCGCTCGGTTTCGCCGAGAATGCCTTCCGCGATGACCTTGCCGCCGATCGCCGTGGTGTTGAGCCCGTGCCCGCCGAAGGCGGTGCAATACCAGACACCCGGACTCATGCGCCCGATCTGGGGCATCAGATGGCGGGCATAGGACATCAGGCCCGACCAGGCGAGCTCTGTCCTGAGATCCCTGAGCTGCGGATAGGTGCCGATCATCTCGGCGCGCAATTCCTTGACCAGGCCGGCCGTGGAGGCGGCATGGGTGGTGATGCGCCCACCCCACAGGATGCGGCGACCGCCGTCCACGAGGCGGTAGTAATCGCCGGCCCTGCGATTGTCGCCGATGGCGTTTTTCGTGGCAATCGCCGTGGCGATCAGTTCCGGCGCTTCTTCGCTAACCATGACATAGGTGGCGATCGGCAGGAAGGACCGCTTCAGCCTGCCGTTCAGCCCGTCGGTGTAGCCGCCTGTCGTGAAGACGACATCATGGGCTCTCACCTCGCCGCCCGCCGTTTTCACCCGTTTTTCAGTGCGGGAGAAATCCACCGATGTTGCGGGCGACTGCTCGCAGATGCGTCCGCCGAGACGCTCGATCTCGGCCGCGATGGCGCGCAGGTAGTTGAGCGGGTGCATGTGGAAGGCGTTCGGATTGCGCAGCGCCTGGAAGTAACGCTCGGACTTCAGCACGGCGCGTACGGCGTCGCGGTCCATATAGTCGAGGTCGTAACCGTATTCGCGGCGGGTCTCGTCCGCATAGGCCTTGAGGCTCGGGCCGTCGTCATAGCGCAGCACGCTCATGATGCCCGGTTCGGGCCGGGCGCCGTCGATACCGAGCGACTTGATGTTCTCGCGGATGAAATCCATGCCTTCGATGGAGAGATGGTGCAGCTTGCGCGCCGCATCTTTGCCGGTCACGCGGGCAATGTCGTCTCCGCCCGTCGCATAGCCGGGGCCGACGAAACCACCATTGCGCCCGGAGGCACCAAAGCCGACGCTTTCGGCCTCCAGCACCGTGACGCGCTTGCCGGCGCGGGCCAGCTGCAGCGCCGTGGTAAGGCCGGCAAGGCCGGCGCCGACGATAACCGCGTCGCATTCGACCGTGCCCGAAAGCGCCGGGCGCGTCGTCTGGTCCGCCATGGTTCGTTTGTAATAGGTGTCCGGATAGGACATCGCATGCTCCCCCTCAAATGAAATGGCGCGGGCTTATCCGCCCGCGCCGGTCTTGCATCAGTCGGCGCTGTAATCCTTGCCGTACCACTTGGTGGTGAGCGTCCCTAGCGTGCCGTCCTTCTTCATCTCCTCGATGATGCCGCCAACCTTGGCGGTCCATTCCGGATCGACCTTCTCGGCGATGACGACGAGCGGCTCACGGAAAGCGTATTCGCCCTCGAGAATCTTGACCGGGTAGCCATTCTTGATGGCGTTCATCGCGGTCTGCTCGGGCGCGATCACCGCGTCGAGGCGAACGCCCGCGCCAAGGCGCAGGTCGTCGAAGGGCAGCATGGAGTCGGCAAAGGTGCGGACTTCACCCGGCTCCAGCTTGTATTCGATCGGCGGCAGGCCCGGCGCATCGATTTCGAGCTTGCGGTTGATGAAGTCTTCCGAGGTCGTTGCCGTCTCGACGCCGATCACCTTGCCATTGAGGTCGGTGACGGACTTGGCGTCGCTGTCCTGGTGAACGACGTAGACATAGGGGCTGTAGTAGTAGATGCCGACGAAATCGATCACCTGGGCGCGCGCCTTGGTGGGCGTGACCGAGCCGACGCCGAGATCGTAGCGGCCCTGCCAGCGGCCACCGGTCAGCGTCTGCCAGTCCGGCGTCTCGAAGCTCACCTCGACGCCGAGGCGCTTGGCGATCTCGCGCGACACGTCGATGTCGAAACCGACCATCTCATTGCTGTCGTCGAGATAGCTCTGGGGCGGCCAGCCGCTGTTGGTGGCGACAACCATCGCCTTCTTTTCCATGACGCGGTCGAGCGTCTCGCCGGCCTGGGCAGACACGGCGGCAGCGACGAAGGCGGCGCCTACCGCCAGTCGCATGAAGAGCTTTTTCATGTGGTCCTCCTTGTGATCCGTCAGCTCAGATCCCCGTTTATGTAAGATGTCTGACAACCGAATGTGTCAACTCTCGTTCTCCACTGTCAAGGGGACGCGCATGAAAGAAGGAGATCGCTTCATGCTGCAGCGACATGAAACTGCGTAGACGTGCCGGCTATAGCACGTGAGCTGGGATCGGGCCGAGATAGTCATTGCTAAGATCGCGGGAATTGAGGCTGGTGGAGACGATCGCCTGGCCATCCGTGGATCCTATAGGCATGGCTGCGGAGGAGGGCGATCGTTCCAAGTTTTACAAAGAAGCGCGCGAGCGGCAGCCGTTGACGATGCCGCAAAGCGCGCCCACCGCCATGCTGAGCAACACGGCGAGCGGCGCCCTGCGATCCTCCCAATCCAGCGCTAGAACGTCTCCTATCCGATAACGTCTGATTTCAATTACGTGAGGATTTTGGTCGGTGTCCCGCGCTATCGGCGCGGAAGCCGGTTTGTGAAATTCGTTCAACTCACGCCAAAGCGCTCGGGCCGGAAGGTGGCGAGCATTGGGTGCTCAGCGCCCTTTGCCACCTCATAGGCAAGCAGTTCCCCGACGATGAGGCCGAGTGTTGCGCCACTGTGGCTAAAGGCGACATAGTAGCCCGCGATCGCTTTGAGTGCGCCGACCACCGGTTCACCGTCGCCGGGGATAGGCTTGCCGCCGACGCCGATGGAAGCGACCTCAAGCTTCGGATTGCCCTCCATCACCTTCGCTGCCTCGGCCAGCAAGGCATCCACGACGGCCTCGTCGATGTCGTAGCCGCCATCCGCGCGCGCGGTCACGCCCTCGTCCGCCGCCCAGTCGGCATCCAGCGAGAAGGTGCCGCCCGGTGCGGGGCGGACGGCGATGCGCGGCGTGTTGAGGACAGCGCGCAGGGGATGGGCGAGTGGCTTTGTTTGCACGAGCAGGGCGAGCGGCGTTCCGTCGCCGATCGTCTGGCCGCTATCCGCCGCCATCCGCGGCACCGCAGGCCCAGTCGCGAGCACGACGGCATCCGCAGCGAAGCGGGTGCCTGTCACGGTTTCCGCCCCCACTGCCCGACTGCCCTCAACAATGACGCGCGCCGCGCCCTGATCCGTCACCAGCACCCCGCCGAGGGCCGAAAACTCTTCAAGAAGCAGGCCGATCAAAGCCGGCAGGTCGACCCAGCCTTCACCGGGATTGAAGATCGCGCCCTGCGGCGTGATCGCCCTGGCATCGATGCCGGGCGTGACGCCGGCGACGGCAGCGGCCGGAAGCCATTGTGCATCATAGGCAAGCGAGACTTCGTAGCGATAGGCCGCGTCGATCTCGTTGCGCATGTCGTCGGCGTCCCAGGTCAGGCCGCCGTCGAAGCGAAGCCAGTCGACATCCGGAAACCGCGCCGCAAGCGTGCGGTAGCGGTCGATGCCGGCCATGCGCAGCCGGTGATATGGCTCGGAGCGCATGCGCGCCGAATTCAGCCAGGAGAGCGAGCGGCCGGAGGCGCCATTGGCCGGCGGGCCGTCATTAAGGATGGTAACGCGGATGCCGCGCCGGGCAAGCTGAACGCCGGTGGAGACGCCGAAGATACCGGCGCCGATGATGACGGCCGAGGAGATGATGGTGTCGGTCATTGGATGTCTTTCAATCGTTTGGTCATGCAGGTGAAAAAAGCTGTTCAGAGCGGCTCCCAGCGGCCGCTCCCCGCGGAGCGGAAGAGCGCGTCGATGGCCTTCATATTGGCGAGCGAATCGTCCAGCCCGGCTTCGAGCGGCGTGCCGGTGAGAACGGCATCGGCAAAGGCATCGGCCTGCTCGCGGTACTGGTCGACCGGCGCGATGGCGATCTCCTCTCGCCCGCCTCCGGCAAGATCGCGGCCGTCGTCCAGCACGACCCGGGTCGGCGCATCGGCCGGCGCATTGAAGGGAACGGGGATTTCCAGGCGCGCCCGCGTTCCAAGCACCGTGACCTTCTGCGTGAGGGCAAGCTGCGTGGAACAGGTGAAGGCAAGCTGCCGGCCCTCAGGAAACGCCAGCAGCCCGCTCGTCAGCCGGTCCGTGCCGAAGGTGGGATCCCTCTCCATCAGCGCAATCGCCCGCAGCGGCTCGGCGCCGAACAGGAAGCGGGCGGTATTGACGGCGTAGCAGCCGACGTCGAACAGGCCGCCTCCGCCGATATCCGCCTGGTTGCGTACGTTTCGCGGGTCATCCAGATAGTAGGAGAAAATCGTCTGGATGGCCCTCACCTCGCCGAGCCGCCCTTCGGTCACCAGTGCGCGCGCCGTCTTCCACTGCGGGTGGTGGCGCACCATGAAGGCTTCGGCAACCGGCAGGCCAGCGGCCTTCTGCGCGGCCGCGAGCTCCACCGCCTGCGCGGCGTCAAGCGCGATCGGCTTTTCGCAGAGTACCGGCTTGCCGTGTTCCAGCGCCTTGATCGTTAAAGGCACATGCAGGTGGTTGGGCAGCGGGTTGTAGATCGCGTCGATCTCGGGATCGGCCAGCAGATCCTCGTAGCTGCCATGGGCCTTGGGAATGCCGAAGCGTACGGCCATCTCCGTGGCCCTGTCCAGATCGCGCGAGGCAATGGCCGTCACGCGGCCGAGGCGGCTGGACTGGATGGCAGGGATGACTGCTTTCGCCGCGATGCCCGCGCAGCCGAGCACGCCCCATCGTATCCGTGGTGTCATGGTCTCATCCTTCCCGGCTTAGAGCACTTCCGCAAGGAAGCGCTGCAGACGCGGGCTCTGCGGGTTGTCGAAGATCGCCTCGGGCGTGCCGGCCTCCACCACACGCCCCTCATCCATGAAGACGACCTGATCGGCGACGCGGCGGGCAAAGCCCATCTCATGCGTAACGACAACCATGGTCATGCCGCGCTTGCCGAGATCGGCCATCAGATTGAGCACACCCTTGACCAGCTCCGGGTCGAGCGCGCTCGTAACCTCGTCGAAGAGAATGACCTCCGGTTCCATGGCGAGCGCGCGGGCAATGGCGACACGCTGTTGCTGGCCGCCCGAGAGGCCGCCGGGCCGGTGATGCTGCCGGCTCGCAAGGCCGACATCGGCAAGGCGCGCCTGCGCGATGCGCTCGGCCTCGGCCTTGGGCAGGCCCTTGATCTTCGTCAGCGAGAGCATGACGTTTTCCAGCGCTGTGTGGTCGGGGAAGAGGTTGAAGTGCTGGAACACCATGCCGACCCGGCGGCGCAGGGTTTCCGGCTTCATGGCGAGGATGCTCTCGCCATCGATAAGAATGTCGCCGCTCTTCGGCTCGACGAGACGGTTGAGCCCGCGCAGCAGTGTCGATTTGCCGGAGCCGGACGGGCCGATGACGCAGGTGACACTGCCCGGTCTCACCGAAAGGTCGACGCCCTTGAGCACATCGAGCTCGCCATAGGCCATGCCGAGATTGCGCACGTCGAGGCTTCCGCCCTTGAAGGCCGCTCCGGAGGTGCGGTTGGCACCATCGAGTTCGCTGACCTCTTCCAGCCCGCTGGTGATAACCGCCGGTCGCTGCTTGCCGATCCGCAGGCGGTTGTCGATGGCGTTGACGACATGAGTGAGCGGCACGGTGACGATGAGATAGAAGATCCCGGCCAAGAGCAGCGGCGAAAGGTTGCCGGTGACGACAGCCTGATCCTGCCCGACGCGAAAGATCTCGCGCTCGGAGGCCAGCAGGCCAAGGAAATAGACCAGGCTCGAATCCTTGACGTTGCCGATGAACTGGTTGACGAGGGCCGGCAGCACGCGGCGCACCCCCTGCGGCACGACAATGAGCCGCATGCCCTGCCCGTAGCTCATCGACAGCGCCCGGCAAGCTTCCATCTGGCCGCGGTCGACGCTCTGGATGCCCGAGCGGAAGATCTCGCCGATATAGGCGCCGGCAATCAGGCTGAGCGCCAGGATGCCGAGCGGATAGGGCGACGGGCCGAAAAGTTCACGGCCGATGCGGGCAAACCCCTGCCCGATCAGCAGGATCGTGACGATGGCAGGCAGGCCGCGGAAGACGTCCGTGTAGAGGCGTGCGGGGATGCGCAGCCAGGGTGACCTGGAAATGCCCATGATGGCGAGCACCATGCCGATGACGACGCCCAGCACAGTCGAGGCCGCCGCAAGGATAAGCGTGTTCTTCAGGCCGACTGTGATCATGGTCGGCAGCACTTCGGCCATCGCGTTCCAGTCGAGGAAGCTGCGGCGCAGATTTTCAAGCCAGTTCATCAGGAGGTCCCTTGAAAAAAAGACCGGTCCGACCGGAGAGGCCGGACCGGCAAGGCGGCATCACTGCTTGGGAAGATAGGAATCCGGCATCGGCGTTCCGGGGAACCACTTTTCGTGCAGGGTCTTCCAGGTGCCGTCTTGCATGGCGGCCTGAAGACCTTTGTTCAGCGCCTCGCGCAGGGCGTCATTGCCCTTGCGGACGACAAAGCCGGCCGGCGCGTCGAAGCTCGGGATGTTGACGGCGACCTTCAGTTCGGGATAGCGCGCCGAGTAATCCTTTGCCGCCTCGTAGTCGAGGAAATGCGCATCGACCGTGCCGTTGTTCAGCGCGGAAACGGCAGAGTTGTTGTCCGGGAATTTCACCAGATCGGCCCCAGTGAAATTCTTTTCGGCATAGATTTCCTGCAAGGTGCCCTGCACGACGCCAAGGCGCTTGCCCTTGAGGCCGGCCGCATCGGTGATGCCGGCATCCGGCGTCATCACGGTCAGGAAGCCCGCGAGATAGCCGTCGGAGAAATCGACGGTCTCCTTGCGCTTGTCCGTCGTACCGATCGCGGCGGCGGCGACGTCGAAGCGGCTGTTGGCGACCGACGGCATCAGCGCGGAGAACTCCTGACCGGTGAAGATCACCTGTTCTTTTTTGAAGCCGAGTCGCTCGGCGACGTTGAGAAATAGTTCGATATCAAAGCCTGTAAAGCTGCCGTCAGCGGTGGTGAAGGCATAGGGCTTGGCGTCGCCCATCGTACCGACGCTGATGACGGCGGGATCGATAAGGCCAAGCGGATTGTCCTCGGCGAAAGCCGGCGTCGTTGCGCCGGCCAGCGCGCCAAGGGCAACGGCGAAGCCGCCGGCACGCATTCGAACGAATGGGCGTTTGAGAGCTTCAATAAATCGCATTTCGTTGGTCTCCTCTGGTGGTGTCTGCGATGTCTCCAAGACGCAGGAAATCTCATCCGGACGGCGGCATGGGGCCACGCGTCCAGCCGATGCGCCTCGCATGCTGGAATTTGTGCTTCTTATTCATTGAGACCGGTCTCAATATAAAAGAGACCGGTCTCTTTGGCTTTTGACGATTGTTATCTTCGCATTTGCCAGTCGTCAATATCTCTTGTAAGGCTACCGTTCATGGATCAGAGCCCACCGCGAAACACCTCCGTCACCGTTGCCGACGTTGCGCATAAAGCCGGCGTCTCGAAGGCGACCGCCGCACGCGTTCTGGGCGGCTATGGAACTGTCAGCGACCGGGTACGCGAGGCCGTTACCGCCGCTGCACGCGCGCTCGATTACCGACCGAACGAACTCGCCCGCAGCATGACGACGGGCCGCTCTGGCACGATCGGCGTCGTAGTCGGCGATATCGAGAACCCGTTCTTCAGCCTCGCCGTGCGCGGCATCACCGACGTTGCCCGGCAAGCGGGCTTCACCGTCATCCTCATCAATTCGGGCGAAGACGTCGGCGCGGAAAAGGCGGCGATCAGAACCTTGCTTGCAAAGCGCGTCGACGGCCTCATCGTCTCGCCGGCCAAGGAGAGCGATGTCGAGCATCTGCGCGAAGCCGCCCGCTCCGGCCTGCCGCTCGCGTTGCTGGATCGCGGCAGCGACGCACTCGACGTCGATACCGTCATCGCCGACGACCGCCACGCTGCTGAGGGCATTACCCGCCGGCTCGTCTCGCTTGGTCATCACCGCATCGCTTATCTCACCGCCTGCGATACGCCCGATCACCGCTTCCATGCGGCGGGAGACATCAATACCGGCTCGGTGCGCCGGCGCATCGAAGGGTTTCTCGGCGTCTGTCGCGAAGCTGGCCTGATTGGCATGGAGGATTGGGTGCATGTCGGCGCCGCGACGCCGGAACAAACGCATCGCATCGTCACCGCAATGCTGCAATCGGCACAACGCCCGACGGCCATCATCGCGTCGGACAGCGTCATAGGCCTTGAAGTGTTCAAGGTTTGCCGTGACCTTGGGCTCAGCATTCCGGACGACCTGTCGCTGGTCTCGTTTCACGATGCGGACTGGACGTCCGTCACGACGCCGCCCGTTACCGTCGTGCGCCAGCCCGTCTATGGCCTCGGCGAGACGGCGGCCAAGCTGCTGGTCGAACGACTAAACGGGAAGGGCGGCGAGGCCAGCCGCATCGTCCTGCGCACCGAAGTCGTCGATCGTGCCTCCATCGCCGACGCTCCCGTATAACATCGAGACATCCTCAGAACTGTACCGCGAGCCGCAGGGCATCCAACATGGCGGCATGCACCGACCGGCTGCTGACGGCGTCGCCGAGCCGATGCAACTCGAAGCCGGCGGGCGGCCGCGCGCGCAAAGGCGCGGCGCCCAGCAGGCTTTCGACCGACGTGGCGCCATCATTTGCCGAGAGCGGGCGCAGTTCCGCGAAAAGGTCGTTCACCGGCACGGTGCCATGCTCGACAATGACCTGTGCGTGGGTCTCGAGCATTTCCCGGCCAGTCAGCAGGTGGCGCAACACCACCTCGCGTCGCCCCTCCCGCACGCTCACCGACACCAATTCGTATTCTAGCAGCACCCGAACATCCCGTTCGGCGAGCGCCTTGCGATAGGTGATGCTCGAATGGTGCTCCATTTCCGGCGCGACGGAGGGGTCGCGGGCAACGAATGTCACCCTCTTTCCCGCGGAGGCAATTTCCGCGGCAGCCGAGGGTGCGGGATGGCGTCCGGTCGCGTCGTAGATCAGCACCTCGTCAGCGATCTGCATTGGATTGCCGAGCGCATCGGAGACACTGAGGCAAAGGTCGCTGCCTGCGACCGGACCAAAATCCGGAATGCCGCCGGTGGCGACGAAAACCAAGTCGGGTTGTTCGGCAAGAACCTCGGCCGCCTCCGCGTACACATTCAGCCGAACGTCGACGCCGAGCCGCTCCAGTTCGGCGGCGCGCCAGTCGACGATGCCGATCAGGGCGCGACGAAGCCTGGTTCTCGCGGCCAGCACCAGCTGCCCGCCAAGCCGATCGGCCGCCTCCAGCAGTACAACCCGGTGTCCCCGCGCAGCAAGCACCCGCGCCGCCTCCAGCCCCGCCGGTCCGCCCCCGACGACGACTGCCTTTCGTCCCGCCTGCGGCGAGCGCTCGATCACCTGCGGCAGCCAGGTGTCACGACCTGTCGCCGGATTGTGGATGCAATGCACCGGGCGATAGAGGCAGTGCGAAGCGCCCACGCAGGGGCGGATTTCCTGTTCCCGGCCTGCTCGCAGCTTGTTGACGATCTGGGGGTCGGCCATGTGCGCCCGCGTCATGCCGACCATATCGACCAGCGCTGCTTCGACCGCGTAACGCGCCGTCGCGACATCGGCAATCTTCGCGGCGTGGAAGACCGGAAGATCCGTCTGCGCCTTGAACGATCCGACCTGATGCAGCCACGGCGCGGAGACGGCCGTCATGTCGGGAATGTTGTAGACGAGCAGGTTGAGACGCGTGTCGAACCGGCCGAAAATACAGTTGAAGAAATCGACCAGCCCTTCCCGCTCCAGCCTGTTGGCAACCGTAACTGCCTCGGCGAAGCTCAAGCCGTCCTTGTGGTCCTCATCGATCGTGTAGCGGATGCCCACCGGATAATCGCTTCCGACCTCTCGGCGGATCTCCTCGTGGACCATGCGCAGGAAGCGCATGCGGTTTTCCAAGGAGCCGCCGAACTCATCCGTGCGGCGATTGACCATCGGCGACAGGAATTGCCCAATCAAATGGCCGCCGGTCATCGTCTCGATGCCGTCAAGCCCGCCCTCCCGCGCGCGCCGCGCTGACTGGCCGAAGTCGCGCACGATGCGCGCGATGTCGTGGCGGTCCATTTCATGGGCAAAGCTGCGGTTATAGTCCTCCCGCGAATGGGAGGGGCCGAGCGCGGGAAGCCAGGCGCCGACAGTGGCGTTGGCACGCCGGCCGACATGGGAGATCTGGCACATCAGCGCCGCGCCATGGCGATGGACGCGTTCGGAGAAGGCGCGGAACACCGGGACGACCGCATCGCTCGACACGTCGAGCTGCGTGCCACCCCAGCTTGTATCGGCGGAAATGCGCGCCGAGCCGCCGAACATCGTCAGCGCGAGCCCGCCCTTGGCCTTTTCCTCGTGATAGCGCTGATAGGCGTCGAGCGGAAGGCCGCCCTCGTCGAGGGCGGTCTCGTGGCTGGTGCTCATGATCCGGTTGCGCAGGGTGAGCCGGCCAAC
This sequence comes from Hoeflea sp. EC-HK425, assembly GCF_902498795.1. Lineage (NCBI taxonomy): Bacteria > Pseudomonadati > Pseudomonadota > Alphaproteobacteria > Hyphomicrobiales > Rhizobiaceae > Hoeflea > Hoeflea sp. EC-HK425. The sequence continues at coordinate 40,459 of NZ_LR701556.1, forward strand.
CTGCAACGGCCGCAGCAGCGGATCGGCCCTTCCTGCTGGCGCAACGGCTGGATTTTCCTCCTCCATGCCCGCACCGCCTAAGCCGGACCGAGGGCCTTGCGCATGGCCTCGATGCACTGTTTCAGGGGCGGGGTGGGATCGACATTGTATTTCCAGTTGGTCAGTTCGATCGTCAGCGAGCCCTCGTAATTCTGGCTGCGCAGATAGGCGGTAAGTTCGTCGAGGTCGATGATACCGTCGCCCCAGGCGAGATGACTGCCACCGGCATCGGAATCTGTGAAATGCACATGCGCGACGCGGCCGGCGAGATGGGTAAAATAATCCTGAGGCGTCTCATGGGTCATCACCGCGCCTGCCACGTCATAGACCGCATACAGCGCGGGGCTGTTCAGCGTGTCCATCAGGTTGCGGATTTCCCTGGCCGAGCGGATGATGTTGGCAAAGGAATCCGGCAGTGATTCCATCCAGAGATCGATGCCGAGTTTTTGCGCGCGGTCGCAGAGCAGGCCCATGGAATCGACACAGCGCTCCAGCGCCTGTTCCGCAGGCTCGTCGCGGTAACCGCCGCCTGCCGTCACGAGAAGTGCCGGAGCACCGCATTCGGTGGCGAATTCCATGGATTCCAGGAAATAGCGCACCGAACGGTCGCGCAGCTCCGCTTCCTTCGCTGAGATGTTGATCGGATAGATGCACTGCTCCGGCGTGAGGGCGACGATATCGAGGCCCATGCCCCGCACTTTTCGTCCCAGCGCCCGCGCATCGGCCAGCGTCTTGTCACCGATATAGAAATGCGGCGCGGCGGCCCAAAGCTCGATGCGAGAGACGCCGGCCTCGCAGACATCGGCCAGAAACCGATCCATCGTATGCCGGACATAGTGGAAATTCATCACGCTGATATTACGTTCATCCAGTGCCATGTCTCTACTCCTCCAATGGTTGCCTGTATAAAAGAATTCTCAAGTATTGTGAGAACGTTCTCTCATGATTTCGTACAAATTCGTGTATTGTTGCTAGGCTAAGGCGTCCTGAGACCGAATTCGGTCATTGTCTCCTGGATGAAGGCGGCGACCTGCGTCGCAGCCTCATCCGGCGTCCAGCCGAGATGTCGCGCCGCCAGTTTGGCAGCCGTTTCCGCATAGCGTCGACCGAGATCCGCCTCCCAGCCAACGGAGAGGCGGCGGCGAAGGATGTCCGAGAGCGTGCATGCCTGCTCGTTGAGGACGGCATGGGCGACCGAGGCTTCGGTGACACAATGCAAATCCGGGTGGGGCGGCAAAGGCAGGTCCAGCGGGCGTGGCGAGCCGGACGGCTTCAGCCGGCGGGCAACGGCGCGCCTCAGCCGCCGCCCGGCGTCGCGATGGGTCATCAGCAGCCCGCCGGTGAAAGTGAAGACATTCGGCAGGCCTTCGTCGGTGAGGTCATGCTCGCGAACAGCGGGCGCGGAGCCCCTGCCGTCCTTGGCAAGACTCCGCGGCCGCACGCCCGCCCATGCATAGAGCACATCCTCGCGCGTCAGCCCGAAGCCCGGGAACAGGCGGCCGATCTGATCTAGGATGGCCGCAATCTCGGCCTCCGTAACGCGAAAACCTTCCGGCCTGCCGTCCGAGATAGAATCCCAGGGCCCGGCATAATGAAGTTCGCCCCAAGGGATCAAATAGAAGGGCGCGCCGGCCGCAGTCACGGTCTCGAAACCGATGCCGCGCAGGCTTCCTGGTAGCCGAACGACGATATTCGTGCCCTTTTCGCCGGTATTCTTGCGAAGATGCGGCGCCCCGGCCAGAGCGGTGATCTCGTCGACCCAGACGCCGGCGCAATTGACGACGGCGCGCGCGAGAACGTCGCGCGAGCCCTTGGCTGCCTCCAGTGTAATCCGCCAGAAGTCGCCCTCCCGCGCCAGCCCCGTCACCGCCGTATGGTTCAGCGCCTCCATGCCGATCGCCCGGGCCTTCATGATCGTATCGACAACGATGCGCTCCGGCCAATGATACTGGTATTCGGTGAAAGTCATCGCTCCGCCGATATCCTGCAACCCCGCCATGCCCTGAAGCCCCGGATGCGCCCGCGCTTCCGCGGCAGACAGAATGCGAAGGTCGAGCGGTACCCGGCCGCCGTCGCTGGCCGTCATCAGGCGAAAGGCAAGCCGGGCCTTCCAACGGGGAATGGCGTTTTCCGGAGTTAGCGGAACGATGAAGGTGACGGGCTTTACCCGCTCGGGCGCCAGGCGCACAAACTCCGCCCGCCCCTGCATCGCGCGGCGCATCAGGCTGAGGCACTCGATGGCGCTGCGCGGATGGGCGAGAAAGGTGGCGATCGAGCCGCTGGCGGCCGAGAGATAGCCGAGCCCGCAATGCTGCAGGCGCGAGGTTCTGCTGGATGTGCCCGCACCATAGTCATCGCGCTCTACCAGCAACGTGCGATATCCGGCCGCCGCCAAGTGCTGCCCTGCCGATGCGGCGATGATGCCGCCGCCGACTACGAGCGTGTCGTAGACACCGCTCACGCTCACCTCCCCGCCATCGCCACAGCGACAGATTTTCACACCGAACGTGAGAACGTTCGCAAAATTTTGCCGATGGTGTCAAGACCGCTTGACGGCAAAGCCGGCGCTATAATACGTATTATAACGTCATATAGAAAGGCTCACCCATGTCCCTCCCTTCTGCCTTCGATGCCGGCGTCGTTGCCGCGCTCTCCGCGCTTGACGCGAAATCGGTGAAGCATGTGTTCTTCGTCGCCTGCGGCGGCTCGCTGTCGATCATGCATCCGGCAAAGTTCCTGCTCGACCAGCATTCACCGCTGCCCTCGGATGTCTACAACGCCGCCGAGTTCGTCTCCCGCGCGCCGCGTGCGCTCGACAAGAAATCGCTGGTTATTCTCTGCTCGATGACCGGCACCACTAAGGAAACCGCCGCCGCGGCCGAGTTCGCCCGTTCGAAGGGGGCCAAGACCATCGGCCTGACGGTCGAGCCCGCCTCGCCGCTCGCCAGGGCGGTCGACCATGTCGTCGGCTTCGAAGCGCCCTACACGACCGGCGTGCCGATCGATGCCAAGGACAGCAACTATTCGCGGATCTACCAGATCGTCATGGGCCTCGTGGCGCTGACCGGAGGCGAAGACCTGACCGGGACGCTGATCGGCAGCCTTGCCGCCCTGCAGCCGGCGATCGATCGGGCGCATGCAACCTTCGCGCCGATGTTTGAGGACTACGCGCCACGCTTTGCCAAGGAGGACGTGATCTATACCGTCGCCAGCGGCGCGAGCTACGGCGCGGCCTATTCCTTCGCCATCTGCGTGCTCATGGAAATGCAGTGGATCAACAGCCAGGCGATCCACGCCAACGAGTTCTTCCACGGCCCCTTCGAGGTGCTGGACAAGGACCGCGCCTTCATCCTCCTGAAGGGCGTCGACAGCACGCGGCCGCTCGAACAGCGCGCCGACGAATTCCTGCACCGCTTCGGCTCGGCCGAGAACATCCTGGTTCTCGATGGCGAAAAGCTGGATCTCTCCGGCATCGACCCGCAATTCCGGGGCAATGTCGTGCCGCTGATCTTCTTCGACACGCTCTGGCGTTTCGCCTATAAGATCGCCGACCTGCGCAAGCACGAAATGCTGGAAGCGCGGCGCTACATGAAAAAGATCAGCTACTGAGAAAGCCTGGAAGAGCGGATGGAAGACCAAGCGAATCTCTTGCCGCTCTATGAACAGGTCCGGCGCGCGATCCTCGCCGGCATCGATGCCGGCGAGTTCGCCGAGGGCAGCTTCCTGCCTCCGGAACCGGAGTTGATGGCGCGTTATGAGGTCAGCCGGATCACCCTCAGGCGCGCCATCGGAGAGCTTTGCGCCGATGGCCGCCTGCAGCGGCAGCAGGGCCGCGGCACGATCGTCATGCCGGCCAAGGTACGCCAGACCCTGGTCTCTCTGTCAGGCTTTTCCGAGACCATGGATGGGTTCGGCCGGAGGGCCGGCCACCGCATCCTCTCGCGTTCCGACAATCCGGACGCCCCGGCCATCCGGGCCCGGCTGCAGGCCGAAGCACTGATCCGCTTCGACAGGCTGCTGGAGGATAACGGCCGGCCGATGACGCTTGAAACGCTCTGGTTCGATGCGCTGCGCTTTCCCGACGTGATCGAGCCGGTCGCCGCCGGCGGTTCCTTCTTCGCGGCGCTGCGCGAAAAAGCCGGCATCGAGCCGGCTCATGCCGAGCGGCAGATCGATGTCGCCCTTGCCACCGCCGGCGAGCGCTCCATCCTTGCCGTCAGCGCCGCCCAGCCCGTTTATCGCATCGAAAAGATCGTCACCGATGCCGAGGGCCGACCGCTCGCGCTGTCGCAGCTCGTCACCCCCAGCCATCTGGTCACCTACACGATCAAGATCTGAAAGGTTCGACATGCATGTTTTCGACGCCGCTGCCGTTCACGCGGCGCTTCCCTGGCCGCATCTGATCGCAGCCCTGCGCAAGGCGCATCTCGGCGGCATGCCTGCTTCCGAGGTCGTGGTGCAATCCGATCCCGCCGGCGGCGAGGCACAGTTCGTCACCCTGCCCGGCTGGGCGTTCGGCGGCCCGATCGTCGTGAAAATGGTCGGCATCTTTCCGCAGAATGCGAATCTCGAGCCGCCGCAGCCCGCCGTTCAGGGACTGGTAGCGCTGTTTGACGGCAAGACCGGCGGACCGCTGCTGGTCGCCGACGGCGCGGCCATGACGGCGCGCAAGACCGCCGCCGACTCCGCCCTTGGCGCCGCCATTCTCGCCCGCGAGGATGTGGAAGACCTGCTGATCGTCGGGGCCGGCGCTCTCGCGCCGCATTTTGCCGAAGCACATCTGACCGCCCGGCCGTCGTTGCGGAGGGTCACGATTTGGAACCGCACGTCCGCCCGCGCCGAAGCCGTGGCGGCCGAGCTTCGGGCAACGGGTATCGACGTGACGGTAACCGACGATCTCGACGGCGCCGTCGCCCGCGCCGATATCGTGTCCTGCGTGACAATGTCGGATACAGCACTGGTCAAGGGCGCGCTCCTGCGGCCCGGCACCCATCTCGATCTTGTCGGCGCTTACCTGCCCACGCTTCGGGAGGCGGATGATGCAGCCCTTGTGCGCGGCACGATCTTCGTCGACAGCCGCAACAACATGAAAGGCGGCGGCGACCTTTCGCAGGCCGTCGCATCGGGCGCCATCACCTGGGACGCCGTGAAGGCCGATCTTTTCGAACTCGCGCAGGGAAAAAGAGAAGGCCGTACCGGCGCCGGCCAGATCACCGTGTTCAAGAACAACGGCGGTGCCCATCTCGACCTTTTCACGGCATCCGCGCTTTCGCAGACACGCGGTTGAGGTCCTATGGCTGACGCTTTTACGCGTCAGCCAGGACGCGCGCCAGGAACGCCCGCGTGCGGTCATGCTGCGGGCGCGTCAGCACGTCCGCCGGCCGGCCTTCTTCCACGATCACCCCGCCATCCATGAAGATCAGATGGTCGGCCACATCGCGCGCAAAACCCATTTCATGAGTGACGACAACCATGGTCATGCCGTCGTCAGCGAGCTGGCGCATGACGGCCAGGACCTCACCGACAAGCTCCGGGTCTAGCGCCGAGGTCGGCTCGTCGAACAGCATTACATCCGGCTTCATCGCCAGCGAACGGGCGATTGCCGCGCGCTGCTGCTGCCCGCCGGAAAGCTGGGAGGGATAATAGCTCGCCCGCTCCTTCATGCCGACGCGCTCCAGAAGTACCATCGCCTCCTGGACTGCCGTCGCCCGCGGAACGCGTTTGACGAGAACCGGGGCCTCGATGACGTTTTCGAGCACGGTCTTGTGCGGAAACAGATGGAAGCCCTGGAACACCATACCCATGCGCTGGCGCTGGCGGGCCAGTTCGTTGAAGCTCATTTCATAGAGCTTGTCGCCCTTCCAGCGCACGCCGACGGGCTCGCCATTGAGGAAGATGGCGCCGCCCGTGGGCTTTTCGAGATAGTTCAGGCAGCGAAGCAGCGTGCTCTTGCCGGAACCGGAAGGGCCGACGATGCAGGTCACGTCGCCGCGCATCACCGCGACATCGATGCCGCGCAACACTTCATGGGCGCCGAAACTCTTGCGCAGGCGCTCGACCTTCAGCAGCGGTTCGATCATCATCTCGGCGTTCATCCCTGGGCCTCCCGTTGGCGCGCGAACAGGCGGAACATGCCGCCGGATTTCTTCTCACCCGCGCGATGTTCGGATTTCAATCGATGCTCGACAGCATGTTCCACGGCCGTCAGGATGGTGGTGAGCACGAGATACCAGATGGTCGCGACCAAAAGCAGCGGCACGGTCTGGTAGGTGCGCGCATAGACCATCTGCGCGGAATAGAGCAGATCGGGCAGCGCCAGCACGGAAACGAGCGAGGTGAATTTCAGCATCGAGATCGTATCGTTGCCGATCGGCGGAATGACGATGCGCAGCGCCTGCGGCAGCACGATACGGCGAAGCGCCTGGCCGCGCGTCAGCCCAAGCGTCGCGGCGGCCTCCGTCTGGCCGGTATTGATCGCCTGAATGCCGGCGCGGATCATTTCGGCGGCATAGGCGCTTTCGGTGAAGGCCAGGCCCATGATGGCGGCGCTGAACGGCGTGATGAGTTCATTGGTATTCCAGGAGATGAGCTTCGGCCCGCCGAACGGAATACCGATCGAGATCTCCGGCAGGAGAAGTGCCAGATTGTACCAGAAGATCATCTGCACCAGCGGCGGCACGCCACGGAAAAACCAGATCCAGCCCCAGCTCACCGACTGGAAGACGCTGCTGGCCGACAGGCGCATGATGGCCAGCACGACGCCGATCGCCAGCCCCAGCACCATGGCGAGCGCCGTCAGGAGCAGCGTCATGCCGAGACCGGAAAGGATCGCCGGGTTGAACATATACTCGGCGACGACGCTCCACTGCATGTTCTTGTTGGTGACGAGCACCTGAAGGAAGACGACGGCGAGGATCGCAAGCGCCACGCCGCCGATCCAGTGGCCGACCTTTGGCACCGCAATGGGCTTCACATCATGGATGGAGGGGCGCGAAAGTGGTTCTTCAGACATCGTCATTCCTAGCTGCCCGCTTCGGGCCTGTCCGATCCGGCCCGAAGCGGGCTTCGGGCCGGAATGGTTTTGCATGCGGCAAAACGGTGCCTCACAGATCGGCCGGATGCTCTTCCGTGATCAGCAGCGCCTTGCTCAGCATGCCGCTGTCGTTGAGGCCCCACTTGGCCATGATCTTCTCATAGGTGCCGTCGTCGATCATCGACTGGATCGCATCCGTCAGCACTTGGCCGAGCGGATCGCCCTTGCGCACGCCAATGCAGCTATTGACCGGCGACAGGACCAGATCGGACACCTTCAGGTCGCCGGTCTGTTTAGCCATATAGGCAAGCTTCACCGATCCGCCCACCGTCGCCTGCGCCCGGTTGGAGCGCACGGCAAGCTCCGCCTGCGCCTGCGTGCCATGCGTCTGCATGACGACCGGCTTGTCCTTGCACTCATTGGCGTTCAGTTTTTCAAGAAGGCCGATGTCCCAGGAGCCGTTCAGGACGGCGATCGTCAGCCCGCAGGCATCCTCTGCCGACTTGATGTCGAGCGTGCTGTCTTTCGGATAGGCAAAGGAGGTGCCGATGCGGCGCTGGGAAACGAAGTCGAGCGTCTTCAGGCGCTCCGCCGTCGTACCGAAGGACGAGAAGCCGGCATCGAAACGCTTGGACTGCAGGCCCGGAATGATGGCGTCGAAGCTCGTGCCCTCGAAGGTGAAGGTCACGCCGAGGCGCTGTTCCATCTCCTTGGCGATGTCGACGCTCCAGCCCTTGAGCTGGCCATCGGCATCCTGGTACTCGTCCGGCGCCCAATCGTTGAAGACCGCGGCCTTGATGCCGTTGTCCTTGTATTCCTGCGGCAGCGCATCGTGCAGCGCGGGAATGACATCGGCCAGCGCCGGCATCGCCAGCGCGGCGCTCAGCACACATCCGGCCAGAATGGATTTAAACATGACGACCTCCTTGTTGTAGCGAACCCGGCGGGCTCGGACTTCCGTTCTCTGGTTCCCCTTGAAAAATTAACGAGAACGTTCTCACATATGAGACACGGAGATTGCCCTGCCGTCAAGCGCCGTATTATCAAGACATCGCGCTCAAAGCCTTTGAAAACCCCCGTCGATCTGCTAACACCCATAAAGAGTTGCCGATTTTTCCCGACGAGACATGAAAAGATTCTCAGTTCGGCAGATCAGTTTGTGAGAGGAATGGCCACGTGGCTCCGAAAAGCAAGGCAACGATCACAGAGGTTGCACGGGCGGCGGGTGTTTCCACGGCTACTGCAGGACGCGTGCTCGGCGGCTACGGCTACACCAGCGATGACAAGAAGGAACAGGTTCTCAAGGCGGCCCAAAGCCTCGGCTATCGCCCCAATGCGCTGGCCCGTAGCCTCATCACCGGCAAGACCCGCACGCTCGGCGTCGTCGCCGGCGATATTCAGAACCCGTTCTACGCCTCTGTTTTGCGCGGCATTTCCAACGTCGCGGAAGCCAACGGCTTCGGCCTGTTGATTACCAACAGCGATGAGGCGCAGCCCAAGGAGGTTCACTCGGTCGAGCTTCTGACGCAAAAACAGGTGGACGGACTGATCGTCACGCCGAGCGATACGCGCAAGGCGCGGCATTTGCATAGTCTCAAGGCTATGGGCGTTCCACTCGTGCTGATCGACCGCGCCGTTGCGGGCCTGATGGTCGATCGCGTCGCGACTGACAACATAGCCGCATCAGAGCAGGCCGTGCGCCATTTGATCGCCGCCGGCCATCGCCGGATCGGCATCGTGGCGGAACTCGCGGACGAAGAGAGCGGCGGGCTGGAGACCTTCCTCGCCCGCGCCGTCGCCGGCGACCCTATCGAAAGCGAGACGCTCTATCCGAGCTGGCAGCGCCTCCTGGGCTACGTGCGCGCGCATCGGATCGAAGGCCTGCCCGTGGACCCTAGCCTTACTTTGCGGGCCGGTAGCTATTCCACCTTGGCCGCACAGGCCGTCGTACCGCGCCTGATGACAAGCCCAGAGCCGCCAACGGCGCTGTTCACCACGGACGGCACCATGTCGGAAGGCACCATGCGGGCGCTCGCCGAGTTGAAGCTCTCCATCCCGCAGGATCTGTCGATCATTTGCTTCGACGATCTCGACTGGATGAGTTTCCACCGTCCCGGCATCACCACCGTCGCACAGCCACGGCTTGCCATGGGCGAGGCCGCCGCGCGGATGCTGCTGGAGCGCATCCGCGGCGAGGACTATCCGCCGCGCACCGTGCTGATGCCTGCGGAATTGATCGAACGCGGCTCGGTTGCGCAGCTCTGATTTCCGGGCGGAACATTCCTCCCCGCAAGCCGAACGCGAGGGCTTATTGCCTGTTATTTTTCCATACCGTTCTCGCGGCAATGCCGACGGCCACCGTCACCAGGCCTGGCCGTTTCCTCCATATTTCATCATCGCTCCTGATATCCGGCGCGCGCGGCGCACGAAATCGGTTGCCTTTTTCAGCTCGATCCTTTAACTGAGAACGTTCTCAGTTTGATTCTCAGGAGAGCTTACCCGATGCCGCGTCCCGCCAGAATTCTCGCCTTCGGCGACAATGTCGTCGACTGCTACCGCGACCAGAACTTGATGTTTCCCGGCGGGAACTGCGTCAATCATGCCGTCTTAGCACGCCGCGCCGGCGCCGAAACCGCCTATGCCGGCGCGGTCTGCGATGACGATGCCGGCCGCCTGATCCGCCGGGCGCTGACCGAGGAAGGCGTGGATGTCTCGTCGCTGCGGGTTGAGCCGGGGCAGACAGCCTATTGCGTGATCGAGACGCGGGACGGCGACCGGGTCTTCGTGGGCGCCAATCTCGGCGTCTCGATCATCGCGCCGACAAGGACAGATCTGACGCGGCTTTCAGATTTCGATGCCCTTCACACCGGCCGGTCGAGCCATGTGGACGCCTGGCTGCCGCGCTTTGCCGAGGGGACGAAAATCTCGTACGATCTCGCCACGGTGCACGATCCTGACCGCATCGCACGGGTGGCTCCGCACTGCTTCCTGATCGCCTTCTCCGCCAGCGACGCGTCCCGTGAAGATTCGTTCGCGCTGGCCGAACGCGCGCGCATGGCGGGCGCCTGCTGGAGCCTCGTCACCCGTGGTATCGAAGGCGCTATTCTCGCCGGCGACAGTGGCATCGTCGAAGTCCCGGCTAAACAGGTCGACCCCATCGACACGCTGGGAGCCGGCGACACCTACATCGCCAACGTCCTCGTCGGCCTGCTCGATGGCCTCCAGCCCGAACTCATCCTGACAAAAGCCGCAGAAGCCGCCGCGCAAACCTGCCTGATGCGCGGCGCCTTCGGCCACGCTGCCCCGATGAGCATCGACCTTTCAAACATGATGAGCCTGGAAGAGGTCTATCGCACCACCCGCCCTGCGGAGGCGCCTCAGGAAGCCTGAGAGCAGGTGCCGGCCTTCGCAAGTTGGTTAGGCAACGGGATCATCGGGCACCCTTTCCAAAGCTCTTGAAAGGATTGGAACCGCAAACCCGTGCCTGGGGTTTCGCTAAGCGTTTGAAATTACGCAATGTGATGCAGCAAATTGTTGGTTCGGCATAAAGGTAATTTAGGGACCTGATCCACAAATCGTGTAGCGCCGGCTTTACGCAAGGCTGCAGCCGCCAATTGTTGTGCGGGAAACGCAACACGCTCGCCGAGAGCTGCTCATACGATCCCGTCACTCTGCTTTAGACCATCAGCCTCAGGTTCGCGGTTCCGCCGAGATCGAGCTCAAGGCGTAGACGGCCCATGCCGGGAAGATCAATGCTATAGTCCGCCAGTGCAAGATAGTCGCCCTTGACCTGATCGCCTTCCAAAAACATGCGTGTTTTAATGTAAACGTCGACCGCAACATCCAAGTCGATCGGCACGGCGGCTCCGAACATCGGTGGAAGCTTTGTACCCTTCGCAACCATGTATTCGCTGCTACACTCGAAAACACTCGGTGCGTCGGGATCCCGGGAAAGGAACTTTTCATTGGTCGAAAAGCCCATACGATCCATGCCGATCAGCCTCATCGACTCTTCGTTATTTTTAGTCGCGCCCGTGAATTTGACAAATGCCTTGATACGGCCGTCTGCGTCTCGAGTGACAGTGCCCTCCCCGACCCTCAACTCGAAATTCTGTTGTAGCATTTCGAGCTGTTGATCGAGTTGAGCAAAATTCGGCTTGAGCTGCACGGTGAGATCCACATCGTTGACGTAGATCCTGAAATCCCAATCCGCCATTTGATACTCGCCGGATCGGATCTCGACCGCTGAACCGAGCCCATCGCCCAGCTTCAGTTTAAGATCATAAGTCACCTTGCAATGTCGTCCCAGGTTTGCCGGAGAGAGGACGTTTTCCAGCTCGTGAAAACGCTGGTCCAGTTCGTCGATTTTCAAGTGTACGATCGGTGCGTGACGCGTGCCGCTCAAAGTCTCGAAAACAAGTGTTTCGAGCCCGTTGGACAAGACGAAGTAGTTGGCGCCGATTTCAGCATGCGCCGCGTAGGAGTGAGCCTGCTCAACGTCGCGCGGGGATATGGCGATATTGGCCGCTTTTGCTTCCACAACGAAGCTGCCGCGGGCACCCTTTAGACCAGCCCGGTAATCAGGAAATCCGATAGGAAGGTCCTTTTTCGGATTTTTCCGGCCGATGTAATAGTAAGGATATTCGAGCTTCTCTTCGAGCTTCAGATAAACATCCTCGCCCCCCACATAGCCTAGCTTTCGAAGCAGAGGATCGAGAATGTGAAAACGTACTTCCGCTTCATTATAGCCGCACACCTCTCCGAGGACTTCCTTTGTGGCAATCATGATAGCGCTCCCCGATGCGGCTGGCTCCTGACAATACAGCTGGGTTGAGTTTGCGGAGTTCTTTTTCGAGGGGTTGGGAAAGGTTTCCACCGATTTTCTGTGCTGCTTAGCATTTGTAACAGAGGATTAGCGGGAATTGCTTCGAGAGGGCGAAGGATGCCGCCTGCGCCTATGCATAGCCCTGAGTTTGGTGGACACTGTCGGGGTAGAAGCTCTGTTGCCTCTGTAACTCAACTAGCGACAACATTTCATTTCTCATGCGCTTGCGTTAGGGTTGTGGAACATTTTGATGTAGTCGAACACGTTTTGGCGAGGACTGCTGGAAGAAGGGGCCCTAACCTGACGAAAACATCTATCGGCCGAGGTCGAGCAGAAAAGCGTCGAGTAGAGGCTCGAACCGCGCACCGGCGGCATTGCCCTCGTCCTTCGCCCTGAGCATGGTGGCTAGGTCATCGCTCGTCACATCGAGGATGAGTTTGCCCGCGTCCCGCATCGCCCCTCTTGCCGCCTCCCGGCTATCCGGATGAAAGCCCAGCGGCGACAGGATTATGGCGGTCGAGCGCATCGCGGTCGGGAAAAGGTACTTTTCGGTGACGTGCAGCACGTTGGGCTTTAGCTTTACACCATAGTTTTTGAATTCGAACAGCACGTAGCGCGTGCGGAAATCCTCGATCAGACTTCGGGAAAAGACATCATCTCCGCTGACCTTAGCCAAGGCGTCGAAACGCTTGTCTTTGCCACCTACATGATCCTGGCGCTGCCAATTGGTAAGGTCCGTCCCGAACAGATACTGAAAACACTCTTCAGCAATGATTTCATATAGGCGCCAGCTGACCGCAGCAGCACGCCCCGAGCTCAATTTTTGTGGTTTGGTGCTGCGGCCGGGCGTGATTTCGAGCAGTTCCTCGGCAAGTCGATGGCCCTGGGTTTCCGGCGGCGGCGGCGATGCATGTCGTGGGGCGGGCTTGGTGCGGAGGGCATCGATGCGCAGCGGCGGCGGCGCCGGCGAAATGTCGGTCCGCCGGTCAAAATCGGCGAGGCCCGAGTTGAGCTCACGGGTGATATCGACGAGTTCGTTGAGGATCGCAAGGTCATGCTCGAGCGCCGCGGAAAAGAGATCGTCGAGGCACAGCAGTGTAATGTCTTTGAAGATCGCCTCATGCGCTTCGATGGTCTCCCGGCGCAGGCTGATGATGAGGACGGCGTGGTCGGCGTTAAGTTGCTCACGGGCATTGGCCACCATGATGGCGGCTCGTTCGAGATCCTTGAGGTTGGGGGTCCTGCTGCGAGGGGCCTTGATCTCGATTGCGCTGCTGACGCCCCTGACCTGAACCACGAGATCCGTTCGATATCGTGCTTGCCCGGATGGAAACGGCACCTCGCGCTTGACGGCAAAGCCACACGCAGAAAAGAGGCGAGCGACCACATCCTCGAAACGCTGACTTGGCGGGCGATTTCCAGGGTCGTCGAAGGGCGGTTTTAGCGGGGGTTGGTTTGGACGGGTCATGTTCGCCACCATGCCCGATCGGCGTCAAAACGTCACCCCTATGCCCGCTTTTCGGATGAAACAGAGTCATCTGCCGATTCCGATGAAGCCGCCCCATTGTTCCGAGATGATTGCGCCCCCGGATTCCGGGATGATCTCGCCCCCTGTTTCATCGGGGTCTGCAGGCAGTAATTGTTGTCAGTTCGTTCGAGTAATGTGTCAAGCTTTGCGCGGCAGATTTCGTCGTAGGCTTTCTCCGCTGAGTTCGATGCGATGGGCATTGTGGACGAGACGGTCCAGGATGGCGTCGGCATAGGTGGGGTCACCGATGACACCGTGCCAGGCGGATACGGGGAGCTGGCTGGTAATGATCGTCGATCGGCGGCCGTAGCGGTCCTCAAGGATTTCCAAAAGATCGTGACGGGCCTGTTCGTTGAGCGGCTCGAGACCCCAGTCGTCCAGAATCAGGACCTGAACATGGCCCAGGGTGCGTTGCAGCCTGGCGTATCTGCCGTCACCGCGGGCGAGCGCGAGCTGTGCAAAGAGCCGAGGGACACGCTGATAGAGAACGGAACGGTCGTCACGGCAAGCCTTATGGCCAAGGGCACATGCCAACCAGCTCTTCCCGACGCCTGAGGGGCCGCATATGGCCAGATTGTCGTGAGCACCGATCCAGTCGCCCCCGAGCAGCTTCATGAAGAGCGCACGGTCGAGGCCGCGTTCGGCGCGATAATCGACATCTTCCGGGGTCGCCTGATGACGAAGCTTGGCGAACCTGAGACGCGCCGCAAGTTTGCGGTCGTAACGGGAACTCCATTCCCGCTCGAGCAGCAATCCGAGCCATTCGGCATGCGAGAGATGTTCGGCCTCGCCGTTGGCGACGAGTTCGCCGAAGGCTTTGGCCATGCCGGCCAGGCCCATGGCGTTCAGTCGATCAAGTGTTGGATGAGCAAGCATTCTTCGTTCTCCTTAGTGGTAATAGCGAGGTCCGCGGATGTTCTCGTGGTGGATCGGTTCGTGCGAGGCGGCTCCATTCGAACTCGCCGTCCGGTCGAGGTGGTTGTCGAGGATGGAGCGCACCGAACCATAGGTCCGGGCCCCGATCTCCAGCGCTCGGGCGCAAGCGGCATTGACCCTGTCGCGGCCAAAGCTCCTGCCGAGGCGGACAATCCCGAGGCAGGCGCGAAAGCCCTGCTCGGGATGCGGCCGGTCGGCAAGGATGCGCTCGCACAAGAGGTCGACATCCGGCCCCATGGCGGAGGCTTCGCGTCGAATGCGTTCGATCGTCCAGTCGGCAAAACGACGATGCGCCGAGGGCATATGATCGGGGATGGTCGTGTGCTTGCCGTTGCCACTCGAGCGGCGGTGCGCGGCGATCCGCTCGCCCTTATGGAATATCTCGATCGTATTGGCGGTGATACGCGCCTCTACTTGCTCGCGGGCAAAGCGATAGGGAACGGAGTAATAATGCCGTTCGATCTCGACGTGGTAATCCAGCCCGGCACGCCGGATACGCCATTCGGCGAAGACATAGCGCTCGACAGGCAAGGGCCGCAGAACCGGACGATCGAGTTCCTCGAACAATTGACGCCGCGTGCAATTGACCCGACGCAAGACCCTGATGTCGTTGAGGTCACGGAGCAATTCCATGATCGCCGCATTGACCTCGGCGAGACTGTAAAAGACGCGATGGCGCAGCCGTCCCAACAGCCAGCGCTCGACGATACGAACCGCGGCCTCCACTTTCGCCTTGTCGCGCGGCCGCCGCGGCCGTGTCGGAAGAACGGCGCTCCCATAGTGCGCCGCCATGGCGCAATAGGTCCTGTTGACCTGGGGATCGAAGTGGCACGCCTTGATGATCGCCACCTTGGCATTGTCGGGCACAAGAAGTGCCGGTGAACCGCCGAAGAACTCCAGCGCCTGAACATGGCATTCGATCCAGTCCGAAAGCGTCTCGGTCCAGCGCGCCTGCGCGAACGAAAGGCTGGACGCTCCCAGGACCGCTACGAACAGGTGTGCCTGCCGCGTCTTGCCCGACAGCCGGTCGACAACGACCGTTACCGTGTCGCCGGCATAATCGACGAACAGCTTGTCGCCGCTCGCATGCTCCTGCCGCATCGTCACAGGCAGCTTCATCGCCCAGCCGCGGTAAAGGTCACAATACCGGCTGTAGCGATAGCCATCCGGATAACGGCCGATATATTCGTCCCAGAGAATTTGCAGCGTCACATGCTTGCGCTTGAGCTCGCGATGCACCTCAGCCCAGTCCGGCTCGGGGGCCCGGCGATGACCCGTCTTCGTCCCGGCCGCCTTGTAGAGCGCCGCTTCCAAAACGGCATCGCTCATGTCGTCGTCCAACGGCCACGAAAGCCCTGCAGCCGTCGCCCGCCGCAGCGTCTCGCGCACCGTCGACGGCGCGGCGCCGACCCGGACCGCGATCGATTTGTGGCCCAGTCCTTGCTCGGCCCGATATCTCAGTATCTCGCGGACACGCCGCATCTCCAGTCTCTCCGCAGGCATCCCGTTCCTTCCCCATCACCATCGACGGAAGGAACTTCACACCGGCAGAACACCCACGCCACACCCCGTCCGAAGGGGCGGCATCATCTCGGAACAAGGGGGCGACTAATTCTCGGAACTGGGGGGCGAGATCATTTCGGAATCAGGGGGCGGATTGCCTCGGAATTTGCAGTCATCTTGTACGACCGTAGTAAGGGCGCAGCAATCGGTGCCCGCGCTTTGCTGCAATGCCACAGTCCACAGTCCACAGCCAACAAAAACAGACCTGTGAACGGATATGAATCGCCGACCATTCTGTTTTGTCGCCAGTCCCAACTGCTAGGTACCGCTTTGGGGCACTCGCTGTGAGTTGAGGAGGCTGGTTAAGATCAAAAACCCTTACCACCCTCGTTAATGCCTTTCAGAGGGGCGCTCCATTCGGGGCAACCACGATCCTAGCAGCATCGCGTACTTCCAGCCCCGACTCCCACCGGTTGAGACGGATTGCCAAGTCGATCGGCCGGCGGCATAGATCGTGGCGTTCAACATACTTGCCAGATAGTCCGAGATTCCCGAGATGCCCCAAAATCTTCAGAAAGCCGCCTATGAAGCGCTGAAAGCGTTCGAGGCGGATGCCGATTCCGCAATGGCGGCGCTATCCATCTGGGGCTTGCCGTTCCGGGCGCTTTATTCGAGCATGCTCCTGATTGCCGACGCAGCGTTCAGCGGTGGGCTGTTGGTTTCCACGCAGAACTGAGCCGGTTAGGCGCATAATTTCCATTGAGAATTGAGCCATGTGAACCTTCCCCCAACGCGGTGAGCGACGGGGGCAACGGAGTGATCCACATGGGACTTTTAAACATCATCCGTCGGATGGCGCTGCGCGAGAAGCAGTCGATCCGGGAGATCAGCCGGCGCACGGGGCTGTCACGCAACACTATCGCAAAGTATTTGAGTGCCGGCACGATCGAGCCGACGTTCACGGTTCCGGAACGACCGAGCAAGCTTGATCCTTTTGCAGACAAACTCTCTGGCTGGCTGAAGACCGAGGCCGGGAGGTCGCGCAAGCAGCGCCGAACATTGAAGCAGCTTCATGCCGATCTGATGGCTCTCGGCTTTACCGGCTCCTATGGTAGGGTCGCCGCGTTCGCTCGTGACTGGCGGACTGAGCAGCAGACAGCGAGCCGCGGCATATTCATTCCTCTGTCCTTCCGCCCAGGCGAAGCGTTCCAATTCGATTGGAGCGAAGATTATGCCGTGATAGGCGGCGAGCGCACGAAGCTGCAGGTCGCCCATATCAAACTATCACACAGCCGGGCGTTTCTGGTCAGGGCCTACCTGCTACAAACGCACGAGATGCTCTTCGACGCTCATTGGCACGGGTTCCGTGTGTTTGGCGGTGTGCCGGGTCGCGGCATTTACGATAACATGAAAACCGCGGTCGATCGCGTCGGTCGTGGCAAGGAGCGACAGGTCAATATCCGTTTCCTCGCGATGACGAACCACTACGTCTTTGCGCCTGAGTTTTGCAATCCCGCCGCGGGTTGGGAGAAGGGCCAGATCGAGAAGAATGTCCAGGATGCCCGGCCGCGACTTTGGCAACAGATGCCGGACTTTCCTGATCTGGCGGCATTGAATGCCTGGCTGGAACAGCATTGCCAGGACCTGTGGCGCGACACAGCACACGGCACCTTGCCCGGCACGATCGCGGACGTCTGGTCCGCGGAACAGCCAGCATTGATGGCGCTCCCCGCTGCGTTTGACGGCTTCGTCGAGCAGGGCAAACGTGTCTCTCCGACATGCCTGATCACCTTCGAGCGGAACCGCTATAGCGTGCCTGCATCGTTTGCGAACCGGCCTGTCAGCTTGCGGATTTATCCCGAGAGACTGGTTGTTGCAGCCGAGGGCAATATCCTCTGCGAACATCCGCGGATCATAGAACGCAGCCACGACAAACCACCGCGAACGATTTACGACTGGCGGCATTACCTTGCGGTCATCCAGCGCAAACCCGGAGCCCTGCGCAATGGTGCGCCTTTCCTGGAATTGCCGCGGGCCTTTCGACAGTTGCAGGACCAGATGCTGCGTCGCCTGGGCGGCGATCGTGAGATGGCCGATATCCTGGCTCTGGTGCTTCATCACGACGAACAGGTCGTCGTCAGGGCTGTGGAGCTGGCTCTGGATCAAGGCGTCGCGACCAAGACACATGTGCTGAACCTGCTGCATCGTCTGATCGATGGGAAAACGACTGACGGCCCTGACATCGACACGCCACAGGCGCTGACCTTGTTGCGTGAACCCAAGGCCAACGTCGAACGCTACGATGGCTTGCGTGTCCGGATCGTGGGAGGTCGCCATGCGTCATGATCCCGCAAGTGCCGCCGTCGTCATCATGCTGCGGAGCCTGAAGATGTATGGCATGGCCCAAGCCGTCACAGACCTGATTGAGCAAGGGGCTCCAGTTTTTGATGCGGCCGTGCCGATCCTGTCCCAGTTGCTGAAAGCCGAGATGGCCGAACGTGAGGTTCGCTCGATTGCCTATCACATGAAGGCTGCTCGCTTCCCAGCCTATAAGGACATCTCCGGGTTCGACTTCGCCGCCAGCGAAATCAACGAAGCGACGGTGCGCCAACTGCACCGATGCGAGTTCATGGACGGGGCGCAGAATATCGTGCTCGTCGGTGGGCCGGGCACAGGAAAAACACATGTCGCGACTGCCCTTGGGGTCCAGGCGATCGAGCATCACCGCCGGAAGGTCCGCTTCTTCTCGACCATCGAATTGGTCAATGCGCTCGAACAGGAGAAGGCCAAAGGCAAGGCAGGACAGATCGCTGAGACCCTGGTTCGCCTCGATCTCCTGATCCTCGATGAATTGGGATACCTTCCGTTCAGTGCCTCAGGGGGAGCGTTGCTCTTCCACCTGCTAAGCAAGCTCTACGAGCGCACCAGCGTCATTATCACGACCAACCTCAGCTTCAGCGAATGGGCAACCGTCTTCGGTGATGCCAAGATGACCACGGCTTTGCTCGATCGCCTGACCCACCGTTGCCATATCCTGGAAACAGGAAACGACAGCTTCCGCTTCAAGGCCAGCTCGGCCGCAGCAGCTCAGAAGAGAGGAGAAAAGGCCAATCCCTTGACCAAAGCCTGATCAGAAAACCATACTCAGAGGTGGCTCACTTCTCGGTGGAAAAACCGGCTCAGTTCCGCGTGGAAACCAACACATTCGAAACTAGTGGACGTCGAAGCCGCAAAACAGGGCGCACTTGCTGCCCGAATTCTGAATCAGGTATGGGAGGCGGCATAGCTCTCCTATTAAAATCTTGATGGGTGTAGCACTTAGTGCTACATAGACCGATGTCAGAACGAGTGTTCAAAACGGCGTGGTTTGCCAAGGCGGCAAAGAAGGCGCGCATCTCCGACAAGGCATTGTCGAAGGCAATCAGTCAGGTTGCCGTTGGACAAGCCGACGATCTCGGCGGTGGCGTCTTCAAGAAGCGCCTCAACGACAACATGCATCGTTCAATCGTTCTGGCGAAGGCCGGAGAGTTCTGGGTGTTCGCCTATCTCTTCGCCAAGAAGGATCGGGCGAACATCGACGACGACGAGCTTCTGGCGTTCCGGAAACTCGCGGACCTTTACCGCCTCAAGAAGAACGCTGATCTGGAAGCGGAAATCGAGACCGGTGCACTGTTGGAGATTCACGATGGCGATTAAACGCAAATTCAAGAGCGATGCCTTCGAGGCCATCCATAGCGCTGTCGAAGGCATGTTTGCGGCTGGGACCATCGACAAGGAAACAATGCGGACCTTCGATGAGGATTGTCTTGTTATCCCGCAGGAACTGTCGCCTGGCGAGATCAAGGCGCTTCGCGAGGACAACCATGTCAGCCAGCCGGTCTTTGCCCGTTATCTGAACACGAGCCCGTCGACGGTTCAAAAGTGGGAAACTGGTGCCAAGCGCCCAAGCGGGCCGGCGCTCAAGCTCCTCTCGCTCGTGCAAAAGCACGGGCTGCAGATGCTTGCGTAACTGGATCTCCACTGGCGCACGACAGGCGCGCGCTGCGCTTTCGAATTTCAGGGGCTTCCTGATGACGAATCGCCGCCATAGTGAAGCCGCATGTTTCCAGAGCCTTGCAACCGTCATATTGCCGATCTGCGTGTGCCAGATTGCTCATGACGGCCATGATGATAGCCATGGTTTGAAGCGACCGTTTTGCCGGTCTTACTGAACCCCTACGTCACAACACGCAACATGCAGATTTGCCGTCAATGGATGCATCCTATCCAAACCTTGCCCAGACGCTTTCTAACGGCCTGAGCAACCGCCACGTCGCAGCCGTCAGAAAAAACCATGCCAAAAGGCTTCCTCAACGGCTCGTAATCCCCATAGTCATCCAACGTGCCAGCTGGTTCCGGCCCAGCCAGTGCATATCGGATTGAGGCCCAAAGCTCCCATGCCAGCTCCAGTTCGCCGGGATCACCAGGATAAACGCGGCTCGCTGGCACCATTTTTTTGAAGAGACCCATTTCCCCCAAAATGATGGATGAAACGAAATGAGCGCAGCAATCGGCCAGTTGGATACCGATAACGGACTTTGAATCGCAGCCCATCTCCAGCGTAAAGCCGTCAGGCAGCTTGACCGAATTCGATTTCATACCCTGATCAAGATAGACGGTCTGTTCGGCATACGATCCATGATGCGTGATCGCTTCGATTATTCTCCCTGCCAGTGACATAAGTTGATCCCGCTCATGAACGGAGCACACACCGAATGCGATCTGGCATTTTCCGATAATCTCTTGGAAACGATCGCGCAGCTGTTGCGCACCGGGGTTTCCGGCCATTTTCATGCTGCTTTTGAACTCGTCCTGACCGGGGACGAAACCACAGGAGGATAACGCTTTCTCAGCCTGTTGGGTTTGTTCTTCGCTCGCCACTACAGCAGCCAGAACAATAAAGTTCGCCCTCGCGTGGATGCTTTCATCGATATAGATGCTCATAGCATCACTGCGCCAAACGGCCCATTGTTTGTCAAGGAGACATGGCATAGGTTGCCAGCCTGCGTCGGCACTTCAAGCATGCGGTAGCGTGAATGGGTCTCCCGGTCTGCCCGACGCCGCGACGAGCCTGAAGAGATCTATTCCTCCTCGCCCTCAGCCGCATCTAGCGCATCCTCCTGTATACCCTTCCGGCTGAGCAACCCCGCGTCCTCGAGCGCCTCGATGTCCGGCAGGTCGCGCAGCGTCTGCATGCCGAAGGCGGTGAGGAAGTGTTTCGTCGTCACATAGGTATAGGGCGCGCCCGGCGTCGGGCTGCGCGGGCCGGAGGCGAGGAAGTTGGCATTGCGCAGGCTGGCGATCGTGTCGCGGCTGACCTCCTTGCCGAAGATTTTCGACAGGTCGCCGCGGGTGATCGGCTGGAAATAGGCAATCGCCATCAGCACCATGGCCTCGAAGTCGGACAGCGCCGGCGCCGCACTCCGCGCCGAGGCCTGCGACGCCCGGATCGGAACGGCGAAACGCGAACGCGTTCGGTGCTGCCAGCCGCCGGCGACGGAGACGATCTCATAGGGCCGGTCACGGAGTTCTTCCTGCAGGTCGTCGATCAGCAGGTCGATGCTGCAGTCCTTGCCGACGACGCGCGCCAGTGTCTCACGGCCAACCGGCTCGGCCGCGGCAAAGATCACCGCCTCGACGCGCAGCATCCATTCGCGCCAGCGCAGTTCCGGCGGCAAATCCACCAGCTCCCGATCCAACAAGCGTTCACTTGCGTCCTTCGTCCGAGGCGTCCGTGCTTTGTCGCGTGCGTCCGGTTCAGCCATCGTCATAGCCCATAGATCCGGAACGCGCTGCGGCCGGACAGTTCCCGCACGGCACCAAAGCCCTCCAGCCGGTCGAACAGACGAGTTGCCGCCCACCGAGAGAGATTGCTGCCGGGCGCCGAGGCGGCGACCGCGTCCTCATTGAGCAGGGCCTGGATGACGGCGCCGGCGCCTTTAGTCCGGACCTTTGGCGCCGCGGCGCGCAACGTCTCCGCGCGGCGCGCAATCTCGCCGGCGGTGCGCAGGGCCGCTCCCGTTGCCTCGGTGAGGGCAAGACAGACGGCACGAGCGAAGGCCTGTTCCCCCGGACGTACACGGCCCCTGCCCCCAAGCGTCTTGAAGGCCGGCCCATAGCGCTCGGCCATCAGCAGCGGCACGGCAAAATCCCATTTCAGCAGCGCGGCGATCAGCAGATCGGCCAGCATCCAGGCGAGTGGTTCGGCATCCGGCCGCACCGCATGGACGGCCGTGACCAGGTCCGCCGCGGCGAACGGCGCGGGACGGCCGGATTGCAGCGCGTCGTCGGCATGGTCGACGGCCGCGGTGAGCCGCTCGTCCCAGGCGAGACCCAACAAATCCGCGAGCTCCGCCACCGCCTTCGAGGAAAAGGCGGGTTTGCGGGTGGAAAGCCTTTTGAAGGCCAAAAACACCGTTCCGGCCGGGCCGGGATCGTCACCAGCGGCCGTCAGCAGAACGGCATCGCGCAACGCCGCCTCGTCCTCGTTGCGCCCCATCAGCCGGACCGCGACAGCCGCACATTTGAGGGCCTGGCGAGACCGCCAGCAACCGGCCCAAACGGGCGCGAAGCGGACAAGATCGTCCAGCGATTTCAAAGCGATGCCGGCGGCGACGGCGGCGGCAATCTCGTCCGGCTCGCGGCCACGCGGCAGGGTCCAGCCGGGCAAAGTAACCGGGAACATCGGCGAGGCGACAAGAGGGGTGACGGGCGAATCCATGACCGTCATCCTATAATGGGTGTGCGGTTTATGCTATAGATTGCGACACAAACCACACGCCTTGTCTTTCCTCTATAATGAAGGATAAGATTGCATTATCGTTCATTTTGCTCATTATAGAGGGAATGACCCATGTCGCTCGTTTTTCACCGGCGGACAGCCCCTTTTGAGCGTCAGATCGACGAGAATTCGCGTTCATTGAGCGGACCGGGTTTGCGGCCAATTCCCGGACTGCTGGCCGAGGATGGCCTCTGTCGTC
>NZ_LR701554.1:0-9039 GCF_902498795.1 Hoeflea sp. EC-HK425
GGGGAAAGGGGACGGTTCCCTCCTCCCTTTCCCCAAACCCCTATCCCTCTCCCTGGAGGGCCGCTTGTAATGGCAACTGCGTACACCCCTTGATTTTCAGGCGTTCTGGCGAGTTGCCACATGGCAACTCTGTCCGAAAACACCTCGAAAATAGGAGCGCTCATTGCATGGCAACGATCAACAAATCACGTTAAGGTTTTGTTAACCCTATTTTCCTTGCCAACGATTGCGACTCGGAGCATTCTCGCCTACGACTTATTCGCCCACTTTGGAGAATTTTCGTAGTTATGTTGAAGGCTCGTAGTCAAGCCGCCCTGACTGAGGCACCGAAGCCGTTGATGACCGATGTCATCGCGGGCGATGGTGCTGCGCTTTCCGAAGAGCTACTTGCCATGCGCAAAGCGCTTTTCCCACCGGTGTCGAAAAAGACGCTTCGGTCCTTTTCCTCCGTGGAATCTGCGAAGCTTATAGGCATCGGCGATGCCTACCTTCGTCAGCTTTCCTTGAGCGGTAAGGGGCCTCAGCCAAGTATCGGTTCTGGCGGCAGACGATGGTACAGCCTCGACCAGATTAACGAGATTCGTGCCGTCCTGGACGAAAATTCCAAGAGCAAGAATTACATTCCCCGGCGTCGGTCGGGCGAGCATTGCCAGGTCATGGCCGTCGTCAATTTCAAGGGCGGGAGCGGTAAGACGACCACTGCTGCTCATCTCGCCCAATATCTCGCGCTTCAAGGATATCGGGTTCTGGCTGTCGACCTCGATCCGCAAGCCTCCATGACTGCCCTGCATGGATATCAGCCCGAGTATGACGTCGAGGCGAATGAGACCATGTACGCCGCAATCCGTTACGACGAAAAACGGCGCCCCCTCGCGGAGATTATCAAGCCCACCTACTTCACCGGGCTTGATCTCGTTCCGGGTAATCTGGAGCTTATGGAGTACGAGCACGATACTCCGCGAGCGCTTGCAGAGCGTTCCACGGAGCCCTTTTTTGGGCGCGTTGCATCGGCGCTTGGTTCGGTGGAGGACCGATACGATGTGATGGTGCTCGATTGCCCGCCCCAACTCGGCTTTCTGACACTCGGCGCGCTTTGCGCATCCACGGGATTGTTGATCACTGCCCATCCGCAGATGCTGGACGTCATGTCGATGTGCCAGTTCCTCCTCATGACATCTGACCTCCTCGGTGTGGTACAGGACGCCGGCGGTGATCTCGACTACGACTTCATCCGCTATGTCGTTACGCGCTACGAACCGTCTGATGGTCCCCAGGCGCAGATGGTCGGTTTTATGCGGTCGCTGTTTCGCGAAAGGGTGCTCACCAACACGATGTTGAAATCGACAGCGATTTCCGACGCTGGTTTGTCGAAGCAGTCCCTCTATGAGGTCGGCCGCGAGAATTTTGCCAAGACGACATATGACAGAGCGATCGAGTCGCTCGACGCCGTCAATGGGGAAATCGAGAGCCTGATGAAGCAGGCTTGGGGGAGGGTGACATGAGCCGCAAGGATACGCTCAAAGCCATGCTTTCCAGGAGAGACAGCGAGTTGCCACATGGCAACTCCGAAGTCGACGAGCAGGAAGCGGAAATGGCTCCGGAGAAGAAACTTCAGCACATCCGATCCGGTGCGGTTGGCGCGATGGGCCGATCGCTCGGCAATATCGTGAGTGCCGCCGATCAGGCGCGTGCTCTGATCGCAGAAGGAGCAGCGGTCGTCGATATTTCCCCAGATAAGATCGACAGCTCATTTGTGGCAGATCGTCTCCCGGATGACGGTGAGGGGTTCAAGGAACTGCTTGAAGCGATCCGCCAGTCTGGTCAGAGGAGCCCGGTCTTGTTGCGGCCGCATCCTGAAAAGGCTGACCGATACCAGATTGTGTTTGGCCATAGGCGTGTGCGTGTAGCGACGACGCTGGGACGCCCCGTCAAGGCGGTCGTCCAAAACCTTTCCGACGAAGAGTTGGTTGTAGCGCAAGGTCAGGAAAACGCATCACGAACCGACCTTAGCTATATCGAGCGTGGCCTGTTTGCTGTCGCCCTAGAAGAACGAGGCTTCGACCGCCAGGTGATCATGTCTGCGTTAGGGATGGAGAAAACGCAGCTCTCGAAGCTCATGAGTGTAGCTCATTCCGTACCCAGGCCGATCATCGAGGCAATCGGCCCGGCCCCGAAAGCCGGGCGGCCGCGCTGGATGGGATTGGCTGAGAAGCTCGCAGCAAGCAAGCCGAAGGCCCTTGACGCTCTTCTTCAGAGCCGAGAATTCCATGCGGCTGACACCGATGACCGCTTCGCGCAGGTGATGGATGCGCTCACCGCAAAACGCAAGGGGCCCAAACCGGAGACGATCAAGTCAGAAAGTGGGCAGAAGCTTGCGACGGTGCAGCGATCTTCCAAGGCTCTCAATGTCACTTTCGACGAGAAGGCGTCGCCGGCCTTCGGCGATTATGTGATCGGCAAACTTGAGCAGCTTCATCGCGAGTATCAGGCTTCGATGGAGAGCTGATAGGTTTTGGTGTTTTGACGTAGGATTGGATGGAGAGGATCGAACCGCAAAAGAAAAAGGCCCCCAATCGGTAACCCGTGGAAGCCTTCCTCGTATTCTGTAGCAAGATCGAGAATCGCATTTCCACGAATCACAGTCAAGAGTCTTTGGCACCGTTTTGGTGAGCAGATTTCTTTTGCCTTTTGAAAGGTGAAGGAAATGCAGATAGGACGTGTAACGACGCCCCACGGGCGGCCGATGACACTCGCCTTGGTGAAGGGCCAGCTCGAAACAGCCGATCGCGGTCCGAGCAAGGCGGTCAACAAGTGGAAAGTCTTTAACGACGTCGGCGAGGCGAAGGACGTCTTCGGCTTGCAGGATCGTTCGTTCACCGTGCTGCAGGCGCTGCTGAGCTTTTATCCGAGCGATGAACTTTGCGATGAAAGCGGCGGCCTCGTCGTGTTCCCTTCGAACAGCCAGTTGTCCATGCGCGCCCACGGTATTGCCGGCACAACCTTGCGCCGGCATCTTGCCGCGCTGGTGGACGCCGGACTGATCGAACGTCGCGACAGCCCGAACGGCAAGCGCTACGCACATCGGGGCAGGGGAGGGGAGATTGAGGCCGCCTATGGCTTCAGTCTGGCACCCCTGCTTGCTCGCGCTGCCGAGCTTGCGAACCTCGCGCAACAGGTCGCCGCGGAGCGCCTTCGATTCAAGCGCGCCAAGGAAGCTCTGTCGCTTTGCCGGCGCGACGTCCGCAAGCTGATCTCAGCCGCGATGGAAGAGGGCGCAGATGGCGATTGGGCGACGATCGAGACCATGTTCATCGGCCTGATGGCCCGCCTTCCACGCTCTCCTCGCCGCGAAGACGTCGATGCTGTGCTCGAAGAAATGGAGCTTTTGCGTGAGGAAATCATCAACCGCTTGGAAATTCAGGTAAAAGCACAAAAAACGGACGTCAATGACCGCCATGACGGATGTCACATACAGAATTCAAAACCCGAATCCTTCAATGAACTTGAACCTAGCTCTGAAAAAGAGCAGGGCGAAATGTCGAGCCAGAAACCGAAACGAATTGCAGAACCACTGAAGGCATTCCCGCTATCGTTGGTGCTGAGGGCGTGCCCGCAGATTGCCGACTACGCGGCCGCCGGCCGAATTGAGAGCTGGCGCGACCTGATGGCGACCGCTGTCCTGGTTCGATCGATGCTGGGGGTCAGTCCATCGGCCTATGAGGAGGCGTGCGGGGTGATGGGACCGGAAAACGCCGCGATCGCCGTTGCCTGCATCTTGGAGCGGGCCGAACATATCACGTCGCCCGGCGGCTATCTGCGCGATCTCACCCGCAAGGCTGCACGTGGCGAATTCGGCCTTGGGCCGATGCTGATGGCGGCGCTGCGAGCAAATGCCGGAGACGAGAAGCGGCGCGCATGATAGTCCGCTTCCGCATCTCGGCCCTATCACGAAATGTCGGGAATCCGATCGGAGATCTTCACGAGATAGTCGTCGATCGCCTCCTCGATGTAGCTGTTGAACTTGCGTCGCTCGATTGCGGCGAGGATCTTCAGCTTCTTGTGGACCTCAACACGGATATGGATGCCGGTCGTGACCTTCTCGGTATCGCGGAAGCGCTTGCCGGCGATGGGATCGCGGCTTTCGCCCTTGGCGACCAGGTCGCGGAACCGAGTCCGGGCGCCCGCCGCTATAGGCGATTCGCCGGCATCATCGCCAGTCGTCGTCGGGGGAGCGGAGGCCACCGGCTTTTCGCGCACGGATGGCCGGTCGCGGCCGGTCGAGATCAGCCCGAGGACGAGGTTCTTGCTGTCCGATCCTTCGGTCATAGCAGAGCCTCTTTCGCCGTCGACCTATAGAGGGTGAGCAGCTCGTCGAGGAGCGTTTCCATTTCGGCGATTGCCTTCGGATCGGATTTCGCGGCGGTCTGGAGCGTGCCGGCGGCGCCGATCGACTGATAGGCGGCGCGCCGGGCGATCGGCTGCGACGAAAGGGCAACGCCGCTCTCCCGCAGGATTTCGCGCAGCGGTTCATGGGCCTTGGCGCGGCCGGTCACGAGATCGTGCTGGTTGATCACGATTATCGCCGGCAGCTTGCGCTTCTGGTCTTCCTCGACGACTGGAATATGGTTGAGCGCGAGCTGCATGCCGGCAACGACATCGTCCTGGGTCGTCTGCAACGGGATCAGAACGATGTCGGCGCAGTAGAGACCGGCGAACAGGTTTTCGTTCGTCGTTCCCTCAATATCGATAAAGACGATCTTTCCTTCGAATTGGCGTTCCAGCGCCATCTTGTAGATTCGGTTTGGGTCGAGGCAGCTTTCCGCCTCCAGCCGGTCCGGCCAGACGTTCATCTGCTTTGACATCGTGACCCAGCGCATCGTGTTCGCCCGGCTGTCGGCGTCGATGAGGAAGACGTCGTTGCCGGCATGGGCGGCCGTTCCTGACAACGCCCGGACGAGCGTGGTTTTCCCGGTTCCGCCTTTCGGGTTGGCGATGGTGACGATCATTGTGGCTCCTTCGTTGAAGTAAATTATACTTAACTCCTGTGCCTCCTTTCCGCAACGAAATCACTGCCCGTTGTTCATTGCCCATTGATGACTGACGATTGATGACTGCCCACTGACAACGGGCAACGGTGAACGGATAATCATCAATTGACCGTTGATAATGAGCAATTGCCCGTTGGTAACTAACCGTTGTCAATGAGTAATTGCCAATTAACCGCGATGCCGCTGTTAATTGGAGCACGAACAACGGGCAATTGTTAATGTGACGCGCATCGGCGGTGAAGCCTCGTCGTGGCCGGGGGATCGAGAGCGCTTGTCCGTTTGAAGCTGTTTTGATGAATAAAATATAGTTTAGTTATCTGTGGCAGGATAGTCAAGTTTGTGGTACAAACTCGACGTTGCCCCGCCTCCGGCAGGGCAGTAGTTCGCGCCTCTGGCGCTCTGGGTCGCCTCCGGCAACGTGGCAAGCGGGAAGGAAGACATGCGCAGCGAGGTGGTGAGGGTCCGACTTCAGCCGGAGGAGCGCGAGGCGCTCACCGCGCTTTGCGGAGAAAGCCGCACCGCCAGCGACGTCATCCGGCTGCTGTTTCGCGAGCAAGCGGGCCTGCCGCTCCCGGTCGGACCGGCCGAGGCAGACGCCCTGCGTGGCACGAATGAGGAACTTCGACGCATCGGCATCAACCTCAATCAGGCGGTCAGGGCGATGAACGAGGGGCGGGTCGGTTACGAACCACATCTCGAAGCCGCTCTGCGCAAGCTCGCCGGCGGTGTGTTTCGGCTGCGCGCCGACGTTGATCTGATGCTGTGCATCAGCCGCAAGCAGCGGAAGGGAGCTGGCCATGGCGCATGACTGGTCCGGTCTACTCTTCGAGATCGAGGCATTATCCGCTCGCCGCGCGGCCTCGCTGATAGACGAGGAAGAGGAACTGCGCCGGCGGCGAGCCAGTGGTGTCGCTCTGTCGGCCAGGGAACCGGGACAGCGCTTCGTTGCCACGGGAATCGCGAAAAAAGCTGCGGCCGGGGCTTCCAGCCCCCAAAATGAGCCGACGATCGCATCCATCCTGCAGGCGCCGGCGTCATCGCAACAGGGCGTCATCGCGCTCGTCGGTTGCCTGGATGGTGGCGGCAATCGCGAAGACGAGGACGAGCTGCGGACGTCGGCCGGCGGGGGAGGGGGCGGCGGTTCCGCCGCGACCGCGCCGGCCGCCCCGCGACAGGCGGCAATGGGTCGTGCTTCAGCCGAAACGGTAAGCCGGGCGGCAATCGCCGCCGGCGCACAGCCGGTCGTGATCAAGGTGACGTCGACCGTGTCCAGCCGAGCGTCGGCCGCCGGCCTGATGACCTATCTCGGCACGCGCGAGGTCGAAACGGAAAACGGCGATAAGGGCAAGGTCGACATCTCGATCTACGATCAGGACGGTGTTGCGATTTCCAGCCGGGAGGACCGGGCGGCGGCGCTCGCCGAATGGGCTGCAGATTTCCGCGAGGCATATGCGGTCAACGCGCTGGCCAACTTCTCCATGAAGCTTGCCGATGAGGTCGATGATGCCACCCTTCACGACGCCCTGAACGCCGCCTTCAACTCGAAACCGTTCCTGTACTCCCGGCATGCCCACGGACAGGTTTCTGTTTTCGCGGTGACCGATCTGCCGGCCAAGCGGATCGCCGGCGCGCTGAAGGCCCGCGAGAAGGGCGAGGGGCCGGCGCGCGTCGTCGAAAATGCGGAGGCGGACTTTGCTCGCCGTCTGGCCGACACCGGCGTCTCCGCCGAGGTCCGTATTCTCGGGGCGGCGGTATCGGAAAAATCCGGCCGCTACTTCCTCGAAAAGTTCCTGCGCACGGAGAAGGCCATCACCACAAGCGAAGGCGATCCGGTCAAGTCCGGCTCCAGCGTCAAGGACAGGGCCGACGGCATCTGGCGGGCCTGGTCCTCGCATATTCGCACCGTCGAGCCACGCAATGCTTTCCATGTCATTTTTTCCGCGCGCGCCGGAACCGATCCGGAGGCGATGAGCCGCGCCGTTCGGGATTTTCTCAGCGAGCAGGTCGCAGGGCATCGCTGGATCACCGCCCATCACCCGGAAACCGGGCATGTTCATGTCCACGCGATGATCTCGGCGCGCGACGATGTCGGCAAGGCGCTGCGGCTCACCAAACCGGAGCTGTACGAATGGCGCGAGCGCTTCGCGGCAAAGGCGCGGGAGCAGGGCATCGCCATGGTCGCCACCCGGCGCGCGGATGTGGCCGCCACGCGGCCTTATAGCCAGGCGCAGGCCGGCGCCTATGCACGCGGCAGACAAGATCCGCGCTATCTCAAGACGCCGGCGGTCACGAAGCGCGTCGAACGCAAGCGCGCCGGCGTCGTCGACCGTGCGTCGCTCACCAATGGCAACCTCGCGCTTGCCCCGAAATGGCAGGCGACCGCGAGCGCCCTGCAGCGGGCCGGCGCGGAGCCTTCGGTGATCGCGGCGGCCGACCGGTTCGCAGCCGCGACCACTGCTCAAGCACGGCATACCGCTGCTCGGGCCAGCGGCTTCGTCCTTCTCCGTTTGGACGTCGAACAGGCCATGGAACGCGAGACGATGGCGGTGATTGTCGAGGAGGCCGTCGGCGTCGAGGCCAAGTTGATTTCCTCCGAGGGGAAATCCGTCCAGGTCCTGGCGCCCACGACTGCGAGCGTCAGCAAGATCGAGCGCGAGCTGGCCAAGCAGAACGACGAGCTTGGCCCCGGTCCGGAGACGCGTTCCGTCGCCGTAGATGTTCAGGCGCGGTTGCTTGCGCATGGATTGCGCGCCGCGGTCGTCATCGAGGCGGCAGGCTCCGCAACGCATGGTGCGCCGTCGCCGTGGCTGCAGAAGAAATTCGATGCGTTGGCCGAGGAGTCGGCTTCGTCGCCGGACGAACCATTGGCGGAATTCAAAACCCTGATCGCGACCATTCAACAGCAGAAGGAAAAGGCCATGCCCCTATCGTTGGAACAGTTCGACGAGCGCGTCTCGCGGGCGAACAAATCCATGGACCGCCTGGAGACGATGGTCGACAGCAGCGCAGAACGTCAGGCCGTCGAGGAGATGCGCAAGGAAATCTCCGCGCTGTTCGAAGAGCAGCGCCGCGACATCCAGATGCAGCAGATGCGCTCGGTCAACGACACAGCGGGGGCAGGGGATACGCCGCCGACGGCCCGCATCGACGAGGCGCGCGCCCAGGACCGACCGGCGCCGGCAACCGTCGATCCCGCGATTGCCGCTCAGCAGCAGGCAATTGCCGCCGGCCGCGCGTCCCGCGCGGCGCGAGAGCAGGCCGGTGCGTCGAAGGCTGCCCAGGACGAGCAGCGCCAGCAGATCTTGCGGCGGTCGGAACAGGAGCGACAGCGCGGCAATGACCGGGACGGGGCCGAACGGTAGGCGCGTTCCTATTCCTGCATCAGGCCGTCGAAGACTTCCAGGAGGGCGTTGACGATGGCCTGGCCAAGCGCATTGGCCGAGGCGGCAATCTCATCGTCGCTCTGGTCCCGGGTGGCGATCGCAAGGTTGCCACCCTCCTCGGCGACAATCGCCTTCGCCCTCTCTATGGCCCAAAGGGCGAAATCGCTTCGGTTGGAAATCGTCATCGTCTCGGTGGTCTCATCCATGGCGTTTACTCTCCGTCGGCGCAGCACAACCCGCTGTCAGTTTCCCTCGTGATGAATTCCAGCGATATCGGTTGGCGGGTATCGGGGGAACCATGTTCAGAATCTTATCTTCGGACTGAATTCAGTCGGCATTTTTGCGTCTGAATGTTTGCGCCGCGCAGCGTGATCGCCTAGACTCACGGATGAAGCAGTGACGCGCTGCTTTAGGGCGTGGAAACCCTTGTACACGGGTACGAGTGCCGACCTGTAACGGCACTATCTCCTTGACCTTATGGTCGGGTCTCTAGTCGCGCGGGCGTCAATCCCTTTTCCAAAAATCCCTATACGACTGATTTCGTTCATTCTTGGTCTTCGATCGGTGCCCCTTTCGGGCACACCAGATCGTTTGCCGACGAGGTTCCG